>CAYRTW010000258.1:0-7626 GCA_964426935.1 uncultured Rickettsiales bacterium
CGTCTCCTTGCCGAGTGGGAAGAGGGGGTCGCCCCAGTCCACGCCTGGGCCCGGGATCCTGAGGGGATTCCACCCAAGGAGGTCTCCCGGTATTGCCTTCTTCCTGGCCCTTCTCCCCGATTTTCATACGGCGAGGGACCTCCTGCCGGATGCACTCCCCTTCTCGATTCCCAAGGGAGCCTCCAGTTTCCCGAGGATGCCTCCCTCCTGGCCCTGGTCGATCCCCACCGGGTTCTTCTGGGGGGTGTCCTGCCCGCCGATGCCAGCCGGCGCATTGCCGAGCGGATCTCCACCACTCTTGCCAGCCTTCCCCAAGGAGACCTGTGGGCCTGGGACAGCCTCAAGCGGGTCCGGGACTTTCGCACCCTCATGGGAATCCGATACGTGATGGCCATGGCGAGGCAGGCGGGCATGCTCACCCCCCTCCAGCCTGTCCTGTCGCTGGTGCTGGGAAGCAGTGACGTGACCCTGATGGACATCGCTCTCGTATACGACTCCATGCACGACGGTCACACTTCCCGCTTCGACGGAGGAGGTCAACCCTACGGACTCATCGCCGAGATCAAGGACGCCGAAGGGCGAGTCCTCTACCACGCCAAGGGTGTCCGCCATCCCCTCTTTGACAGCGCCATCGCCGCCGAAATGGGACAGGTATTGAGGGGGGTGATGCGATACGGTACCGGGAGGCGCGGCGAAGGGAAGGTCAATCCTCTGGGGGAAAAGTCCCCGCCCCTGCCCCTGTACGGCAAGACTGGAACCACCAACAGCTACACAAACTCCGCTTTCGTGGGATGGGTGCCCCGGGTGGTGGCCGGGCCGGCGGCCGATCTGACCCACGCCTTCACCGTGGCCACCTACGTGGGATACGACGACAACCGCAAGATGACCCACAAGTCGGTGCGGATCGCCGGTTCCTCAGGCAGTCTCCCCGCCTGGCTGGGAGCGGCCCAGGCCGTGGCAGCGTCCCAGGTCGCCCTGGATCCTGCCCCCCCCCTTCCCCTGGCCGATGCGGCGGCTTCACAAGAAGAGGCCGTCCTGGGCCCGGCCCTGCCTCCGGGAGGACTGCCAGCCGAGAGCCCGCCACCGCCCGATGCGCCAGCGCCCCTGATTGCCACCACCCCCCTTGGCCCCGAGGCACCAGCATCCCCGGCCCCTCCGGATGGGATCGCGGAAGGAGACCCTCCCCCCTCCATCCCCACGGTTGTTCTCCAGCCTGAAGTTCAGGAAGTAGCGGGAACTCCAGGGGAAACCAGACCTGAAGGGGAAGAGGAAGAGGAGCCCCAAGCCGAAGAGGAGGCGCTCACCGGGCCCCTCATCGGGCCGGCAGCGCCCCAAGGAGGAGGGGGAGGCCTCCCGGTGCTGACCCCCCCCGGCTTTGTGCTGGTGAAGGTAGACCGCCACTCAGGGTTGCCCGCAGAAGGGGGAGAAGCGGGCCTGCTGCTCTCGCCCACCCCGGGATCGAAACGCTTCCGCCCCTTCCGACCCCTGCCACCCCCACCACCAGCACCCTGAAATGCCTCACAAAATCCCCCAAGCACATTGACACCCCACCACTCCCTTTCCTAGACTGCGCCCCGCTTCGAGCCACCACTCGAAGCCGCCCCCAGAATGGCTTGGTAGCTCAGCCGGTTAGAGCGAGCGACTCATAATCGCTAGGTCGGTGGTTCGAGTCCACCTCAAGCCACCAAATCCTTCGTCGGTCCATCCCGCGCCTGCCCTCCTGCGCTTCGGCTCTCCTCCAGCTTCGGCGCTACGGCCGTTCACCCGCCGAGCTACGCATTTTGCGGGATCCTCTGCATCCAACCCATTCCCAGAACGGGCCTGTCCGGCCCGGCCAGGAGTCCTCCCCATCCCTCACGTCACAACCCGAGAATCCTCACCTTCTCATCGTAGAGGGCCCCTCCTTCTCCAGCGTCGGTGAGACGAGCCCTTATCAGCACATTGGCGCAACGTCCCTCCCGCAGGCTTCCTCCCTTGGGCACCAGCACCACATCCCGGCGCTGGTGGGAATCAAAGCGAAGGCGCACCGTCATCTCCCCCGCCACCGATTCCAACCGGCACCCATCCCCCTCCTTGAACCCGGGCGCCGCATCGGGGTGAACCGTCGCCCAGGCCTCCCCTTCCTGGCGCCCCGTCCACTGGGATGATTGGGATTCCTTGGTGGACAGGGACATCAGCCATAGGGGGCGCAAGGGGTCCTTCCCCTCCAACTCCTCCGGCGCTTTCACCACCAACTCCACCTTGCCCGAGGGCGTGGGGAAGCGGCCATCCGCAAACAGGACCTCCGCCGCCAGTGGATTGCGAACCGGCTCGGATTCCATTTTTTCCAAGGTGATTCCCTGAGGCCCCAAGCGAGGGGCGAGGATACGCTCCTTCCATTCTTTAGCCGTTCCCGCCACGACTTCTTCCAGGCCAAAATGAGTAGCCAATCCCTGGACGATCTGAAGATCAGAACGCACCTCGGATGGGGGTCCCAGCACCGGCCGTGCCACCCCCAGAGTGTGGTGTCCGTAGGCCCCCAGGAGATCATCCGCCTCCAGCAAGGTGGTGGTAGGCAGCACCAGATGAGCGAGACGTGCCGTGTCGGTCAGGGCCGAATCCACCACGACCACAAACTCCCGGCTGGCCAGTGCCTCCGCCGTGGTGAGGGATTCGGGGAGCATCACCACCGGGTTTCCCGCAGTAATCCACACCGCCCGAATGGGGGGCTCAGCCGCAGCGAGGACGTCAGCTCCAAATCGAGGCTCACACACGGTACGAGGGGGTGGGATCTCCGCCATCCCGCAGGAGGTGTCGAATGCCCCCCGGCGTTTCCAATAATAGTAGGCCCCTCCTCCGGGAATCCCCAGGTTTCCAGTCAGAGCCACCAGGGCGTCGATGGCCCGAATGATTCCCGCTCCATTTCCCCTGCGCCCCATTCCCCAACCGATGAGGACGGAGCAGGGCTTTCCCGGGCCCAAGCGAAAGGCCAGGTCTGTCACCTCTTCTTCGGTGACATCCGCATCAGCGCACCAGCCCGACAGGGAGCAGGACTCGGCAAGTTCTTGAAACTCATGGACATTCAAGCATCGACTCGCGCCGCCAGGGTCCACCCATCCTCGGGCAAACAGCACCCGTCCCACCGCCATCGCCAGGGCAAAATCCCCTCCCGGGCGGGGCTGGACGAATCCCCGACACAACGTGGCCGTCTGGTGATGTACCGGGTCGATGAGGGTCAACTCCGCCCCCCGCCGGCGGGCCTCCTTGAGGACCGGGACGGTGTGAGGGGAGGAGACATAGGCGTTCTTGCCCCACAGGAGGATGTTTCGGGCGTTGTAAAGTTGGAAGAGGTCGGAGGATTCCCGTTCTCCAAAGTCCTGTTCCTGGGCGGCATCCCCCGCTCCCGAGCAGATGTCTCCGCGCTTGACGGTAACCGGCCCCCACGCCTCCCAGAAGCGATCACAGACTGCCTTGACCATCCCCAAGGAACCGCCGCTGCGATAATGGAACATGGCAGCGGGGCCCGATTCCCGGCGGATGGCTCTCAGGCGATCGGCGGCCAGGGCCAGGGCCTCCTCCCAACCGATGGGCACGAATTCGTCTCCCTGGCGCAACAGGGGCGTGGTGAGGCGCTCTCGATAATAGGGAGTGTCCAAGAGGCGGGAGGTGCGGTAGCAGAGGAAGCCTTGGGTGATGGGGTGGGTGGGATCCCCCTGCAGCCGGGTGACCTTTCCCCCTTCGACGGTGGCCAGGATGGAACAGGCGTCGGGGCAATCCCGGTTGCAGGTGGTCCGATGCAGGGTGGCAGCCAAGGCGGGTTCAGCGGGGAGGCTCATGACTGGATTGTAGCGCGAGCGGGGGAGAGGAGGGCGGAGAACGGGAGACAGGAGCCAGGAAGGCCGCCGGAGAGCAGGAATGGGGGGAATTTCGGAGGGGAAGAAGGGGAGGGCGGGAGGACCCTGAAGACAGGGCCCCCCCGCATCTCATCAGGAACTAGAAGGGAAGCTGACCGTAGAAGACGTAGCAGGCGCCGGCACCAGCCCCACCGGAGTCTTCGTGATAGCCGGAGATGAGCAGGTCCATCTTCCCGTCGTTATCCAGGTCACCGGCGTGGGACAAGGAGAAGCCTGAGTCATCACCCAAGAACTCACCGATAAACCGAGCATCCGCCAGGGACAGGTCCAAGGTTCCCGTCACCGGTCCATACACGATATAGGCGCCACCTGAATCGGTTCCCCCCACATCCAGACCACGGCCGGAGATGAGAAGGTCGCCGAAACCGTCCCCGTTGAGATCTCCCACACCGTCCGCCTGAAGGCCAGAAAGATCGCCGGCATTCTCGCCGATGAAGATGGCGGTGGCGGTGGAGACCGACATGGTTCCGGTGTAGGCGATGCCCCCTGCGAACAGGTAGGTGGCGCCCGCAGCGCTGCCGCCGGAGTCCTCGTTGGGTGCGGTGATCAGGAAATCGGCGAAACCATCATCGTTCACGTCCCCGGCCTGCGCCACGTAGGTTCCCGAGTTGTCGCTGGCAGCGATTCCCCGGAAGATGGCGTTGGCAGTGGTGGCGGAGACGGTGCCGGTGAGGGTGGCGGTTCCCAGGAACAAGTAGGAAGCCCCGGCGTCGGTGGCGGCCCCATCGTTCTGAGGAGCACCCAGGAGGAGGTCATCGAAGCCATCGTTGTTGATGTCACCGATGCCCGCCACGCTGGTCCCCAATCGATCCTGGGCAGTCGCGCCGTTGACCTTCCACCCTGCGGTGGACAGAGATGCGGTGCCGGTCAGGTTGCCATAGAGCAGGTAGGCGGCGCCGCTGTTGGCTCCACCGACGTCCTGAAGGTTGGCTCCCACCAGGATGTCGTCGTTGCCATTGTTGTTGACGTCGCCCGCCGCCGCGACCGACACCCCGGCGTTGTCGTTGGCCACCTGACCGGTGCGGATGGCGCCGGCGGTGGAGGCGGACATGGTGCCGGAGAAGGGACCGCGGAAGACGTAGACGGCTCCAGCGTTGGCGGCAGCGGTGTCGTTGAAGGGGGCTCCTACGGCGATATCATCGAAGCCATCGTTGTTGATGTCGCCCACTCCCGCCGCCGAGTATCCGAACTGGTCGCCAGCAGCGATGCCGGTGATCTTGGCGTCGGCGGTGGAGGCATCCACGACCCCAGTGACGGGACCGAGGAACAGGTAGACGGCACCGGCAGCGGAACCGGCGGTGTCCTCTCCAGGAGCACCTACGATGATGTCGTCGAAGCCGTCGTTGTCCACGTCTCCAGCGGCAGACACCGAGTACCCCAGGTTGTCGTTGGCCAGTTCACCGATGAGCTTGGAATCGAACTCCGACAGGTCGAACTCACCCACCAGGCCGCAGCCGTTGGCGGTGTTGTCGCAGTCGTTGTCGATGCCGTCGTCGCAAACCTCGGTCAGACCGGGGTTGGCCAACTCCTCATTGTCGTCGCAGTCGTCGTCATTGGCGACATAGCCTCCCGGGGCGGCCCCACAGACCTCCAGGGACATGCTGGCGTTGCCGTACCCGTCGGTGTCGCTGTCCTGGTAGTAGGTCACCAGGGACACCCCATCGTCGATGGCCAGATCACAGTCGTTGTCGGCCCCATCGCATAGTTCGGGGGCACCCGGATAGCTGTTCATGTCGGCGTCGTTGCAGTCTCCGGCACAGACGCTGAACCCATCCCCGTCTGTGTTGGCCTCTGCGGCATCCATCACCCCGTCGCAGTTGTTGTCGGCGATGCCATCGCAGACCTCGTCGGCGGCAGGATTGACGGCGGCGTTGCTGTCGTTGCAGTCCTCAGCAGCCACGAACGAGTCCAGATCCGCATCCACCAACTGGCAGTCGTCGTTGTCGCCACCGGGAGTGCCCAGATCCCCCCCGTAGGAGGACATGGCGGCGCACCAGTTGACACCGACGTTGTTGATCGCAACGGAGAACACCCCTTGATCGAGGCTGATGGAGGCCCCGGTCGGGTGAGGGAAGGTGCCGGGGGTGTAATCCACTTCGTCGATGAGATCCCCACCGGTAAAGAGAGCCACTGCATCATTCGGGCTATCAAGGGTGATGTCGGCGCCGTACTCATAGTCCAGGTAGACCCCGCCATTCACGTTGGTGTCCTCGTTCATGCCAAAGACCAGCACCCCGCCCACATCCACCAGGAGGGAATCCATGATGGTGTGGGACTCGGCCGGATCGGACAGGATGTCCATCCCCGTCAGATCCAGAGGCACACCGGACACGTTCACCACTTCGAACCACTCCCCGTCGTCGCCGACCGAGGGAGAGGCCATGATCTCGGTGATGACCAGGTCGCCGGAGCCGGGAAGCGCGTAGCAGCCTTCGTCCACCTGGTCATCGCAGTCGTTGTCGATGCCGTCCACGCAGATGTCAGACGCTCCGGGATTGATCAGGGGATCCCCATCGTCGCAGTCGTTATCGGTGGTGAAGCCGTCGTTGTCGTCATCCAGATCCACCACTTCGCAGGAGTCGTTGGCGGCACCGGGAGTCCCCAGATCCCCCATCCCGAAGGCGGAGGTGGAGGCACACCAGTTGACACCCATGTCGTTGGCGTCGGCGTCCAACATGGTCGGAGAGAGACCGATGGAGGCGCCGTTGGGGTCGGGGAATCCGCCTCCTGCCACACCCACCCCGTCGTAGGCCACGTAGTCCACGACGTTGGTGTCTTCGTCCTCGATCATGATCGCGTCGGCGGCGTTACCCAGCATGAAGCCCGAGTAGGTGTAATCGGGTACCACCCCACCGTTGGTGAGGGGGTTGGCGTTGTTGGCGAAGATGGCGTAGTCACCGGGGGCCAGGGACAGGGCTGAAGTGACGGTGAAGGACTCTCCCCCCATGTCGTAGAAGGTCAGGCCGGTGAGAGACATGGAAGCTGCGGTCATGTTGTACAGCTCAAACCACTCTCCCATGGAGTCGGAGACCGCCGAGGGATTCTGGAGAATCTCGGAGATCAACACATCGCCGTAGGCAGGAGTGGCGTCGCAGCCATCGGAGAAGTCGCCGTCGCAATCCGAGTCCTCGCCGTCGGCGCAGAGGTCCTCGGCAGCGGGATGGATGGTGACGTCTCCCTCGTCGCAGTCCCCGTCCATCAGGACGTGGTTGGCGGGGGCGCCGTCGCAGGATTCCATCACGAAGGTGCTGTCTCCGTAGCCGTCCCCGTCGAAGTCCAGGTAGTAGGGGAGGGTGACGAAACCTTCGTTGACGCTGCCGTCGCAGTCGTTGTCGTAGTCATCGCAAAGCTCGGTGGAGCCAGGGTTGATGTCGTCATTGCCTTCGTCGCAATCCCCCATCATGGCGGTGTATCCCAGGGGGGCGCCAGCGCAGGAGGAGAGGGGGAAACCGGCGTCGCCGTAGGTATCCCCGTCCGGGTCGGCGTAGTAGGTGACAAAGGAGAGACCGTCGTCGACGGTCAGATCGCAGTCATCATCCAGGCCGTTGCAGGCCTCGGCATGACCGGGATTGATGTTGGCGTTGTTGTCGGCGCAATCGCCACTCGCCACCACATAGCCCGCAGGAGCGCCGGTGCAGGAGGTGCGGGTGCGGTCGGTGCGGCCGTAGCCGTCCTGATCGGAGTCGGCGTAGTAGGTGACAGTGGGGAAGCCCTCGTCGAAGCTACCATCGCA
>CAYRTW010000259.1:0-7571 GCA_964426935.1 uncultured Rickettsiales bacterium
ATGTGGGCCATCCTCACCCGTCTGCAGGAGCCCAAGAAGGCCAACCTCACCCTGATGCAGAAGCTCAAGCTCTACAACGGCAAGAGCCTTCCTGGATACACCGAAGACAACGTGAAGGAGCTCCGCAAGGAGGGGCAGAGGGAAGGGATGGAGGGGATCTCTCCCCGCTACGTCCAGGACAAGATCTCCAACGCCCTGGTCAACGACGAGGCCGACGCGGTCAACCCCTTCATGGTGATGAACGAGCTGGAGAGCGGCCTGAAGAACCACTCCCTCATCGCCGACGAAGAGGTCCGCAAGCGCTATCGTGAGCTGCTGGGGGAAGTGAAGAAGGAGTATGAAAACATCGTGAAAACCGAAGTGCAAAAGGCCATCTCCGCCGACGAGGAAGGCATCACCCGCCTGTGCGCCAACTACATCGACAGCGTAAAGGCCTACACCCAGAAGGAGCGCATCCGCAACAAGTACACCGGTCAATATGAGGACCCCGACGAGAGGCTGATGCGTTCCGTGGAGGAGAAGATCGAGATTCCCGACAGCCGCAAGGACGATTTTCGTCGAGAAATCATGAACTACATCGGGGCGCTGGCCATCGAGGGCAAGCAGTTCAATTACAAGATGAACGAGAGGCTACACCGAGCCCTGGAGCTGAAGCTGTTTGAGGATCAAAAAGACTCCATCAAGCTCACCTCCCTGGTGTCCAATGTGATGGACAAGGAAACCCAGGAAAAGATCGACATCGTGAAGACCCGATTGATCCAGAACTACGGATACAACGACGCCTCCGCCACCGACGTGCTGAACTACGTGGCCAGCATCTTTGCCCGAGGAGACACCCGCTGAAACCCTTCCCCCTCTGAAACCCTCTCTTCCTCCGGGGAAGGCCCTGTTCCCCGGCCCTTGGGATTCCTGCCATGCCCATCCTCAACATCGACAGCGATCTCAACCGGTTCAAGGGAATCATTCGGGGTCGCATCCGGGGAGACCTGAAGAAATTCATGTCTTCCGGGGAGCTGATCGGCAAGCAGGGCAAAGACTTTGTGTCGATTCCCCTTCCTCAGATCGAGCTTCCCCGGTTTCGCCACGGCCGCAACCAGACCGGTGGCGTGGGTGCCGGTGAGGGGGACGTGGGGGACCCTCTGGGGCAAGGAGAGGGAGATGGCTCGGGACAGGCGGGAAGCGCCGAGGGGGAGCATCTCATCGAGGTGGATGTGTCCATTTCCGAGTTGGCGGAGATCCTGGGAGAGGAGCTGGCCCTGCCTCGCATCCAGCCCCGGGGAAAGAAGAACGTGGTGGCGGAGAAAGACGTCTACACCGGTATTTCCCAGCATGGGCCCGAGTCTCTTCGCCACTTCAAGCGAACCTATCGGGAGGCATTGAAGAGGCAGATCTCGTCGGGGACCTATAGCGCCGAAAGGCCCCGGGTGATCCCCATCAAGGAGGACAAGCGGTATCGATCCTGGAAGTCAGTCAAGCTCCCCGATAGCTGTGCGGTCATCGTGTACATGATGGACGTGTCCGGCTCCATGGGGGATGAGCAGAAGGAAATCGTGAGGTCGGCGGCCTTCTGGATCGACGCCTGGCTGGCCCATAACTACAAAGGTCTGGCCACCCGATTCATCGTCCACGACGCCTCCGCCCGGGAAGTGGACCGGGAGACCTTCTTTCACACCCGGGAGAGTGGCGGCACCCTGATCTCGTCGGCCTACAAGCTGGCGGGGAAGATCCTGGATGCCGACTATGACCCCCAAGAATGGAACACCTACCTGTTTCACTTCAGCGACGGAGACAACTGGTCGGGGGCGGACACCCGGGAGTGCATGAATCTTCTGAAAAATCAGCTTCTTCCCCGGATCAACCAGTTCTGTTACGGCCAGGTGGAGAGCGAATACGGGAGTGGTCAGTTCATTCACGACCTGACCGCCCATCTGGGCACCGATGAGAGGGTGGTGGTGTCCAAGATCGAGGATCGGGACGGCATCATGCAGTCCATCCAGGATTTCCTGGGGAAGGGCAGGTGACCATGAGTGAAGGCCGGGGCGGGGATCGATTCGACATCCATTTCCACAAGGGGCTTCCCGAGACGCTGGCCTCCCTTCAGAAGGAGGTGCGGGCCCATGCCCAGTCGGTGGGACTGGACTTCTTCGAGGTGGTGTTTGAGCTGGTGGATCACGAGGAAATGAGCATGGTGGCGGCCTACGGCGGGTTTCCCACTCGTTATCCCCACTGGCGATTTGGCATGGAGTACGAACAGCTTTCCAAGGGATATACCTACGGGCTCCAGAAGATTTACGAGCTGGTAATCAACACCGACCCCTGCTACGCCTACCTGATGAACAGCAACTCCGATATGGACCAGAAGCTGGTGATGGCCCATGTCTATGCCCATTGCGACTTCTTCAAGAACAACCTGTTCTTTGCCGGCACCAATCGCAAGATGGTGGATGAGATGGCCAATCATGCCACCCGAGTCAGGAGGCATATCGACCGGGTGGGGGTGGAAAAGGTGGAGGCGTTCATCGATGCCTGCCTTTCCTTGGAGAATCTCATCGATCCCCATTCTTCCGGCATCAAGAGGAGGGCGGAGCCCTCGGGGGAGTTTGCCCCCGCTCGCTTTGACGACGACGAAGAGGATCGAACTCCCCTGCCCGAGGCGGGGGACTTCAAGCTGAAGAACAATCGCAGGTACATGGAATCCTTCATCAATCCTCCCGAGCTGATTTTGAAACAGCAGGAAGACGCCCAACGAGCCTCCCAGGAGCCGGGACCCTTTCCCCGAGAGCCGGAGAGGGATGTGCTCCTGTTCCTCCTGGAGAACGCCCCCCTGCGCCCCTGGGAGCAGGACATTCTCCAGATCATCCGCAAGGAGGCTCTGTACTTTGCTCCCCAGGCCCAGACCAAGATCATGAACGAGGGATGGGCCACCTTCTGGCACACCCGAATGATGACCGGGAAACTGGCCACCGACGCCGAGATCGTGGAGTACGCCGATCACCACTCCGGCACCGTGGCCATGAGCCGGGGGCAGCTCAACCCTTACAAGCTGGGGGTGGAGCTGTTTCGGGACGTTGAAGACCGTTGGAACCGGGGGAGGTTCGGGAAGGAGTGGGAGGAATGCGACGAGTTGGGGGCTCGGGCGACCTGGGACCAGAATGCCGGATTGGGGCTTCAGAAGGTGTTCGAGGTTCGCAAGGTGATGAACGATCTGCTGTTCGTGGACACCTTCCTCACCGAGGAATTCTGCCGTCGCCAAGGCTTTTTTGCATACGGATTCAACAAAACCTCCCACCAATACGAGATCGAGAGCCGGGATTTTCGAGAGGTCAAGAACAAGCTCCTCACCATGCTCACCCATCATGGTCAGCCCCGCATGATGGTGGAAAATGGAAATCACGATAATCGCGGGGAGCTGTATCTGCGACACATCCACGAGGGGCTGGAGCTGAAAACCGATCAGGCCCTGGTGACCCTTCGGAATCTGGCCTCCCTGTGGCGAAGGCCGGTGCATGTGGAGACGATCCTGGAGGGGAAGAAGGTGGTGCTCCACCACGATGGCAAGGAGCATTCCCAAACGTTCATGTCCTGAGGGCGGCGGAGCCGTTCCCGGATGATGGAGAGAGCGTGACGACGACGGCGGGACAAAATCTGTGGAAGGGCATTGCCGAAGGAGGCGAGGGGGAGTTCCCCCGCGTCGTCGTTGTGGAGGAAGAGGGGTTCTCCGTCCAGGCGGAAGTGAACGGAGCCAGCGCCCATGGCTGTTCCCTGGAGAAATTGACCGCTCGGGGCCGCCCGGTGTCTCCGGGAACGGACGGGCTGCGGCGGCGGGCCGAGTCTCTGGCCGGCCACCTTCCTGGCCTCCCGGAGCGGTTGAAGGTCCATGAGGTGGACGAGGCCCATGGAGAAGCGATCCTTCGCTCCCGCCCCGAAGAGATGCGGGGGAAGCGGTACAGCGAGGTGAGGGTGAGGGGAGACGGGGAGGTCTCGGTGGAGAGGTTTCGCTACCTGCCCGAATCCACCGCTCGGGAGAGGATTCCCCAGGCCTTCACCCCCGAGGGGTTGGAGAGGCTGGTGGAGGAGCTGGGGCGGAACCTGAAGCCCTCCTCTCTTCCGGGATCGGGGCCCGGGGAGTTCAAAAAATATGAGCAAGAATGACTACTTGGGCTTGCTTCCCGCCAGTCGAGCCAACACCTCCCCCCTCTTGGCCTGGGCCAGGGGGGAGAACCACTGCTCGGCGAATTCGGGGAGGTGCTCCCGGTCCAACCGGGCCATCTCGGCGGCGATGGAGGCGCGGTGAAGGCGCTTGTTGCGGGCGTAGGCGTCGGCGGGCAGACGGGCAAGGGATTCGGCGCGAGCTTGAACCTCCTTCTCCACGTCGTCGCACAGAGCATCGAACATACCCAAGGACAGCGCCTCCTCCGGGCCGTACAGAGAGGCCAGGGCGGTGAGGTGGAAGGCGGTTCTCTCCCCCATTTGAGCCTGAAACATCCGGGTCAGCCCCGCCGGGAAAGGCACTCCCAGCTCCACCTCGGTCACTCCCACCTGATAGGAACCCCGAGCCCCCAGGCGGAGATCCCCGGTCTGAGCCAGGATGCACCCGCCGGCGATGGCGTGGCCGGAGACACAGGTGAGGAGGGGGCGAGGGAGGGTGAACCAGGCGGTGATCATGGCATCGAAGTCGGTCATGAAGGCCAGGAAGGCCTCGGGGGAGTGGGCAGCCAGGGCGGGGAGATCCAGGCCGGCGGAAAACACCCGGGCGGCGGAGGCCAGAACCACCGGGCCGGTGCCAGGGGCCAGTTGGGAGGCCAGATCGGTCAGGGCGGAAACCATGTCGGGTCCCAGGGGATTGACCTTGCCGTGATGGAGGAGGACCCAGGTGGCGGGGCCGCGAGTTTCGACGGAAAAGGGCTGCATGGGGGCCTCCTGAGGTCGAGGAGAAGAGGAGGGCCGATCCTCCCCCCGACAGAGGCTTCCGGCAAGACCCGCCCTCAGGCGACACCCAAAGAAATTTGCAGTTCCTGATTCCGGGGCGTCACGATCCTCCCCCCTCCTCCGACAAGGAGAGAGTAGGGCCATCGGCGTCCTGTTGGCGGCCGAACCGGAAGCGTGAATCACGGGGTTGAGAAACATCACCCCTTGGAATCGCAGAGCAGGAGGTACCATGCGGGTCGTCGGCGAGTCTTCTCAGGCGGACGCGGAATCGGAAGAGAGAGGCAGGGCGGCGGGGGACGACGAACGGTTTGATGCCCTGGCAATGGCCATGGACCAGGCCCTTCGCCCGGCAATGGCGGCCCAGGTGGCCAGGGAGGGGAGCGAGGTCTCCGAAGCCTGGGTGTCCGACGCCGCAAAGATGATGTCTTCTCTCCTGGGGGTGGACCGGGAGGCCTTGGAACGCGCCTCTCCCTACGCTCAGGAGTCCCTGCGCCAGCACCTCTCCGAATCCCTGGAGGCCAGCGCCAGGGACAGAGGGAAGAAGAGATCGGAGGAGATGGCGGCCTTGCTGGTGTCCCTGTGGATGCGGGGGCTCTCCCGTCTGGTCCGCAGCTCGGGACCCATCCACCTCCCCTTGGACCTCTGCCCGGCCGCTGACGTTCGCCCCCGCCGCTCCGAGCCCCTGCGCCCGGCCCTGCTGGAGAGAATGATTCGGGGAGGTCTCTCCCCCGAGGAGGCGGCGACGGCTCTGCGCCAGTTTGCGGAAAAAGCCATGGCCGGGCGCGGGTTCCTCCTCCTCCCCGATGGGGTGAGGGTGGAAAGGCTGCCGGACGGGGCGGCTCGGGCGGTCCCGTCGTCTTTGACTCTTCCCGCCGTCCTGCCGGCGGTTCTTTCCCGGGGAGAGGACCAGGACAGGGAGGCCGGGGTTGCCCTGTTCGCCGAGGCGGGGGACCGTCCTCGGTAGGGACCGCCCCGAAGCGCTCATATGGCGGGCCGATGGGGACATGCGACCCGAAATCAAGCGAACACCTTCACATCGTGGCGGACTACCATGATCCCTCCGGCCCGCCAAAGGGATCATCGGCGCGCTATCGGGTGCGGGTGGAGGCAGAGGGGGTGAGGAGGCCAAGGGCCAGGAGCCCGGCCCTCAGGCGAACGGGTTGACGACGCGGACGGGACCGAACCGCCTACCTGCCTGGAGGTCCTCGGAGAACAGCGTGTCACAGCCGGCGTGCTCTGCGGCGCGGATGACGAGCGCGTCCCAGAAGGAAACCACGTCGAGTCGGTTGAGGTCCACAGCCGCGAGCAAGAGTGCGGGTGTCACCGTCACCACGTCGAAACCGAGGTAGACCTCGATCCGAGCCCGAGCGGCCGCGCCGTCGAGATGCAGCTTCTTCCTCGCGTTGACATAGAACTCCTGGAGCACCTGGGTGGATACCACCCCCGTGCGCTCTGCCATCGAACTGCGGAGGAGCTCGCGGGCGATCGCGGTCTTGGCGCCTGCATCGGCATCGTCCGCGTAGAGCAGGATGTTCGTGTCGAAGAAGACGCTCACTTCAAGCGACCTTCGTAGGCATCCTCGCGGCGGATGGGCGCCCCCCCGGAGTGACCGGTGGAGGTAGCCCAGAGTTCATCGAGGATACGGGCGCGCGCCGCGCCGTCGTGGATGCCCGTCTCGGCCTCCAGGAGGTCCCGCACCAGCTGGTTGAGGCTCTTACCGCGGCCGGCGGCGACCGCCCGGGCGCGCTCGGCCAGTGCTTCGTCGATCGAAAGTGTGAGGTTCATGTCCACAGGATATGTGCGCGCATGGCCTGTGTCAAAGAGCTTCCGGACGTCTTCGTCGCACGGCCAGACGTCCTCAAGTAGCGCCTGGCTGTGCCGGCGTTGGACGTGGATGGCGCGGCCATGATCCGTTCGTCTCCCTCCTGCCCCCATGTCGGGGCCCTTCCGATCTTCGTCCAACCTTGATTTCAGGTCACCAGGATCCCTCCGGCCCACCAAAGGGGTCATGTCGACAATGGAGCATCGAGATCAGGGACGAGGGGGTGCGGAGGCCGAAGGTCCGCGGTGAAGCCCGGCTGTAGGTGAAGCGCTTCACCTCCGCGATGCTCGGCTACATGGCGTCGGCTTCCGCGCCGGTGACGAGCACGCGCTCGGCCGCCGCCTGGTGGCCGCCATGACGGTCAACGCGCACGCGATAGTCGAAGGTGGCAAGTGGGGCGGCCACGTCCCATCGCCGCTGGTCGGGAACCGCTTGGCGCTGGTCTGTCCTGACCGCGCCGCTGTCAGAACCGCGTCCGCAGGGACTACTCGATTCGGTCTATGTATGCTAATGTCATGCCCACGTGGGCGAGCATCCGGCTGGCCCTTCGCGCCACCGGTGGATCCTTGGAACTCGCGCCCGCCATCCTCTGCATCACGGGCGCGATGGTCGCCGTCCTCGCCCTGGTGCTCGTACTGGGCCGCGCGAGCAAGCCGCCGCCATCCTACGACGAGTCCGACGCCCTCCCTCCGAACCCACCGTCGCGGCCACCTGCCGGTGGCAAGGGCCGGGTGCCCTCTGCGAGCCCCCCGGTGTCCACCCGGCCGCCACTGCCGCCCGCCGTGGTGGTGACCGAGGGGGGCTCCTCCGTCGCCTTCAG
>CAYRTW010000260.1:0-7502 GCA_964426935.1 uncultured Rickettsiales bacterium
ACAAACGGGAGGACCGTGGAACTCTCGGCCACGATGATGAACGCTGCCATCAACAGCAGGATGACGAGGATGGGGGTGAGCCACCACGCCTTTCGCTCCCGCAAGAAGAGGAAAAATTCTCGAAGAGTGTCCATCAGGCTCATGGGAAGCAGTCTATCCCAAACCGGGCTTCCGGTGACGGAATCCCCCTTCTGAGATTGCCTCCGAGTTGACGGGGATCGCTCGGGGAGCATACCTTCCCGGCATGTTGATTTTCCTGCGCTCCTCTTTGTTTTTCCTCGTCTGCGGGGTCTCCCTGGCCTCTTCGGGTTGCACCAGCGTGGACCCTCTGACCGCTTCTCAGGCTCCAGCAACCCCCTCTCCACAGGAGGTGGCTCCGGCGGCTGCGGTGGCCACCGGCGGTCCCATGGCGGTTCTCGACGGGTGGAAACCGGTCCTGAAGGATGTCGAGGGGGACCAGAAAGGCCCGCCTGCTGCAGATCTGGAATGGGCTCTGGCGGTCACCGACGGGGGCAGCGTCTATCTCCGCTGGAAGCTCAAGGGCCCCCTCACCTCCCCCGAATCGGTGCCGGATCTGCGGGTGTGGTTGGAGAGGCAGCCCGACATGGTGACCATCGACATCAAGACCCGGTCGGCGGACGCCTCCTGTGAAATCAGCGCCTTGAACGAGAAGGAGGGCAAGGTGATCCCCGCCTGCTTCCAGATCGGCCACACCATCGATGTGAAGATTCCCCTGACCTCCCTCCCCGCCTGGGTGGCCAAACCCGAACCCTATTTCCTGAGCGGCTGGCAGACCTGCTGTTCGGACGAGGATCGCACCCTCCCCTTCGACGAGCTGGCCGAGTCCCAGGAAGTGTGGAGAATGGTTACAGGGACTGGAGCGGCCGCCTCCCCCGAAGCCGCCCCCGCTTCTGGGGCCTCCGCTGCGGGCACCTCCCCCGCTGCTCCCGCTCCCCCGTCCTCAGCTCCCGCCCCCGCCATCATCCCCGGTGACTCTCCCCCTCCCAGCCCTTCTCCACGGTAGCTACCGGGCCCGGAACCAAGCCACGTACCGAGCGATTCCCTCCTCAAAAGGCACCCTGGGGTCGTATCCCAGGAGTTCCCGGGACCTCTCCAGATCGGCCCAGGTGATGGGAACGTCCCCCGGCTGTTGGGGAAGGACCTGAATGCGGGCCTTCTTCCCCAGGGCTTCTTCGATCACCTCCACCATCCGGGCCAGGGTGACGGTGCGGCAATTGCCCAGGTTGAAGATGGAATAGCGAGGCTCGGCGGCGGCGGTCCACTCCACCGCGGCGAAGATTCCCGCCAGGGTGTCGTCGATGAAGGTGTAGTCCCGGGCCGACGAGCCGTCCCCATAGACGTTGATGACCTCTCCACTCTCGATGCGGCGGACGAAGGAGGCGATGGCCAGATCGGGGCGTTGCCGGGGCCCATAGACGGTAAAGAAGCGCAGGCAGACCACTGACATGCCGTAGAGATGGTGAAAGGCGGCGGCGTGGAGTTCGGCGGCCCTCTTGGATGCCGCGTAGGGGGAGATGGGGCGGTCGGCGGGATCGTCTTCCCGGAAGGGGACGCGGGAAGAAACCCCATACACCGAGGAGGAGGAGGCCAGGATGAAGCGACGGATGCCCCTTGCCCGAGCCCACTCCAGAAGTTGCACCGTGCCCACCTCGTTGACCCTGGCGTAGAGGACGGGATCCTCCACCGAAGGGCGGACACCGGCCCGAGCGGCGAGATGGATGACCGCCTCCACCGGCCCTTCGGGGACAGCAGGGAGGGTAGAGGGATCGGAAAGATCCCCTTTCACCAGGTGAAAGAGGGGATTCCCCAGGTGGGGCGCCAGGTTGGCCCTCTTCAAAGCGGGGTCGTAGTAGGGATTGAAATCATCCACCACCCAGACCCGGTCCCCCCGGGAGAGGAGGTGGTCCACCAGGTGGCTGCCAATGAAGCCGGCTCCGCCGGTGACCAGGTAGGTGCTCATGAACGCATCAGGGTGGAGATCGGTCGCCCCTCAAATATCGAGGGTGTCGACGATACCCAGCACCACCGAGTGAAACGGATCATCATCGGTTCCGAGAACTTGTCGTGCCGCATTTCCCTCCCGGGCCACCAGCACCACATCCCCTTCCCCGGCCTGCACGCTGTCCACCGCCAAAAAGGGGATTCCCTTGTGGGTGCCATCGGCGCGAATGCCCTGCACCACCAGCACCTTGCAACCGATGTAGACGGGATGCTTCACGGTAGCGACCGAGGTCCCGAGCACCCTTCCCAAAATCATGGCGCTCCTCCCTGAGCAGTGGATCGGTACCCCGAAACCGGTTGGGGAGGAGGCCTTTTGGCGTCCACCCGATCAGCGATGGCCACCACCGAGGCATCCACCGGAACGAAGGTGATGGGCAGGGCCAGAGCGGCCTCTCGCCCGGTGACCCACCACACCACGTCCCCCGGTCCCGCCTGAAGAGGATCGCAGGCCACAAAAGGCTCCCCCGCTTCGTGCAGGGTTTCATCCAGAGGCTGCAGGATCAGAAGTTTGATCCCCTCCATTCCCGGTGACTTTTGGGTGGCGACCACTGTGCCGATGACCCGTGCCAGTTCCATGATTGCCTGATCCTCTGCCCCCTCAGGACTCAACCCGGGGAACGCCAGTCTGCCTCATCGAAGTCGGCCCTGGAAGTCCCCATGAGGGCGGGGGATGATCTCCCGATGGATCCGCAGGGATTCTTCCCCGATGGATCCCCAAGCGGCCTCCACCGAGGCCTCCACGTCCGACAGGATGCCCGTCAAGGTGAACACTCCCTTGCCACCGATTCCCGCCCCCAGTCTCATTTCCAGGAGATGGACCGAGGTGGCCTTGCACGCCGCATCTGCCGCCACTACCGCCGCCGCCACGGTGCCCGTCTCCACCACCCCCAAGCTGTCCACCGACACGAGCGGAAGGGTTCCCTCAATGGCAGGGAGGATCTGGGGATGAACTCCGGGAAGAAACAAGCGATCCAGGAGATGCTCCCCCGCCGCCTCCACCCCGGCCCGAAAGGACTCGTCCACCACCGCCACCTCTCCAGAAATGAGGATAAGGAACTTCCCCGGAGAGACCGGTTCCGCCAGCAGCACCCGGCAAGCGGCTCTCTTGACCATCTCATCTCCCACCCGCAGCGCCCGGGCGATGCTGGAGAGCTCCAGCAACCCGATGGCGGGGTCGGCTGACCCAAGGGAAAAAAGGGATGGCAGGGGCACGGTGGAGAAGAGCCTCCTGACCCGAAGAACTGGTCAGATGATGCGGAAATAACCCGCCAGGGTGCAGCGGCGCTCCCTCGTGAAGTGAACGGCGGTGGTCAGACCCTCCCCGGTGGGAGAGGCGATGGTGAACGAGGTATATCCCTCCCCTCCCATCCCCAACCCCGCGTAACTAGGAGCGTTCTTGACGAAGATGGAGGTGTTGATGACCCGGGCCATCTTGTGGAGGACCTCAATGTTGCGACTCCACATGCAGGCGGTGTGGCCGAAACCGTGCTCCGCCTGAACGGCGCAGGCAATCCCCTCATCGGCGTCCTTGACCCTGACGATGGGGATGACCGGCATCAGCAACTCCTCTTGAACGAAGGGGTGCATCCGATCCACCTCGGCGAGAACGATGCGGGGATCTCCCTGCACCCTCACCCCGATGGCAGCGAGAATCTTGGAGGCGTCCTTGCCCACCCAGTCCTTGTTGGTGTGGCCATCCTTGAGGACCACCTTCTCCAACTCCCGAATCTGGTGTCCCTTGATTTCGTATGCGCCGTGACGGGCCAGGGAGGCCTTGAGGGAATCGGCGATGGAGGCCACCGCAAAGATCTCCTTCTCCACGATGCAGACGATGTTGTTGTCCAGGGAAGCCCCCGCCACGATCCCCTTGCCGGCGGCGTCGATGTCGGCGGTCTCATCCACCACCACCGGGGGGTTCCCAGGGCCTGCGGCGATGACCTTCTTGCCCGAGTTCATCGCCTCCCGAACGACGGCAGGTCCCCCGGTGACCGTCAGCAGCCGCAACCCTCGGTGCTTCATCAGCGCCTGGGCCGACTGGATGGTGGGACGGGCCACCGCCACGATGCAGTTCTCCGGTCCACCCGCCTCCACGATGGCGTCGTTGATCAGGCTGACGCAGGCATGGGAGGACTTCTCGGCGGAGGGGTGGACGTTGAACACCACCGTGTTTCCCCCCGACAGCATGGAAATCCCGTTGTTGATCACGGTTTCGGTGGGATTGGTGGTGGGGGTGATGGCCCCCAGGGTGCCGTAGGGAGCCCTCTCGGTCAGGGCCAGGCCGGCGTCACCGGTGTGGGTACGGGGCTCCAGGATCTCCGGGCCCGGGGTCTTGTTGATGACCAGGAGATTCTTGATCACCTTGTCTTCGACCCGCCCCAGGCCGGTCTCCTCCACCGCCATCTCCGCCAGGGTCCGCACATGCTGAGTGGTGCGACGGCGAATGTTGGCGACGATCTCCTTTCGCCTCTCCAGGCCCATTCCGCCAAATTGCTCAAAGGACCGGGCAGCGGCAGCCACCGCCTGATCCACATCGGGGAAGATCCCTCGGTTGGAGGTCCCC
The DNA here is from genome assembly GCA_964426935.1 of uncultured Rickettsiales bacterium. Classification (GTDB taxonomy): domain Bacteria; phylum Myxococcota_A; class UBA796; order UBA9615; family JAKLKC01; genus CAYRTW01. The sequence goes on from CAYRTW010000260.1 coordinate 4,583, forward strand.
GGGGCCCCCACTCCTCCCGTCTGTCCCCCCGTTTCCTTGAGGCGGGCGTAGACCTTCTCCACGATGGCATTGATCTGGTTGCGGTCCAGGTCGGCCATGGGCTAGCCCTCTCCCATCGCGGGGTTCTTGTTGTAGATCTGACCCCGTTCCTCGGTGTCGAGGGAATCCACGATGGCCATGATGGTGGCATCGCAGGGTTTCTTGTCGGTCTGGGTCGTCTGACGAGCCGAGGATCCGGAGGCGTACAGGACGACCTCTCCCACTCCCGACCCCACCGCGTCGATGGCCACGACGAACGAATCCTTCCCGGTCAAATCGAGGCCCAGATCCTGCACCAGGTACAGGGTCAAGCCTTCCAGCTTCTCGTCCTTGCGGGTGGACACCACGGTGCCCACAACCTTGCCCAACTTCATCGCCAATTCCTCCGGTTCCGGACACACCAGGGCCCGGATCGCGAACACCCCGCCTTCCTACGCTCCCCGGGTGGGAAGAATGAGGAATGCGGGAGGAGCGGCGAACCGCCTACTTGGGCTGGCGACCCAGGGGAAACACCAGGTCCAGATTGTCATGGGGACGGGGGATCACATGAACGCTCACCAGCTCCCCGACCCTCTGGGCTCCTCGGGCTCCCGCCTCGGTGGCCGCCTTGACCGCTGCCACATCGCCCCGAACGATGGCGGTGACATAACCACCGCCGATCTTCTCGTAGCCCACCAACTCCACCTTGGCCGCCTTCACCATCGCGTCGGCAGCCTCCACCATGCCCACGAAACCGCGGGTCTCAATCAATCCCAAAGCGTCAGCCATGTTCGTGCTCCTCGTGTCCCGACATCTCCTCGGAGAGGACGTTGGTCGGGGGGTTCAGAAAGGGCGAGGCGGGCTCCCACAGGAAGCCGCCGATTCGTGTCAACGATCCTTGCCGGCGGGGGCGTCCCTGCCGGTCACCGCCTTGATGGCCGCTGTTGCTGCTTCGGCGGCGGCATCGATCTCTGCTTCTGGACCGCTCATGTACAGGCGGCCAAAGGCTCCGAAGAACCTCAACTCCACCAGTTGCACCCGGGCGGCCTTCTCTGCCTCGTTGGCGGCCAGGGTGACGTATGCGGCAGGATCCGTCTCCAGGATGAGAAGGGACTCACCGGGAAGGATCATCTGGCCATAGCGGATCTTGTTGATCAACTGGGCCTGGTAGGGCTCGATGGAGCGGATGATCTCGTTGGAGATGACCTTGGGCTTGACCCGGTCCTCTTCCTTCAACTCCAGGTAGTCGAGAATGGCCTGACCGGCGAGATGAACCTGGCCTTTGTCATCGTGGTGGACTTCCAGGGCCCCGTAGGCTCTTTCCACGACCAGGGCAGCGGGGGTCACTGAGGTCGCCTTCAGCGCCACATCCAGCACCCGGTTGATGATCATCCCCGGTGCCGTCTCGATGAACAGGGAGGCCTGACCGGGAACGGGCAGAAAGCCTCGGGAGGTGGTTCCGATGTAGGAGGTCAGCTGGGGCTGAAGGCTGTCCAGAAAAACGTACCCACGAAGGGAGACTGACATGCTGCACCTGACTGGAGAGGCCCGCCCGATCCAGCGGATGGGCGACAGCTCGGGGTGAAAGCGAGGCCGGCACGAGGCGGCGGTATTTCAGACGGAACCACGGGGGATGTCAAGGCACCCTGGCCCTACAGATCACCTTCCCCTTGGGGACCGCCCTCCCCTTCCCCTACCACCCCTCAAGGGCCCTTGCCACGGCGTGTCCCCAGGTGTGCATGGAGACGGCCCGCCAGCGTCCCTCTTCTCCCATGCCACGGATCCGTTTGGGATCTTTGGCCAGGCGAACCGCCTCATCCAGGTAGCCCCGAGGCTCTCCGGCCGGCACCACCACCCCGGCTGCAGGGCGATCTCCGGTGGGCCCCAGGAGGCGGGGGATGTCGCCCGAGCGGGAGGCCAAAACGGCGGTTCCCATGGCCATCGCCTCAAACAGCTTGATGGGACAGAACCAGAAGGGCTCCATCACCGGATAGGGCACGAAGGCGAGGTCGAAGAGGGCGAGATGGGCGGGAAGGTCCTCTTCAGTAACGTGACCCGTGAATCGTACCGCATCGCTGCAGGAGAGCTCCTCCGCCAGGGAATGCAACATCTTGCGGGTAGGTCCATCCCCCACCACCAGAAGCACGGGTCTCTCTGCCTGGGAAGCTCCCTCTTCCCAGATGGACAGGGCTCGAATCACGTTGTCCACGGCGTGCCAGGGTTTGAGGCTTCCCTGAAACCCCCACACAAATCGCCCCTCCACCCCCAGGGTCCTGGCCAGAGAAGGATCCTTCTTCATGGGATGGAAGCGATGGGGATCCACTCCATTTGGAACGATACGGATCCGGGTGGAATCGACCCCTCGCACCCTCCCCACGTATTCCGCCACCCCCGAAGACACCGCGCACACCCTGTGGGTCCCCATGAAGATGGCCCTCTCCGCCTGGGTCAGGTGGGGGCCCGGGGTCAGTCCTTCGTATTTCATCCTCTCCAGGGCCAAGGGTGCGTTCACCTCCAGAACGTGGGGGATGTCCAACTCCCGAGCCAGACGAATGCCCGCCATGGAGAACAGGGAATACCGCTCGTAGATCACCGTGGGGCGAAAACGACGGGCCCTCTCCCTCAGGAAGGGCAGAAACCTCAAATCGTAGGTCACCTCGTCCACGGCGGCAGACTTGCGAAGAAATCCTGGAATCCCGCGCGGATCCATGACATGAACGGGAACGGGGAGGTGGGGAGGTTTGCCTTCGGGATGGGTGGTGAGGCGCCGACAGGCCAGTTCCACCGAATGCCCCCCCGCCACCATGGCAGAGAGGATTTCCCGCACGTGGCGCGACGCGCCTGATGATCCGTCCACGGGGATTCCCGGGGAGGTGTGGACGTAGAGGATCCGGTGGGTCAA
>CAYRTW010000261.1:0-7454 GCA_964426935.1 uncultured Rickettsiales bacterium
CCATCCACATCCCCCACCGCCACCAACCGGGCTCCCAGGCGATCCCCCGGCTCCCCCTCCCAGACTGCGGCTCCAGCATCGGGGTGGATCTCCATTCCCACCGCCAGCGTTGCCCCCCAAAAAGCCACGATCCTGCCTGCGGCCTTTCCGAAGTCGGGCTCCCCCACCAGCAATTCGTCCATCCCATCCCCATCCACATCGGCCAGCACCGCCACCGCCGCCCCAAAACCAGATCGGGGGCTATCGGAAACGATGCGAACGTCTGCCCCGACTTCCCGCCCAGCGTCACCCCCGTCGCAATCCTGATCTACCTCATCCCCAGCCACGTCGGCAGCCCCGGGTGACAGGGCAGGGTCTCCATCGTCGCAGTCTCCACCACAGGAGGAAAACCCGTCCGAATCCAGATCTTCTTCATCAGGAGGAAGGTTCCCGTCGCAATCGCCATCCTGTCGATCGCACTCCTCCACCGCTCCAGGGTGGATCCAATCGGCATCGTCTACACAATCCTCACAACCCAGGAATCCGTCGGAATCGGCGTCGATTTCGTCTGCTTCGGGCCACCCGTCGCAGTCGTTGTCCCTCCCGTCGCATTGTTCGGGAAATCCGGCTCCGACCCCGGGATCCCCATCCCCACAATCTCCTTCGCACACATCCTGGCCATCCCCATCGCTGTCAGGACAGTCCTGAAACGATACATCCAGGATGGCCTGGGTCTCCCGATCTATCTCATCAGAGGCGGTGGCGGAAAACAGAATATCTCCTTCAACTCCCTGAATTATAAAGGAAAATATTCCATCTTCATCGGGACTTCCCTGGAACCAGATCCCTCCCAGACTGTCCATCACCTCCACGTTCAACCCGGTGGTTTCTTCCCCGGAAAAAGCGCGCCCCCCCAGCGTCAACGGCTCTTGAAGGGGAAAGGGGCCTGGCCCGGGATCCTCCCAGATCACTTCCAGGGGGGGACTCGTCCCCTCCACTTGGACGCTGCCTGGACTGCTGTCCCGCTGACCTTCCGGGTCCATCACCTCCACCGTCAGATGGTGGACACCCGCCGAAAGCTCCGCCACATAGGCCTCAGCGACCCCCTCGGCGGTGACCCTTCCCCCTCCCAGCCATCCGTCCCGGTCGGAGGAAAACACGAACAGCAGGCTCTCCCCGCCGTCATCCTCATCCCCCGCCCGGGCCCGCAGCATCACCGGCATTTGGGGAGGCAGCACAGCACCCTCCACAGGTTCCACCCATTCCACCCAGGGGGAAATCGGTTCAGGAGGGCCCTCCACCTCTCCCTGACAGGAGGGAATCCCCAGGAAGAGGAGGAGAAGGAGAAGCACCCTTTTGCTTTTCAAACGCACCCACCACATGAAAACAATGTACACCAAGCCCTTGAGGGGGAGACGGAGGGAGGGTCTCTGCCTGAGGCCCGGTCTCGGGTGCAGCCAGCAGTTTTGCCCGGCGGGAGGTCCTCCCTTTGACAGGGAACCCCGGCGTTGCCACGATAGGCCCCCGGATGACCGTCATGCTCGATGCTACCCCCCTGGCCCGCCTGGACACCTACCTGCCCGTTTCCCTGGAGAGGGGGGGCCCTGCGTTCGTCCAGCATCTGTCCATGGAGGCGATGGATCTGGACCTGGAAGCCCCCCTATCCCCGGGAAAAGACACCGCGTTCACCCTCCACTGCCGCGACGATCTGGCCATCACCTTGGGGGGAATCCCCTCGCCTTCACGCCCCGGGCCCGGCCTCCTTCTCCGGCAGAGGGTGACGTTCTCAACCCTCTCCGAATCTACCCGATCCGACCTGATGGCCCTTCTCTCCTCCCGTCGCAAGGCCGCCCATCTGGCCATCTGTCGGGATGAAGAGGTGGAGGCGGAGAAAATCCGCTCCGGGTTCGACTCCCTCCGCCTTCCCCATGTTGCCCTGCCCGAGCTGCACGGGGATCACATCGACACCCGGGTTTCCTTGCTGGGAAAGGATCTACGAGCCCCTCTGCTGATCTCGGGAATGACCGGAGGCTCTCTCCGGGGAAGGGACGTCAACCGCCGCCTTGCTGCCATCGCCCAAGCCCATGGGTTGGGCCTGGGTCTGGGATCCCAGAGGGTCATGGCCGAGGCCCCGGCGCTGACCTCCACCTTCCGCATCAGGGACCTCGCCCCCGACATCCTCCTGCTGGCCAACGTCGGGGCCGTCCAACTCAATTACGGCCTGGACCCCGCTGCCATCGCCGATCTGGTGAATGCCATCGGGGCCGACGCCCTGTGCGTTCATCTCAACCCTCTTCAGGAAATGGTGCAGCCGGAGGGAGATCGGGATTTTCGGGGTCTGGTGGAGAAGCTCACCCAGCTTGTGGATTTCCTTCAGGTCCCGGTGGTCCTCAAAGAGACCGGCGCCGGAATCTCGGGGGAAGTGGCCCGCCTCGCCCTCCAGATGGGGGTTCACGCCATTGATGTGGGAGGAGCGGGAGGCACGTCCTGGGGATACATCGAGGGGCTCCGCACCGGGGAAGCCCATCATCGGGCGGTGGGGGAGACTTTCCGGAACTGGGGAATTCCCACTGCCCAGGCCCTTCGCCAATGTCGGGCCTCGGCCGGGGACCTTCCCCTCATCGCTACCGGTGGCATCCGCAACGGTAGGGAGATTGCCCTCGCCGTCGCTCTGGGAGCCACTGCCTGTGGCCTGGCTCTTCCCTTTCTTCGGGCGGCGGAAGAATCTGAGTTGGAGGGGATGCGCCTCGCAGAGCGCCTCCTCCGGGAGCTCCGCATCGCCATGTTCTGCTGTGGAGCGGCGAACATTGCCGCGCTGAAGCGCATCCCTGTCGTCCGGGAGAACGGATGAATCATCCACCATCACCCCCTCGCCCTTCCTCTCGACTCGCCGGGTTCTACGAGTTGGAGAGGTCGGCAAGGTTGAAGGCCCTCGCCGACTTCACCCGATTGCCGGAAGAAGCCCTCGCCCCCCTGACGGAGGGAGCCGCATTTTCCATCCTGGACGCTTTCGTCGAAAACGCAGTGGGGGCTTTTCCCCTGCCCCTGGCCATCGCCACCAACTTCCAGGTGGATGGGAGGGACGTGCTCATCCCCATGGCGGTGGAGGAGTCCTCCGTGGTGGCCGCCGCCTCCCATTCCGCCCGGATGGTGCGGGAAGGGGGGGGATTCACCTCTGAAGTGGTCTCCGATCTGATGATCGGCCAGATCCAGCTCATCAAGGTGTCTGACCCCGCCGCCACCGCCTCCCTCCTCCTCGCCGACCGTCCCCGCATCCTGGCCCTGGCCAACGCGACCCAGCCCATGCTCCGCACCCTGGGGGGAGGATGCCGCGACCTGGAGGTGAGGATCCTGGATGAAGAGGGGGAGACCTCGCCTTGGGTGATCGTCCACCTGTTGGTGGACGTGAAAGACGCCATGGGAGCCAACATGGTCAACACCATGTGCGAGGCGGTGGCTCCCCATCTGGAGATGTTGACCGGCTGTCAGATCGGGTTGCGAATCCTCTCCAACCTGGCGGATCGACGAGTGATTCGGGCCCACTGCCGGGTGCCGGTGGCCGCCCTGCATCGGGATGGGCTTTCCGGGGCCGAGGTGAGGGATCGCATCGTCGCCGCCTCCCGTTTCGCCGAGTTCGACCCCTACCGGGCCGCCACCCACAACAAGGGGGTCATGAACGGCGTCGATCCGGTGGTCATCGCCACTGGCAATGACTGGCGGGCCATCGAAGCGGGGGTGCATGCCTACGCCGCCCGATCCGGTCGCTACACCTCCATCACCCGCTGGTGTACCGACCTCCAGGACGGCGCCCTCACTGGGGTGTTTGAAGCCCCCCTCCAGGTGGGCACGGTGGGAGGAGTCACCCGCCTTCACCCCGTGGCCAGCCTGTGCCTGCGCCTCCTCCAGGTTCACTCGGCAACCGAACTGGCCCGGGTGATGGCCTGTGTGGGCCTGGCCCAGAACCTCGCCGCCTTGCGGGCCCTGGCGACGGAAGGCATCCAGCGAGGACACATGCGGATGCACGCCAAGAACCTGGCCTTGGCCTCGGGAGCGGAGGGCCCGGAGGTGGGGGAGCTGGCCCTTCGCCTGGTGGATTCAGGAGACATCTGCCCTTCCCGCGCTTCTGAGCTTCTTCGTGAGATGCGGCTTCAGGGAGGGATGCCGCTCCGCGAGACCCCCGGCTCCTTGTTTCCCTCCCCTTCCCGGTAAAATTACCGTGTTTTCTGGCTCATCCGTCTCCGTTTCCGCTCCGGGAAAACTAATGTTGTTCGGAGAATATGCCGTACTTGACGGGTTTGATTCCGTCACATGTGCATTTGATACATGGATGACCGCCACGGTATCCAAGAGGGAGGATGGGTATATTTTCTGTGACAGCCCGAGAGTCCTCAGCGCCCCACTGAAGCTCCCCTCCTCCCACCTCACCACCGATCCTCCCCCGGGGCTGGAGTTCGTGTGGGCCTGTCTGAAGGAATCCCCCCTTTCCCAGAAAGGGCTGAATGTGGTTCTCTCCTCCGCCTTTCCTCGGGAATGGGGCATGGGATCCTCTTCGGCGGTCACCGTGGCCCTGTTGGGGGCCCTTGATGTGTTGGAGGGCCGGCCCCTGGAACCCCCTCGGATCACCCGCCTGGCCATCCAACTCATTCGCCAGGTTCAAGGGGGAGTGGGTTCGGGGTATGACGCCGCCAACCAGGCGTGGGGAGGGATGATTCGTTATCGGATGGCCTCGGGAGAGGGAGACCCCCAGGTGGAATGCCTTCCCCTGCCCGGCTCCACCGACCCCCAATTGTTCCCCTTGTGGACCGGCCTCAAGGCTTCCACCCCTTCCATGGTTGGCAAGGTGAGGGAGCATCACCCGGTGGGGGACCCCCTGTATCCGGCCATCGGAGCCCTGGCGGAAGAAGCGGTTTCTGCCCTGAAGCGGAGGGATTGGTCCCAAGTGGGGGTCCTGATGGACCGGGGACAGGGTCTCTTGGAGTTGCTGGGGGCCGTTCCCGACGCCATGAAACTGGGAATTCACCAAGCCAGGAACGTCCCTGGGGTCTGCGGGCTCCGCCTGACGGGAGCCGGTGGGGGAGACACCGCCCTCCTCCTGGCCGACCGGGAAGAAACGGCCCAGGCCGCCGCCGCCGCCGGTGGATTCACCCTCCTTCCCCCTCGGGCCACCGCTCAAGGCCTCCATCTCCGCGAGCCCTCTCCTCCAAAAGGAAACCCATGACCGTGCGCCAGGAATTCCGAGCCACCGCCCGAGCCGGCTCCAACATCGCCTTCCTGAAATATTGGGGAAAGAGGGACGCTGAATACAACATCCCCCTCAATGACTCCCTGTCCATGACCCTCTCTGACGCCCACACCACCACCACCGTGGCCTGGGATCCGGATCTGAAACAGGATGAGATTTACTTGGATGGAGAGAGGATTCTTGATTCCAGAGGAAGGAGAATCTCAAAACATCTCAATAAGTTACGACAGGCCTGGTATCCATATTTCGCTCGGGTTGTCACCCTCAACAGCTTTCCTTCGGGGACGGGAATCGCCTCGTCCGCTTCCGGTTTCGCCGCCCTCACCATGGCGGGGATCGCCGCTTTTGGAGAGGGGCTTCCCGATGAAGTGGAACTTTCCCGTTGGGCCCGCTGGGGGAGTGGCTCCGCCTGCCGTTCCATCCACGGAGGGTTCGTGGAATGGCTGGGGGGAGAAGATCACCAAAGCTCCCGGGCCCGTCCCTTCCTGCCGGAAACCGCCTGGGACCTGTCCGACGTGGTGGTCCTGGTGTCGGGGGAACCCAAGGAGATCTCCTCCTCGGAGGGGCATCGCATCGCCGCCCGCCACCCCTTCATGCCGGTGCGTCAGGGACTCCTCCCCTCCCGACTCCTGGCCATGAAGGGAGCCCTGGCCGCCCGGGACCTCCCCACCTTGGGGGAGCTGCTGGAGCAGGAGGCCCTGGAGGTGCAGGGAATCATGATGAGCGGCACACCGAGTTGCCTGTATCCCACCGCCATGACCCTGGAGGTGATTCACCGGCTGCGGCGGTGGCGGGAAGAAGGACTGCCGGCGTGGTTCACTCTGGATGCCGGCCCCAACGTCCACATCCTCACCGAAAGCCGCCACGTCTCCGCCCTGGTGGAGAGGGTGCGAAGCGTCAGTCGCCAATTGGATGTATTGGTCAATCGCCCCGGAGGCCCCGCCCGCCTCCTGGACCAGCACCTCCTGTGATGGGGGCTCGACCCCCGCGCAGGGGAGTGGGGAGGGCCCCCGGCAAGGTGATCCTCCTGGGGGAGCACGCCGTGGTCTACGGTCAGCCGGCCCTGGCCACCCCCACCGGGGGCCATGAGGTGGGGGTGGAAGTGGAGGAAATTCCCGGCGCTTCAAGAAAGGACCATCTTGAACTGGAGGGGATTTTCGAAGGAGGAGACCCCTCACAACTGCTTACCATCATTGGAGAACTTCGAGAAGCACTGAACGTTCCCCAAGGAGGTCTGAGAATTCGCATCTCCTCCACCCTCCCCCCTCAAGCGGGCATGGGAAGCAGCGCCGCCCTGGCGGTGGCCCTGGCCAGGGCGTTGGGGGATTGGATGGGGAGGGCCCTGTCTCCGGAAGAGGCCTCCACCCTGGCCTTTGGCGCCGAGACCCGCTTCCACGGCCGAGCCTCAGGAGTGGACAACACCACCGCCGCCTGGAGCTGCCCTCTCCTGTTTCGCCCGGGCTCTCCCCCGGAACTCCTGAAAACCGGCCCGTCCTGGCGGTTTTTTCTGGTGCATTCGGGGGTGGCCTCTTCCACCCGCGAGGCGGTGGCGGCGGTGGCGCGGCGGCGAGAGGCCGATCCCTCAGGAATGGAAGCCATTTTTCGTGAAGTGGGACACCTGGTTCTCGCCGGCCGAAGCGCCCTGGAAAGAGAGGACCGTCCAGGCTTTGCCTCCATCATGGCTGAAAACCAGGAATGCCTGCGGCATCTGGGAGTCAGTCATCCGGCAGTGGAAGAAATCATCGGCCGGGCGAAGAGGCTGGGATCGGCGGCCAAGGTGACGGGGGGAGGATGCGGCGGCATGGTTCTCCTTCTGCCAGAGAAAGAGGAGGCCCTCTTCCTGAACGAGTTTCCCGGAGCCATTCCTGTTTCCATGGGAATTTCCCCAATCTCGAACTCAACCGTCTCCGACGTAGTTTCATCGCCACCATTGCCAGAAAGTGTCACATGAAATCCATCACCATGGTCTCCATGCTCATCGGTGCGATTCCCCTGTTCACCACCGGCTGCGGCCCCCAGGAGGGGGAGGGAGGAAGCCTTTCCTTGACCATCGAGGGCCCCGGCCCCTGGAGCACGGATGAAGCCAATTCCCTGGCGGTGAACACCTCCTCGGAATCAGCATCCGGCGGGGATGTGGGAGTCGCCTGTCGCATTACCACCTTGCGAAACGGAACCCAGGAATATCGCCTCGAGGCCTTTGATATCACGGTGGAGGAGGGGCTCGATTTCACCC
>CAYRTW010000262.1:0-7391 GCA_964426935.1 uncultured Rickettsiales bacterium
CCTCGCCCCCCTCCTCACGGGCGCATCGTGTGGAGGGGGGCGCCGCTGGTGTGGGGTTTTCCGCCGCCGCCGGGGCTGCGGCCGACGCCGGATCTCTGGCGTCTCCCAGCTCCCCCCCGTTGGTCCTGAGCCCCTCTCCCTCTGGCGAGGCCCGCCGGGCTCCCGGCGCGCCCCCTGTCTCCCCGTTACCTCCTCCCGTCGATGTCCCATCCCAGTTATCCCTGAGTCGCCCCCTCCTTCTCCCCTCCCCTCGGTCCACCGCTGAGGAAGAATGGGCGCCACCCGAGCCTCGCACCCGTTGGTTTCGAGGTCGCAGCTTCGCCGATTTCTTTCCCGGCCCCCTCACCCCCCTGACCGAAACCGCCCTCCTCCCCGCTTTCTCGGGAATGGTGGAGGATTGGTATCGCTCCTTTGGACTTCTGGTGCGCCGGCCAGTGGTCAACACCATTCGAGGCCATGCCTATCTGCGAGTAACCGGGTTTCCCGGGCCCGCTTCCTTGTGGCGCTTCCTGCCTGCTCTCTATCGAGGTCTCAGGCAAGCCAGCCGGTGGCAGGATCTGCACCTTTCCCCTTATCTGGCTGAGGTGTCCCTCATCCGACGCATCTACGACGGAGGGGTCACCGATGGTCAACTGGTGGAAAAGGCCGACCAATTGGCCGCCGCTGCCGCCGACTTCTGGGGAGCCATGGTGGCGGCGCGGATGTCCGGCCACTCAGAACGAATCTTCACCGCCTTCTACAACCTCCTGGTGAAGAGAAAAACCGATCCGCCCGCTGCCCGCCTCCTGGCCGGGGAACCCAACCTCACCATGCAAGCCCGCATGTCCTTGTGGGATCTCGCAGAGGCGGCCCGGGCACATCCAGAGGTGGTGAAGGCCTTGTCCCTGCCTCAACCCTCGGCGGTGAGAGCCTCCCTGGTGAGCACCGAGGCCGGCCGCGCCTTCCTGGATCGCCTGACCGGGCATCTGCGGAGCCACGGACACCGCCCCTTTGACCTGGACCTGAGCCAGCCCACTCTGGGGGAAGAGCCTCGGCCCGTCTTTGATGAGCTTCGTCATTTCGTCTCTGGCCTGGCAGAGTCCCCCAGGCAGCAGCTCGCTCGCGTCCTGGACGAGAGGGATTCCATGGAGGCGGCCCTTGTCAGGAGGCTGGGGCCCCTGCGGCGCCGAATGTTCCTGTGGCTGGTCCGCTGGGCGCGGGGCTGGGCACCTTCCCGGGAAGACACCTTGTACTACCTGGGTACCGCCTGGCCCACCTTGAGGGCCCTGTGGCTGAGGGCGGGGAGGCGCCTCCAGGAGAAGGGCCTCCTGGAGAGCCCCGAGGACGTGTTCTTCCTCAGCCGGGGGGAGGTGAACGCTTCCCTCCATGGCCGGGGGACCCTCCCGTCCTCTGAGGTGATCCTGGGGCGCAAGCAGCTCTATGCAGATCGCCGCCAGCTCCACCCTCCCCTCACGGTTCCTCCCAATTTCAGGGGGGCGGGAATGGCCCGCACCCTGGCAGCGGGCGTGGGACCCACGGGGATTCAGGGCAGCCAGAACGAGGTTTTGGAAGGGATCGGGGTCAGTCCCGGAGTGATCATGGCCCAGGTGGTGGTTCTCATCTCCCCCTCCGATGAAGTGGACTTCCCTCCCGGGGCCATCCTGGTGACCCATTCCACCACTCCCGCCTGGACTCCCATGCTGGATGTGGCCTCGGCCCTGGTGACCGATGTGGGGGGCATCCTCTCCCACGCTTCAGTGGTCGCCCGTGAGTTCGGCATTCCCGCCGTGGTGGGCACCCGAGAGGCCACCGCTCGCCTCCGCACCGGGGAGGTCTGGGTGGTGGATGGGGACAAAGGAATCGTCCGCCGCCCCACCCCTGAAGAAGCGGGAACCTGAGCCGACCGTTCAGTCTCCCCCACCTCCCCCGCCATCCCCACCTCCCCCGCTGTCCCCACCGCCGCTGTCCCCACCGCCGCTGTCCCCACCCCCATCTCCCCAACCCGCTTCCCCTCCTGCCTCTCCACCGTTCTCCTCATCCCCGCCACCGTAATCATGACCCTCCCCTCCTGAATCCCCGGAGTGGTGAAGAAACCCGGAGCTCCCCGAGCTTCCCGATCCGGCCGCCATTCCCGACGAGGGCCGTCCTCCCCGATGCATCTTTCGCCTCCCGATGGCCACGCCAATCGAAATCATCGCCGCCAGCATCACCATCAGGAACATCCCCACCATCACACACATCAGCGCGCTCAGCATGATTCCCCGCCTTCTCGCCGCCCATGGAGGCAGTCAGGAGAGGGAGAATACACCGTCCCCTTCCCAAGGCGGGGCTGGCCAATCACAATCACCGCCCATGCGTTCCTCCTCCCACGTCTATCGCGATCCTTTGGATCTTATATGGATCCATGCTGCTGAGGCGTTTGGAATGAAGGTGGAAAGGTCACCTGAGGTGTTCGCCGCCTGGGATGGCAAGGGGACCTTGACCCTCTGCACTCCTGAGTCTTTCGATCCCGACGACTCCCTGGCCCAATTCCTGTTCCACGAAATCTGCCATTCCCTGGTGGAAGGACCTGGCTCCCATTCCCGGCCGGACTGGGGATTGGTCAATGAGGATGAGAGGGATCTCCATCGGGAGCACGCCGCCCACAGGCTCCAGGCAGCCCTCGCCCAGCGATTCGGGCTGCGGACCTTCCTGGCGGTTACCACTGATTTTCGGCCTTATTATGAGGCACTCCCTCCAAACCCTCTGGGAGACAGCGACGACCCCGCCCTTCTCCCCGCTCGGGAGGGATGGGAGAGGGCCCGCCACGGCAAGGGAGCCAACGTCCTGGAAGAGGCCCTCCGGGCCACCGCATCTCTGGCTTCACTGGTGCGCCCCTTCGCCCCTCCCCACTCCCTGTGGCACACCGTCGTTCCCCTCCACCCCAGTGGCGTTGCCCCTCGCGGGGACCGGGGCACCTGCGGCACCTGTGCCTGGTCCTTCATCTCTGATGGACGCCGGCGTTCCCCTCTGAGCTGTAGACAGGGAGCGAAGGAAAAGGGGCGGCCCTCCGTTGAGGTGAGGGGCGACGACGGGGGTTGTGTTCTGTGGGAGCCTGTCCTGGAGCCCTCTTCCTGTCCTCAATGCGCCGCCTGCTGCCGGGAAGGGTTCGATGTAGTGCCCCTGGGGAGGAGGGAACCTCTGCGCCTCCTTCACCCCGAGTGGGTGGTTCGAGACCGCCACGGGCTTCACCTGCCTCGGCCAAAGGGACGCTGCGTGGCCCTCACCCCCGTCGATGAAAACGGCCATTCCCTCTGCCGGGCCTATTCCGACCGCCCTCGCTCCTGTCGGCAGTTTCCGGTGGGAGGCGACGCCTGCCTGGAGGCGCGACGCCGCACCGGAATTTCCCCGACCGCCTGAGGGGGTGTTCCCGGATGGACCTTCGTCGCCGCCTGTATAAAAAACTTCAGGAATTCGTGAACTTGCGGAGATGGAAGAACCCCTGTTCCACCGTCACCGTCTGGGATTCCGAGCTCCCCACCACCCAGCCATCCAATTCAAAGCATCCCACCAGGGTGTCCTCTCCCTCTCCCACCCCAGCAATGATCAAGGTGCCTCCCCCCTGTTCCCCGGTCCAGAAGGTCTCTCCGGAGGCCGCGTAGACGAAGGCTTCGCCGCCGCTCTCGTCCCTCTCCCGGAGCTCCACTTGAATGGGAAACTCCCCCGCTTCCACCTTTTCGGTGACCGGGGTTCCATCCACATCCCACAAGGCATGCAGAACCACCGACCATCCCCCGCTTCGGTCCACGTTGATCTGGATTTCGCTGGCCTGGGGTAGCCAGGTGGCCCCGTCGGCACTCCAGGCCCCGTCCACCTGGGAGTCAATGCCAGAGGATGTGATGGTGGCGGTGACCTCCCCCTTGGCCAGTTCGCTCCATCCATCGCAGTGGGCAGAGTTCTCAGTGGAACAGCCAGGGAGGGAGACCCATCCCAGGACCAGGAAGAAAGCGGCGATCCGGAGGGACATGAAGGGACTTCTCCTGCCTCCCCCGGCGGGGCAGTGTGCCCGAGGAATCCTCATCAGGCAACGGACTTCCGGCCATCCATTGGGAACCCCGTCCTTGTTCCTGACCGGAGAGGTCTCTACAATCCCGGCCTCGATCTCCCGGGGGAACCGCTCCCCACCAGGATCTCCATGAACGGCTCCGACACCCTCCTCATCACCGTCACTGGCCCGGATCGACCGGGAATCACCGCCGGGCTGGCGGAGGTGCTGGATCGGGAGGGCGTTCACCTCCTGGATGTGGAGCAGACCACCACCTTGCGTCTTCTCTCCCTGTCCATCCTCATTGCCTTGGAGGGAGAGGGGAGGGATTCGGTGCTGAAGGATCTCCTGTTTCGGGCTCGAGAGCTGGGGGTGCACCTGGATTTCCAGGCGGTGGACGCCAACGATGCTGTCCCTCGGGACCTGCCCTCTTACGCTCTGACCTGCGTGGGAAAGGAACTCAGCGCGGGCTTCCTCCGTCGCATCGCCGCCGAAGCCGCCCGGGCCAACCTCAACATCGACCGCATCTCCCGGATGAGTCGAGGCTCCTTGCACTGCCTGGAATTACTGCTGCGGGCCGAAAAACCCATCGAGATGGAGTCGGTGCGCCGGGACCTGATGGCGGTGGGGGCGGAGAGAGGGGTGAACGTCGGGTTCCAGCCTGAAGACCTGTTCCGACGAGCCAAGAGGCTGGTGGTCTTCGACATGGATTCCACCCTGATTCGGGGAGAGATCATTGACGCCCTGGCCACCCGCAAGGGGATCGGAGAGGAGATTTCCAGCATCACCGCCCGGGCCATGCGGGGAGAGTTGGATTTTCGCCAGGCGTTGAGGGAGAGGGTGGCTCGGCTGGAGGGAATGACTGAGGCCGATCTTCGCTCCGTCTATGACGAGATCGAAGTCACTCCTGGGGCCAGAGAGCTGGTGCGAGTGCTGAGGCGGTTGGGGTACCGAACCGCCGTGGTCTCGGGAGGATTCACCTGGTTCACCGAGAAGCTGCGGATGGACCTGGGTTTGGACTACGCCCACGGCAGTCAGCTTGAAATCGTGGGAGGGCGCCTCACCGGCAGGATCCTGGGTCCCATCGTGGATGCTCAGAGGAAGGCGGACCTGGTGACGGTCATGGCCCAGCAGGAGGGCATTCTCTTGGATCAGGTGGTGGCGGTAGGAGATGGGGCCAATGACCTGCCCATGTTGGCCGCCGCCGGGCTGGGGATCGCCTTCAACGCCAAGCCCCGAGTGAGGGAAGAGGCGCGGCACTCCCTGGACTGGCCTGACATGCTCCCCATCCTGTTCCTCCTGGGCATCCGGGAGGAGGACGTGGATCGGCTGGGAAGCTAGCGGTTCATGTGCAGATCTGAAAAGGATCCATGAAATAGATCCCCCCGTGCTTCACCCCATCGCATCCCGGCGGCGGATCCCTCTCCGGCTCAACTGCTGCTGCTGCATCTGGAGAATCCGGGCCTGGGGAGGAGGCTCCTGGTGGAACTGGTACCAGGCGTCTCCGAACGGAGCCATGTCCATCTTCTGCTTGTTTTGGAGAGCCAGAAGATTGGCCTTCAGAGGGGCGTTGCCGGGAACGGCAGCGACTCCCTGGGTCAACACCGCCTGGGCCTCGTCCTTGCGACCCGCCTTGTCGAGGAGATACGCATAGAGGCCATACAGGAGGGGTTCCTTGCGGCTGGCCACCATCGCCTTGTCCAGCACCTTCTTGGCTTCATCCAGCTTGTGACGGCGGAAGTAGAGACAGGCCAGCATCCCCTGGGCCACCCAATGGCGGATGAAGGCCTTCTCCAGATAGGGCTCGGCCTCCTCGAACTTCCGCTGCAGGAAGTAGATGGAGCCGATCTGGGCATCCGCCTGGGCCTTGACCAGGAACTGCCACTTTTCGAAGGCGTAGACCTCCTTGAGGGTGGCGATGGCCAACTCAGGTTTGCCAGCCTCGATGTCTTTCATCGACCGCATGAACAGGGCCTCTACCGACCGATTGGTGCGCCTGGCCAGGAAGAAGAAGGCCACACCCACCACCACCACCGCAGGCAGGATGGACTCCAGCCAGGAGAGAGGGGTGAGCACCAGGAGCAGGTAACTGGCGACAGAGATTCCGAGGGCGATGAGGAGGTTATACATGGGGGCTCCGAGGGGGGCGGATGATACCAGGGGAGCCGCAGATGGGGGAGTCATCGCCGTGGCGGGCGAGGTTCCTGAACAAGCCCCGGGGGAAATCGCGTAGCTTTCTCGCACCAGAAAAACCCTGGTGGGTCACCCTTCCGCCATCTGGGGCTCCCCAGGGAAGAGCTAGAGCCCCAGATCCAAGGTCCCCAGGTCGATGTCCACCCCGCCGTACACGGTGAGGTAGTAGTAGGGAGCATCGTCGCGGCGGAGGAAGGCGCCGGTCAGAGTGAACCCGGCCAGGGAGGGGAGGGGAATGGCCTCCAACTCGGTCAGAGAAGCGAGGAGTTCGGGGAGGAGGGGCTCGATGAGCTGCTCCATCAGATCTTCCAGGATCTCGACGCTGATGGGGGAATCGGTTTCCACCACATCGAACCACACATCAGGAGTGCCCACCTGAAGCCTCAACTCGGTCTCGTGGAGGGAAAGCCAGGCGATGGCCTCCACCCCCAGGCGGATGTCGGCGAGCTGAGTGGGAATGCCTCCCGGATCTCCCCACAGCTCCACCCCCATCTCTCCGATCTGGAGGGTGTATTCGGTGGTTCCTCCCCCCCGAGGGATCAGTACAGGGGGAAGATGAGGAACGGTGACGATATCCAGGAAGCTCATCCCCAGGAGATCGGTCACAGTGGAGAGGTCCAGCCCGATGGCATCCGCCGAAAGCTCCAGGTTCAGCGCCCCGGTCCTCCACACCGCCGTCAGCAGTTGATTTACGAAATTGTCGGAGAGGGACACCTGGAACTCGGGCCCCACGGCCACCTCAGGCCACTGGCCATCCCGAAACAGAAACCCGTCCAGGACGGGAAGATCCGGCGAAGAGGGGGCGGTCATCCGGGTCATCAAGGAGACGGTCAGCCCGGTATCGTCCACGGCGAGGGCCTCGGGGAGAACCTCCAGGGTGAGGGGAACTCCCAGCACATCCAGGCTGGTGGACAGGGCCAGGCCGGAAAACACCTCTTCGAGCAATGGGGAGATCTGCTCCACCGCCATCTCCGCCACCATGTCCTCCACGTAGTCGGCGATGAAGCCGTCGAAGAGGCCGATGATGTCCGATTCCAGATCCCCCGAAATGGAAAAGCCGCGCAGTTCCACAGAAACGTCGGAGAGGGAGGCGGTGATGGCTCCCCCCGACGCCGACAGCCACAGACGAGCAGAGAGCTCCACCGGATCAGAAGAAATGGTCCCCTCCGCTGTGCCTCCAATGCACAGAAGGGAG
>CAYRTW010000263.1:0-7383 GCA_964426935.1 uncultured Rickettsiales bacterium
ATAGCCCCACCTGGGCACGGGCTTGGAGGCGATGGTGTAGATGGTCTTGCGTTCGATTTCCCGGTGGATCGTGCCGATACCCACCATCACTGCGATCATGCAGCCAAACACCTGGATCTCCGCCAGTCCAAAGTCCTTCACGATCTTCAGATAGTCCCCCAAGGTGAGCTGGGCCAAGGCATAGCTGAAGGCGATAAGGAGAACGGCGAAGAAGAGGAGAGCATACAGAACGCGGTTTCGCACCGCTTCTCGGAAACCGTTGATGGCAATGGCAAAGAGGATCCCGATCATGGATGAGTCCGATCTCCCTGACGCGCCGCCCGGGCCTCGGCGACAAACAATTCCTCCAAGGTTTCTCGCCTGGCCACGACTTCCCTTACCACAATGCCTGCGTCCAGGAGGGCCCGCAGAACCACCTGAATCGAAGCAGGATCGTCCACCCGCAAGAGGGAGGACGTGGGGTGATCCCTCACTTCGGAAACCGCCGTGGGAAGAAGCCCCCTCTGGGTCTCGGTCAGTCGATCCACCTGCATCTCCACGTAGCGAGTTCTCTTGGTCAGAAGGTCATCCACCCTGCCGATTTCCAAAAGCCTGCCCTGGCCCAGCATGGCCACCCGGTCGCACAGGGCTTCAATGTCGGAGAGGATGTGGGTGGAGAAGAACACGGTCTTCCCCCGTGCCTTCAAGGACAAGATGACATCTCGAATCAGCAGGCGGCCCATGGGATCCAGGCCGCTCATGGGCTCATCCAGGATGACCAGATCCGGATCGTTGATGAGGGCCTGGGCGACTCCGATGCGCTGGAGCATCCCCTTGGAAAATCGGCGCAAGGGAGTGTGGAGGGCTGAGGCCAGGTCTACCAGAGCCAGGAGCTCATCGATTCGCTGCTGTCGCACTGCAGTGGGAAGTCGGAAGAGCCGGCCATAGAAGTGCAGGAACTCGGAAGCGGTGAGGTAATCGTAGAAGTAGGGTCTCTCGGGAAGAAATCCCACACGGGCCTTTACGGAGGGATCGTCGTGGGGTTTTCCAAAGAGGAACGCCCGTCCCGATGTGGCAAAGTTCAACCCCATCAGGATCTTGATGGCAGTGGTCTTGCCGGCGCCGTTGTGCCCGATGAAGCCGAAAACCTCCCCATCCTCCACAGAGAGATCCAGCCCATGCAGGGCCACGCTCTTCTTCCGGGAGAGGCCGGTCACATACTCCTTGCGAAGATTCTCAATGCGGATGACGGGCTCGACCATGAGGCTCCTGTGGTGAGATTCTAGCGGCATCTGTTCAGGCTGCGAACAGGGGGGCGCCTATTCAATGAACGGGATGATGGGGGCTTCTCAACGGACCCTGTCACCGGAAAAATTCAGGCACAGCGTCGAGGCCACCCTGCGGGGAAGAGGACCAGGAGCCACAACAGGGGTGAAGCCGTCTGGGGCAGGCTCTGACATCCAACAGAGGATTCGTCTGGAACGGAGTCGTTTGCATCTCCTTCCACTTCTCGGCGCCCATCTTTGTCGTTGTCACAGATGCCCATGGGATCGGCGCTTTCCCCGCAGGCGTGATCAATCCACAGGGGGCTTGCCCATGCCCGGGCTCCGTCTGCTTGAGTGACGGCCAGATACCAGAAGGAGTTGGCAGCAAACGGAAGAGGTCCTTGGGAGGTCTCAAAAGAGAGGTCTGCCGACCACTGACCGGAAAGATCCCAGGTGGCCACTTCCTTGGTTTCTGTCCCCGGCCACCGCCCACTGACCAATCGGGCTTCGGAGAGGGGGGCGGTGCCATGGATTTCAGCTCGAAGCAAAGGGTTTCGCCCGACATAGCGTTGGCCCATGGGGACCCGGGTGACCACCCCTCCTATCTGATCCTCGGCCCAGAAGTCCAAGAGGATTCGGGCTCCATCGGTGGCGTAAGTCTGGCGAGTCCTCAACGCATCAAAAAGATCGCTTCGGGTGAGGGAGGGGGAGATCAGGGCAGCCAGCCCGCCCCGGTCGTTGTAGGTAGCCAGAGGGTTTCCCATGAATCCATCGTGGTTGTCGGAGGCGGCTACGAATCCCAAGATGTTGCCAGCAAGGAGTCCTTTCTGGACCGAACCATCTTCGTCCCCCTCCTCCAGGCTGTCTCCCCAGACGCTGAACACCTCCGCCGCCGTCTGCTGTTCGGAGGGGATGTTCCAGTTATGTCCGGTAAAGCGGGTGGCATGAGGAAACACCACCGCGTGGCGCCCCAGGGGAAGGATGTGTTCGTAGAGACTGCCCGACTGCCCCAGATCGGCGATGTCCCGATCATCGGCCAGGGCCCCCTCGCAGGAATCGAAGTAGACGTTGTGATGACCATCCAGATCGCTGTCCCCCATCCACTCGTATCCAATGAGGGGCACAAAATCCTTTGATTCTTCGGTAACGCAGGTCTCCTTGATCTGATCCCATAGAGAGTCACCATCGATTTCCAGTGGGTTGGCTTTGGGGACCTCAGCGCCGAAGTCCAAGGCCATCACGTCCCGGGCATAGACGATGTTTTCATCTACGGTGTTCCCCTCGCCGTCCTTATAGGTGTGACCGTTGTGAACATGGAGATCGCCCCAATACACCGATGAAGAGGGGGCCTCGGCCGTTACCCGGATGGGGTTGGAATTGAACCGGAAGCCATTGGCCGTGGCGCAATCGATCCACCGGATTCCTTCCTGGCGAAGGGTCATGGAGAGGGTGGCCACCCCTCCCTCCGGCAGGACATGCAGAGGGGATTCCCTCTCACCATCCCCACCTCGAACGGCACATGTCACCGGAAAGTCGAAGGCTGGCGTGGGGTTGCCGTGGCGATCCAGTCCCACCACACGAAGGGGGAAGGGCCTTTCCGCGCGCGTCTGGGAGGGCACATAGGCTGCCGCCATCACCGGGGATTCGGTGGCCAGCACATCCAAAAGGGGGTATCCCTCCAGGGTCTTGTAGGGGGAATCGGCGTCGAAGCGGGAGGCTACTCGGAATTCGACGCGTTGGAAGGCGCGCCAGGGAGTGTGGATGGTGCAGGCGGGGTTGCCGTCGGCGTCACCATCGGTGGGGCCGGTGTCTCCGTACGTGACGGTGACCTGGTCCCCCGGGGAAAGCCCTTCCTGGGACAGCACCTCGGTCATCATGTCCCGGTGGCGATTGGGATCGCAGCTTTCCCGATAGACCCACAAGGGAGATCCGGAGGAGGCTCGGGCGGTGATCAGCCCCTCTGACTTGAGTCCACGCGTCTCCATTTCGTCGGTACAGAGGTCGGGGTCGAGAACAAAGGCACCGTAGTTGGCCCATCGCATGCCCATGAACACCGGATCACGTACCGCGAAACCTCCCCCCGGACCGATCCCCGAAGCTCCCACCTGGAAGGTCAGGGTGAGGGTGACCTCCTCATCCACCGACACGGTGTCGGGATCAAGGCGAACCCGTCCTTCACCCGGAGCGTCGGGGTCATTTTCAATGCGATCCCACCAACCGGTGTCGGGGTCAAACCCGCCATCGTTCACCGGGCGCGGTTGAAGGCTGCAAGTGGCTGTGGAGACGGACTCGTCCACGGGCCCACACCCCCCAAGGAGGGCCCACAAGCAAAGGGCGGCGCCGAGCCAGCCCCAGTCGGCAGAAAGGGAACGCATGACGGCGGCACTATAGCGCGGGTTGAGGAGCGGGAAAGGGAAACCTTGGCGTGAAACGGAGGATGAAGGGAGGAGGCGGCGGGAAAAATTTTGCTGGCGCGAGGCAAAGGGCCAAACCCCCTCAGGATCGACGGGTTCCCCCCAGTCCGGTCGCCGCCCGCGCCGCCTCTTGGACCCCTCTCGCCAGGACCGAGCGGATTCGACCGTCCTCCAGGGCAAGGAGCCCAGCGATGGTACATCCGGCTGGGGTGGTCACATCGTCCTTGAGGGAGGCCGGGTGTCTGCCAGTCTGAAGGACCATGTGAGCGGCCCCCAGAACGGTTTGAGCGGCCAGCTGGGTAGCGATGGCCCGGGGCAGCCCGGTCATCACCCCTCCTTCAGACAAGGCTTCTATCATCACGTAGACAAAGGCCGGGCCGCTGCCGGACAGGCCGGTCACGGCGTCCAGATGTTCCTCATCCAGGGAAATCACTCGTCCCAACACTCCAAAGATGGCAGTGGCCATGGCCTCGTCATCTGAGGTGGCAGCACTGCCCAGGCTGAGCACCGTCATGCCCTCTCCCACCAGGCATGGGGTGTTGGGCATGGCTCGAACCACCCGAATTCTCGCTCCCAAGATCTCTTCCATTCCCCCCAGTTTCACTCCGGCGGCGATGGAGAGGAGGAGGGGGGTGTGAGCGAGGGCCCCCCTTTCGTTGAGATGCTGAAGAAGGGGCAGGACGTCCTTGGGCTTGGTGCAAATCAACACCAGGTTGGAATTCCGGACGATGGCAGCAGAATCCGTTCCCACGTCCACGCCCAATGAAGCCGCAATACTGCTGGCCTTTCCGGCATGCTTGACGGTCGCAGCGATACGGGAAGGGGAAACCCCCAGGCGGTCCATCAACCCTCGGGCGATGGCCTGCCCCATGGTTCCTGCTCCCAGGATGGCAAAACGGGTTTCCTCAAACACAGGACCTTCCTCGCTGTCCAGCCCTTCCGAACAGGCGGGAAAGGTAACAGGGGCGGGCCCTCCTGTCATATCGGGTCCCATCCCCCTGGGGTAGACTCCCGTTCTCTCTTCCCATCGGGAGACAGAGAGCAGCTTTTGTAGAATCGCGTTCATTTCCGGCTCACTCGGGCAGGATCCAGGGAGCTTTCCGTGGCAGCAAGGACGGTGTCTGGTTGATTCAACGTGGAGCGTGGGGACGGTTTCTGCGGCAAGGATGGCGGCGGTGGCGGCGTTTCCTCCGACGGCTAGGACCCAAGGGGGGGTACGACAGGTGGGCGGCAACCTATGACGAGGGAAACCCCTTGCTACCGGTGGAGTCGATGGTTTTGAGCAGACTGCTTCCCGCTATGGAAGGCCAGGTG
Organism: uncultured Rickettsiales bacterium; assembly: GCA_964426935.1. Lineage (GTDB taxonomy): Bacteria > Myxococcota_A > UBA796 > UBA9615 > JAKLKC01 > CAYRTW01. Next base: position 4,973 of record CAYRTW010000263.1, read on the forward strand.
GTGGGGGATATCGCTGTCGGCACCGGGCGTCATCTGCCCGATCTGCTGGCCCGGGGTGTCGCAGCGATCATCGCAGTGGACCAGTCGGAGGCCATGATGGAGAGAGCAGTCAAGAGGCAGCTTTCCCACGTGAGGGTGGTGAAGGGAGAGATGACAGCTCTTCCCCTCACCTCTGGAGCATTGCAGGGGGCGATATGTTGCCTGGCCCTGGCCCATGTGGAGGGGATCGCCGAAGCGTTCGCAGAGATGTCCCGCGTTTTGGTTCCTGGCGGGTGGCTGGTGGTGACCGACCTGCATCCGGAGGTGTTGATGAAGGGAGGACAGGTGACGTTCACTCAGGAAGGGAGAACCTGGGAGATTCGGTCTTGGCCCCGCAGCGAAGAAGATCTGGTGCGTTACGCCCGAGAAGCGGATCTTCATCCGGATAGGAGGGAAGAGGGTGACGTAAAAGGAGTAGGAAAGGCCGTTTGGGGAATGAGATTCAGACGGGGGAAATGAAGACCCGCAGTCACCTGGTCAGAAGGTCTGGCTCGAAGCAGCAATCGCTACCGGACCGCCGCCCCCGCTCTCCCTGTGCCAAGGCAAGGTCCCCTTGACGACACCCTACGGGGAGTTCAACCCGGGCGATGGGGGAAGACCAGCACTGAACATGGGGCACGACTGGCCACCTGGTCGCACACCGACCCAAGGAGGGCTCGCCCGGTTCCCGAGGCGCCATGGCTCTGAAGAGCGATGAGGCTTGCCGACACCTGGAAGGCATACTTTACGATTCCCTCCCAAGCCCGCCGCGCATAGACCACCTCGCCCAAATCCTGCCTCTCGCCCAAAGGAGAGGCAGCGCGACGCGACAAAAGCGCGTCCATCCCGCTTCGAGCCGCCTGGTGGCACTGCTCCCGGGCCCTCCCCTTGAGGAGGTCATCCAGGTCCAACACCGATACAAAATGAAGGCGAGCGGGGAGCCCCAGGGCCAAGGCTCCCAGGGTGTCCGTCTTGGGCAGACGCTCGGGTGCTGCGGGTTCGATGGGCACCACGATGTCCCCATCGGCGCTTTGGGGATAGGGGGGGGCCCTGAGAAGGAGGACGGGAATCTCAGCGTGCTGGAGGAGGTAGCGACTGGTGGTACCGAGGAGGAATTTTTCCGCAGCGGAGTGCTCCTCGGGGTGAACGGCGAGGAGTCGGGCCCCCTGGTCCCGGGCCGTCTCCAGGATCACCGATCTCGGCTCCCCTCTCTTGACTTCGTAAGAGACCTGAACCTTCGGATCGGAGACCCCAGATGCTGCCGCCGCCAGGATGCCCTCGGCCTCTTCCATGGCCTCTCGTATGGCCATCTCCACATCGGCGATGGCGGTTGCACTCAGGTCCCCATACGTGGCGATGGGATCCCGCACGGTATGGAGGAGGAGAACGTTCAGCCCCAGGGCTCGAGCGAAGGGAAGGGCACGATCCAACTCGGCCTGAAGGTCTCCAAGAAGAGAGGTGGCAAGAACAAGGGAGGCAGGGGGCATGGAAGGCTCGGCGGCAGAGGTGTGAAGGGGCACCGTCGGGAAGTTCCGGTCAAGGGGCGGCGGAAGGATGGATCCTGAAGCGACGAGATGCAAGCACCAGCATCAGCCCGAAGCCCAGGGCTCCCCCCTCTCCGTCGCCACCAGTATCACAACCACGGCAGGCAGTTACCCGTCCTTCGTCGTCATCGGGGCTTTCCGAGTCATCGTCGTCATCAGAGGCGGAAGCATCATCGTCCCCTGCGGTCTGATCATCATCCCCGCTATTGTCATCGTCATCGCTGGAGGGGGTGCAATCCGGGTCCTCCTCGTCCACGCTGCCGTCGCAGTCGTTGTCTTCTCCGTCCCCGCAATGTCCCCCCTCGTCGTCGGGAAACCCATCGTCCACATGGCCATCGCAGTCATTGTCCAAACCATCGCAGCCTTCATCCGCGCCAGGATGCACCGAAGGGTCTGAGTCGTCGCAGTCCTCAGGGTTGTCACAGCCGGGGTCGCTGCTCACCCCATCTCCGTCGGTGTCCGTGCAGTCCTCGCCCTCCCCGTACAGTGCCTGGACCCCCGCTTTGTCGTCAGCGGTGAGATCGCGCCGGGTGGTGCCTTGGGTGATGGAGGGGGCCATCACCGCATTGTTGGACTCGGAATGCCCCAGTCCCAGGCAATGCCCCACTTCATGGGTGGCCACCGACTGGAAGTCGTTCTCGCTCCCAGCAATCCCTGAGGCCGAGGCGCTCCAACTGATGTTTCCATACCCGTTTCGAGCGTAGAAGATGATGTCGCAATCGATCATCTTGTTCCCCCCGTCGGACCACCATTGGGAGACCGCCAGGGTTCCCCCCGAAGCCGTCTGTCCTTCCCCATAGAATGCGTAAATCTTCTCGTCGTAGTCAGCGATTCCCGACCCCACCGTGC
>CAYRTW010000264.1:0-7281 GCA_964426935.1 uncultured Rickettsiales bacterium
ATTTATAACGTGGGGGACGTAGGTCTCACGACGACGACCGGTGAAGGATGGGGCCGGGTGAGCTTCGAGCACGCCGCCACGGGGGCCCCCCAGATCGTACCGCGGCACACGAGCTGCGCCGAGCCGTGGAACGGCGCGGCGGAAGTTGGACCGCAGGGCCCCACCTCAGGTGGTGGACGCTCCAGGGTGTCGCCTGGCGTGGAGCCTCGCCGCTGGGTTCGACGGGAGGTTGAGCTCGCCGACGGACACAACCGACGTGTGGTCGCCGTGCGTCCCCATGAGCTGGCGACCTACCCACTCCCTGCCTTCCTGAGAAACCCCCGTATCCTGTGGTCGGATTCAATGCCCTTGCGGTGATCCGCCGCATTGTGAACGGGTAGCCGACCGCTGCCGGCGATTCATCCCTGGTGGAGAACCACCCCTCTGGGGCTGACTCGGGCCCAGCACCCAGCCGTCTCGGTGATGTTCGGGAGAGAGGGGGGAAGGTGCCCTGAGGGTGGGTCCGGCCACATCGCCGGCACGGATTGAACCGATGCTCTACAACCCCAATCCCGCCTCCTCCAATTGTTCCAGCATCTCATCGCTGCGATATGGAAAATACTCCTCCAAAATCCGTCGCTGCTCCTCCTCCCACTCCACGTCTCGGGTGTAGGGCGGCTCCCGCCGGGCGTCCCCCCACCGCGCCGACTCGGCCACGATGGCGTTGCGGATCTCATCGGCCCGGGCCAGCCACCTCTCCGAGCTGGCCTCCGGGGAGAGGGCTCCGCCCGGTCCCAGCAGACTGGCGGCGCGGGTGGCGTAGGCGAGGCGGAAGTCTTCATTGTCTCTCAGGCGGGTGTATACATGGGAAATGGAACCTGCCACGTCGATGTCGATGTTGGTGGAGTCGGTGGCCTCCCAGATGCTGTATTCCATATCCCACACATAAAATTGGAAACCTTCTCCTTCGGCGCGGCGCCGGATTCCCCGCATGTTATTGCTTTCATAACAACAGGGTCCATCCCGGTTGACCGTGTACTGATGAATCAACATGTAATCGATGAGAGCGTTCATGTCCAAGTACTCTGACAGGGCCTCATACTGAACAGGGTCCGAGAGATCGGCGTCGGCGAGGGCCAGCATCTCGTTGTAGGACAGAAGATCTCCATCGATGGCCTCGTTGGTGGAGGTGCGCCGGTTGATGGCATCGTAGTCCTCGCTTTCTCCACCCAGGTATTCCTCTCCAAACCCGGCGTCCGGGCGCTCCACCGGGTTGTACAAGCCCCAATACAGGCCATTGAGATAGAGGTGCGCGAAGGTGGCGTGGCCGTCGAGCTTGCCCATGTCCCGGGCGGTGTCCCGAGCGAAGGCGTCGCGAATGTAATCGGATTGCTCCGGGTCACGGAAATCCTGGAAGCCCCGGCTTCCCTGGGCGCGCAACACGATGTTGTCAAATCTCTCGGCGGTGGAGTCGGCAAACAAGGGATACTCCAGCTTCCTGGGGCCATATTCGCCCTTGAACTCCAGCCGGAAGGCGTGCTTGAGGGTGGCCGAATGGTATCGCCACCCGTACCCGTGCAGGCGCAGGCCACAGTCCACCGCGAAGCCGGTGCTGCCATCGGGGAGGATCCACTCCGCCGAGACGGGGACCTCAGAGTCGTCCCCCCTCTCCAAAGAATGCACGTAGATCCCCTCGGGGCCAAAGAGAGAGTCGGGCTCGAACACCAGGGACAAGGTGGGGATCTCCCGGAGGCCGGCGAGCAGGTCGTCGTGGTAGGCAGGGTTGGTCACCACCTCCGGGTCCATCTCGTAATCGGCGGAGAAGGGACCCTGGGCAGGATCGTCCCAGACCAGGGGCCAGCCGACGGGCGCCCCGGGCTGGTGGATCACCTGCTCCAGAAAAAGATAAGTGTTAGTCACTACAGGGCTATCCGCCCAGTTCTCTCGAACGGCGCTGGCACGAAGGAGGGTGTTGGCGGCGATCTGGAGGGTCACCGAGGCCGTCGCCCCTGGCGCGGGCACCACCGTGCTCCCCTCAGAGGGAGGGCGCCCGTCCAGGGAGTAGTGGAGGACTGCATCGGGGGTCGGGCTGGTCAGGGTGACCACAGCAGGCTCGTCGTAGAAACCCCTTGGCGGCACCGCCTGGGGGGCGGCGACCACTCCTTGGTATCCTGCCCCGTTGGCCTCGCCGGGAGTGGGCTCGGGGAACCACGACGACTTCCCACTCCCCAGCGTCTGTAGGGTCAGGGCGACGTCGATCAGCAGATCATCGACATCGACGCTGTGGACTTCCAACGCCAGCACATGCTCCCCCGGCCCTACCCGCGTGGGATCTACCGCGAATCGTTCGGCAAGCTCCGCCTCATGGGCCTCCACCTCTCCGTTGGCTCCGACGTGTGCTCGCGCCACCTCCTGGCCATCCACCCAGGCGATGACCCCATCGTCCACCCAAAGGTCGAGGAGAGCCCGATCGGCTTCCCCTCCGCGAAACGGCATCCACAAGGCCACGATGTCAGTCCCCGTGGAGACCGGCCCCAAGAGCTGGTCGGCGTAGGGGGCCGCAGGCACCCCCAGGGCCACTACCTCAGCCAGGGAGAGCCATTCACTTGAATAGGCCCCGTTGACCGCTGTTTTGGAAACGCGGACGGTGTCCCCGGTCCACTCCCCCTCCACCGCCAGCAGGCCACCGGGATCCGCCGGAGTGCCCCCTTCGGCGACAGGGTTGAGCACCTCAGATTCGTACACCTCCACCCCCGAATTCCACACTCCCACGGTAACGTTGTAGAGGCGCTCCGGGCAGCACTCCTGCCGGTTGTGCAGTTCGATTCGAGAGAGGGCAAATTCCCCTCCCAGGTTGACCTCCCACCAGGAGTCCAGATCCCCATCGTTGGTGTGGGTGAAGGTGGCCAGTTCGCCGTCATTGCCCTGGGCGCCGGTATATCCGTATCCGTCGGAGGACTGGGATGCCTGCTGAAACAGCGCTACGTTCTCGGGAGTTCCTGCCCCGAACTTCTCCGTGTCGTAGCCGGCGGGAAGGAGGATCTGGCGCCACGATTCGGGCTTGAAGGGCTCATTCTGCCAGCCGGGGGAAGGGTTTTCCTTCAGCCAGGCGAGATGCCTCGCCCGAGCTTCGGGAGAGGCGTCCAGCTTCCTCTCCAGCAGGGGGAAGGTCGCGGCGATGGGCTGGCCCGCTCCGAAGGACCAGTCTTCGCCCAGGGCCGGCACCTCCAGCCGGTGGAGCTCCCCACCGGAGGGGTTCGACAGGAGCAGGGTCTCCCCGTCGGCATCCACCTTGAACGGGGTGTGAAGCTCGCCGGGGGGACCGCTCTCTCCCTTTCCTGAAGCAAAAACCAGGAGAAAGTCCCCGGGTGGGAGGGTGAGATCCGGAAAGGTCCATGCCAGGGGAAGGTCGGGATCGTCGCTCAGCCCGAAGCCCTCGAGAGAAACCGAAGTGAGACCATCGTTGTACAGCTCGATCCAGTCCACTTCGTCCCCATCGGCGTCCTGGAGGCCAGCATGGTTGCTGGAGACCACCTCGTTGATCCGCACGGCGGAGAGAGGCAGCGGGCCGGGGCCGACGCCCGGTGCCCTGGGGATCGTCTCGTCGGCCTTGGACGGGGGCTCGGGGTCGGCGGGGATATCCGAAGCCGGGCTGGCGCACGCCGAAAGGGAGAGCAGGAGGGTCGGGGCGACCGACGAGTGGAGACGCAGCATGGGGGATGCTAGTCCGCCGGGAGGTGGGCGACAAGAGCTCCGGGCGTCTCCCCCGGCGCGTGGCGTGGAGGTCCGGCGGTGGGCTCCGCCCCGGTGGGTTGTTTCACCCCTCGGTTCGAGCCCTGTCGGGGAGTCGCCCTGGTTGGGATTCACGGGGGTAATCGGTCGAGTCGGGGGTCCATGGTCCCTGTTCGACCACGGTCTCACCCGGTAGAGTGGTCGCCGGAGCTCTCGTGCAGCACATCGTTCGTCCCCCTCGTCCTGTTCTTGCTGCTACCCCCTGCGGGGAGTGTTGAGATGAGTGACGACGCGGGGCCGAGACGGGTCAGCGTCGTCGAGTTCTCGATCCTGGTCTCCGCTCCCTGTGCCAGGGTGTGGGAGGCCATCGTTGACCCGGATATCACCCCTCAGTGGATGGGGGGCTTTCGGTTCCTGTCCACCTGGGAGGTGGGAGGGCCCTTCACGGTGAGCGGAACCCTGAACGGCCGAGAGCATCGGGAGGAGGGGACCCTGCTCGCGTTCCAACCGGGAGAGCTGTTGCGGTATCACCACTGGAGTCGATTGTGGCGGGTACCGGACCTCCCCACCAATCGGGCGGTGTTGGAGATACGGCTCAGGCCCATCGAAGGCGTGACGGAGCTCCTGTTCAAACACCAACTCCCCATCGTCGAAGCTCTCGCCCAACACTCCCGATTCTTCTGGGGGGTGTCGCTGGGGGTGCTTCGCGAGCTGGTGGAGGGCTGAGGGGAGACATCCGCCGAAGTGCTGTCTCCTCGGGGTTCATGTGTCGGGGGACCTCCCCCCCCATCCTCAGACCGCCGGGGTTTCGGCGCCCCGGTCCTTCGCGGCATGCTTCCGGAGTGACCCCCCGGGTTGGCGCGGTAGCTTCATGAATGACTTTGAACACTTTGGGGGAGCCTCTACAGCTTGGCGAGGGTTTCGTTCCCCCTGAATACCCTTCGGGTGGAGGGCGGATCCCCCGTCCTGTTCGCACCGGAGGAGCTTCCCTGGAGACCACCCATTCTGACGGGAGAGCCTCGCGGGTTGAGGTCCTCTTGGGATGGTTTCAGCCCTCCCGCCCCTGCGTGTAAGATGGGGGACCGCTCCCCGGCGGGCCTCCCCATGCTGAACCTGTACGCCCCCACCGATCCTCGCTGGTGCACGGCGGCGCTCCTGGAGTTGGACGCTGTCCTCCTGGATCACGCCCACTGCGAGAAGAAGGCGGCCTCGACGGCCCTCTCCCTGCTCTTCCGGTACCCCGACCACGAAGGGCTGGTGTTGCCGCTGACGCGCCTGGCTCGGGAGGAGCTGGCGCATTTCGAGCAGGTGCTGGGACACCTCCATCGGCGCGGGCAGAGGTTCGTGCGTCAGGTCCCCAGCGCCTATGCCGGCCGGCTCCTGGCGGCTGTCCGCCCCCGAGAGCCCGACCGCCTGCTCGACACGCTGTTGTGCTTTTCCCTCATCGAGGCTCGGAGTTGCGAGCGGATGCAGCTCCTCGCCGAGGCCGTCCCCGACGAGGAGCTGGTCACCCTGTATCGGGGGCTGCTGGCGTCCGAGGCCCGTCACCACGGGCTGTTCGTGGACCTGGCCCGGCAGGTACGCTCCGAGGACGAGGTCCGGTCGAGGCTGGGGGAGTTGGCGCGGCACGAATGGTCGGTGCTTCAGGGGGCGGGAGGCCTCCCACGGATGCATGGTTGAGGTTCGCGAACGCTGGCCCGGCGGCGACGGCCGAGGGGGGAGAGACGGGCTGGCAGGGGCGAGGGAGGGTGCCGGGCCAGGCTACCCCTCCTCTTAGTGAGCCTGGACGATCCCTCCTCGCATCCCAGGTCCCGTACCCTTCAAGTGCATGAAATCAATCGCATCCGGGGCCCTCGGGGAGAGGGTTCGCGTCCTCCGTTCATGAGAGCGACCACCTACCGGGCCGGGTCAGAGTCGCCATGACGGGCAACGAGCAGGAACGAGGCCGGCGCGATCGTCGGTGAGAGCCTGCCGGTTTCGGGAGCCCCACGGAACCGGGCCTCCCTGGCGGGGACGTCCACTCCGGGGCGGTTCGCGGGCTTCTGGAGCGGGGGAAGGCCGACCGGCCAGATGTCGTCTGCCGCCAACGTTTTGAGCTCGTGACGGAATTCAAGAACGGCCCGGAGCATCGCGATCCCCCCGAACCGGGGTCCGGGGGCGCCAGTCGCGATTTGGTGACCCCAACGGGACGAGTTTCGAACTGGTGCCGCGCTGCGGTCGCGGAGGACTTCCTCGTCCTGAATGAGGGACGCCGACCGGACAGAATCGTAGCCATATGAAGCCTGTATGGCTACACTTCGGATCATGACCACCGAAGAGGCCCTCCTACCGGACACCGACATCGAGCACTTGCCCCTCGCGTTCACGGCGACGGCTGCGCAGCGCGCTGGCGTCTCCCGGCGCCGCCTTCGCGCCCTCCTCGAGTCGGGCGTCGTGGTCCGCTCCCACCGCGGGCTCTACCGACGCACCGACGCCCCCCTGGGCAATGAGGACCTCCAGACGATCGCGCTGCGCGCGCCCGATGCAACCCTCTGTCTGCTCACGGCCTTGTCCCACCATGACCTGACCGACCAGATCCCGACGCGGATCGACGTCGCGCTGCCCCGCCAGCGCCGGCCCCCGAAGGTCGACCTGCCCATCGCGTGGCATCGCTTCGACACCGAGACCTACGACCTCGGCCGCGGCGTCCTCGACCTCGGAGGCGGGCTGTCGATCGGGCTGTACTCGCCCGAGCGGTGCATCGCCGATGCGTTCCGCCTGCGTCACCTCCTCGGCGAGGAGGTCGCGGTCGAGGCGCTCAAGCGCTGGCTGCGTCGGCCCGGCTCGACGCCGGGTGCCCTGCTCGCCCTCGCAAGGGCGTTCCCCAAGGCCGAGGCATCGGTCCGCGACACCCTGCGCGTGCTCCTGTGACGAGCCGCCCCACCCACGGCACCGCAGCCGGGTCCGCGTACCTCGCCCTGCGCAAGAAGGCGTCCGAGCAGGACCGCTCCACCGCCGAACTCCTCCAGCTCTACGCGCTGGAGGGGTTCCTCGCGCGGCTGGCTGTCTCGCCGCACCGCGACCGGTTCGTGCTCAAGGGCGGCGCGCATCCCGCTCGCGTACGCGCTCCCGGACCTCGCGGCGGTCGGACAGGACCGATGGCGCCGGTGGAGACGCGCGCAGCGCTTCGAGGATCGGATCCCCGGGGCGCTCGCGGACGTGATTGACGAGGTCACCACGTTCGCCGATCCAGCGCTCGCGGGCCAGATCCAGTCGATGGTGTGGAACCCGACCAGACGAGCATGGCGACCCAAGACGTAGACGGAGACAAGCCGACACCAGCCCACGACGCGGCAGGCAGACCTCGCGAGCCCGATTCGAAGCCCGTTGCGGCTCGACCTCGCAAGCACGCGGAATCACAGGGGGGAAGGCGTGGTGACCCCAACGAGACGAGTTTCGAACTGGATGGGGGACGAGGGGAGCCTGCTTCGGGACCTGTCGCCGCCACGACTTGCCGACTTGCTCTGCAAAGGGTGGTCTAGATACCTGTTGCTCAGCAAGTCGGCAAGTCGATGAAGCCCTCCGACTGGT
>CAYRTW010000265.1:0-7223 GCA_964426935.1 uncultured Rickettsiales bacterium
CTCTTCATGAGCGCCGGGATGAAATTAAGCAAGAATCCGCAGGCGGTAGAGGGCCCGGTTCCTCTCGTTTCCCGGCGAGGAGTCGCCGTCAGCCGCCCCGAAGAAATCAGGTGCACGGAGAGTGGCCGCGTCCAGGAGGGTGCGCCGGAGTCCTTGAAGCCCTCCTCGCCCCCGCCTGAGCCCTGCGGTCAGCCTGGACCAGACGGTGTGTCCGGGCCAGCGTGCCCAGAGGGGAGGTCCTTCGGTCAGGAACTCCAGGGAATGGCGGGAGGGGTCCCGAGCGTAGGCCGAGGAGAAGTACCGGGGGGTCAGTTCCACCACCAGCTCCACCCTTCCTGAGGGATCGTGGCGATCCAGCAGGCGGCGCACCTCCACCAGATCGGCGGGAAGGGCTCCCGGCCAGGAGAGATCGTGGAGGCCCACTCCGGCGTCGGCGGCCAACTGGGCCCTCATCCTCGCCGCGACCCGATATCGGCCCGAGCGGGACGGGTCGTCAGCGTTCAGCAGGGTCCCCGCCAGGACCGAGTCTCCCAGCAGCAGGATGGAGCGGGGCTCTGCCTCGGTCACCGCTTCCAGGACCCGCGACTCCAGGTCGGCCCAGGAGTCGGGAGGCTGTCCCTCCCTGTCGAGGGTTCGGGATGGAAAGAGCAGCCCCAGGATCCACACCAGAAGAGAGGCGACCCCCAGCAAGTTCAGCAGCGCCGGGAGCCAGGGGACGGTCAGATCGGCGGAAAAGGCGGAGTCCAGGCCGGCATCGGGTCGGCGGGCGGGCGGGTCAGCCGGGGTGGGTGGAAGGGGTTCCAAGCGGAGATGATCCCGGCAATCAGAATTGGAAGTAGATGAACTGGGGACCGGAATCGGGGGCGAGGACGGCGATGCCGATCACCAGCAGGGACAGGGCCACCGCATAGGGGAGGGGGCGACTCAGGATCCGCGAGAAGGTCTGGCGGTGCTCCTCCAGGGCCATGGCCAAAAGCACCATTCCCAGGAGGAGGGAGGTGACCAGGGAAAACTCCCAGGCCGGTCCGCTGAAATGGAAAACCCCATCCCGGATGGCGCTACCGATTTCCGCCAACACTTGCAAGGCCTGTTTCATGGAGGAGGCTCGAAACAGGATCCATCCCCCGCAGACCAGATGAAACATCAGCATCACCCTCGCCAGGCTCCCCACCTTGCCGGGAAGCCTTTTTCCTCCCGTCACACCATCCCACACCCGATACAAGCCCAGCAGGAGACCATGCCAGGCCCCCCAGGCAACGAAGGTCCAGGCGGCTCCGTGCCACAACCCCGCCAGGAGCATGGTGACGGTGAGGTTCCCCAAGGTTCGCAAACGGGAACCCCGATCTCCTCCCAGGGGGATGTACACATAGTCGCGGAACCATTGGGAAAGGGAAATGTGCCAGCGCCGCCAGAAATCGCTGGGATCCTCCGCCAGGTAGGGAAGCCGGAAATTGACCATCAGCTCGAATCCCAACAGCCGCGCCGAGCCCCGGGCGATGTCCGAATACCCCGCGAAATCGAAATAGATCTGGAAGGCGAAGGCGTAGACGGCCACCGCTTGCCAACCCCCCGGCCACTGCTCGGTGTTGCCGAAGAGGGTGTCGCAGAGAAGGGCAGAGGAGTCGGCCAGCACGCATTTTTCAAACAGCCCCCACAGCACCAGAGCCACCCCGGTCGTCCATGCCGAGTCGGGCATGGGGAGGGTCTCCACCGCCTGGACCTGTCCCAGCAAGCGCCTGGCCCTCTCGATGGGGCCGGCGACCAGTTGGGGAAAGAAGGTGAGGTACAGCAGGAATCGGTGGAAACGGGGCTCGGGCTCCACCTCACCCCGGTACACATCGATGGTGTAGCTCATGCTTTGGAAGGTGTAGAACGAGATTCCCACCGGGAGGATCACGTTCAGGGCGCTGGGGAGGGGAGGCAGGCCGGGGATCAGGTTCAGGTTGTCCAACAAGAATTGGGAGTACTTGAAGAAGCCCAGGCACCCCAGGTTTGCCGCCAGGCTGGACAGCAGAAAGGCGCGCTGGCGGCGGGGGTCGGTGGTGGCGGCGATGGCTCGGGCCGCCATCCAGTCGATGAGGGCGTTGGCCAGGAGGATCAACAGAAAGGGGGGGTTCCAGGAGGCATAGAACCACAAGGAGACGGTGAGGAGGAGGGGAGTGCGCCACTGCCGTCGCCGGGCGATGCCGTGATAGAGGGTTACCGTGAGGGTCAGCAGGAGGAGATAGGCGAAGGAGTTGAATTCCATCGGGAGGCCTTCGCCTGGAGAGGGTCTGGGGCCGGGTGTTGCCGGGGAGGGGGAGGGGAGAAACCTGACCCGGCCCGGCAGGGAATGTAGTCTTGTGGGGTTTGAGGTTCAAGGCAGGCTCTGGCCGAGGGCGAGGACGTAGAGCAGGGTGTTGCCGCCGGTGATGGGGGTGCGCTCGTAGATGACAATGCTCCCGGTCGCGTCGACGGCGGGACGGTACTGCTGATAATCGTTTTCGGCGTTGAGGAAGATGAGGGCAGAAGGGGGGTGGTCATCGGCCGGCTCCGTGCGGGTTCAGGGGCCCTTGCCCGAACCCAGGATACCGATAGGGAGATCTCATCAGCATGGAATCAAATCGGGTGGATGGGGTGTGGCTTCTTTTTTCACCACGAAGAACATGAAGGACACGAAGGAGTCACGAAGGAGATCTCCCAGGGCTCCGAGGACACCTCCCCGGTTCTCCTGCTCCAGATAGTGTACCCATGACGACCAGGAGAGAAATTTTGCTAAGTATTTATAAACATTAAATATTTTATCCTTCCTCTAAGGAGGCCCGCCCTGCACCAGCCAGACTCCGCCCATGTTGCTGAATCCGTCCAATTCCTATTCCGGCGCCCCCACCAGGAGGTCGTCCCACCCGTCCCCGGTCACATCCCCGATGCTCACTGCCTGGCCCGCGTTGTCGCCGCTTTCTTCTCCGATCAACAGGGCGTCGGCCTGCTCCTCCACCGGAGGATTGCCGGTGGGCTGGCAAGGGTCGATTGCACCGTCGCAATCGTTGTCCAATCCATCTGGATCCAGGATCTCATTGATGACGTTCGCCTCGGGAGAATCTCCGAGGGGGCAACGGTTCAGCATCCTCCCTGGACAGGAGACGAATTCCTACCCCTGAGCCAGGTGCCGCAGCTTGCCGAAGCCTTCTCATCGCCTCAGGCCCGGCTGGCGGCTCACCTTCGCTCCGGACCCTTTCCTTGGATGTCCCTGACGGTCGCGGGGGTGATCGCTGTCACCGGCGGGTTTCAGCTTGCCCTGATGATGGCCTCCTACCTGGGTCTGGACACGGCCACATCCCTGCTCGGTGTGTACAGTCAGGCGCCGACGGGATTGGATCCCCTTCTTCTTCGGGGACACTGGTGGACCCCATGGACCTCGCAGTTGATTCATTCCGGTCCGGCTCACCTCCTCCCCAACCTCGCTGTCGTCGGGTACTGCGGCTATCGGGTGGAGAGGGCTTTCGGTCGCGGTGGATACGCGGTGGTCGCATCGTCAGCCTTGCTCCTGGGGACGTTGGCGGTCTGCCTGGGGGAAAAGGGCATGGTAGGCGGATCCTCGATCCTGGGATTCGGCCTGTTCAGCGCCATGCTTACCATCGGCTTCCGCTTTGGTGAGGCCATTCCGAGGGGGTATCGGACCCCGTATGGTTACGGGAATGTGGTGTTCCTTTTCGTTCTGTTGTTTGGCATCCATGGATGCCGAAAATGTTTCCCACATCGGACATCTGGGCGGCCTGTTGGGCGGCATCCTCGCTGCGGCGTGGTAAAGGGAGAGAGCTTGTTTCCCCGTTTGCAGATGGAATCCCAGCGCCGAAGGCGGTCGGGACAAGCCGGGGCCCTTTTCGCCGCTCCCGTGCTCCTCGGTCTCATCGGGCCCCTCATCCCCGGAGTGTTTCTGGGGCCGGCTGGCGTAGTAGACGTGCCCGAGGCGGGAGTGCGTCTTGATGTCCCCTGGCGGCTGGCGTCTAACGAATCGCGGCTCGGTGGAATGCCGGCGTGGAGGGTGTCTCAGTACAGCGAAGAGGCGGTGTTCTGCAACCTCACCCGGCAGTTTCATGGAACCGCCCCGGATGACGCCACTCTGATGGGTCTACGGACCAGGGGACGAGAGGCCAAAGCTCATGTTCTGGAGGCCCCGCCATCGCGTGGAATGGGGTGGACTGCCCACGCGCTGGAGTTGGAGGAGGATACCCACGCGGGATTGATTCGGTATCGCGTTGTCGAGCACGATCTGTTGCGTGGGAACTGGGTGATTCGGCTTGGATACCGTGTTGAACTCGACGAGGACGGGCACTCCAAGGTGATCGAACCGATATTTCAGAACGTGGTGGAGTCTGCGAGAGTGGGGGAGCCCCCAACCCTGGTCAAAGCCAGGGAGGACCTGAGGGCCGCGCCGGCGGATGGGGAGGGGGTTCGCTCCCGCCGGGGGGAAACACGTACAGCACTTCACTCGAGGCTCCCCCCGTGTCGGCGGAGCGCAGGGTGATCCACACCGGTCCCTCGGAGAAGGGGAGGTGGGTACCTCCGCCGGGGGGAATCACCACCGGGCTTCCACCCCCGGTCACCGCCGGAGGAGGCATGAGGGGGACGCCGCTTCACCGGGTGGGCGTGGCCTCGCTCCGATCCTGCCGGACGGCGTACAGAGTCCACAGGCCCCCCAGCACATCCAAGGGGACGAACATCAGGATCCGGGCGGGAGCCCATCCAAACAGCACCATGCCCCCCACCAGGAGGGGCTCTCCTACCAGGCGGGTCCACCCGCACCACACCATGAACCCCTGATCGTTGGTCCGCGCCGCTCCCTGGTAATAGAACGCCACCAGGAAGAGCAGCATGCCGTTGAAGCGAACCCAGGTCAGCCCCTCCACCGGAAAGCCTCCGAAGGTCATCATCTGTTTTGGAAACAGGTAGAGGACCAGGCCCATCGCGAACAGGTAGAACGAGAAGACAAAGACAGATCGGGCGCCACGGCTCATGTTTGACATGGGGAGGGTTCCTCGGGATGGGATTCCCTTGCGGGAATCACGGTTGGTTTTTGGACTCGGGGCCGGGGGCTGGAGACTCATCCGGGTGCCAGACCCGAAGGTGCTCGCGGATGCCCGGGGTCAAGACGCCGGGTCGGTAGTACCTGTCGTAGAAGTCCACGTCCAGGTGGGTGGCCTGGAAGCCGGTGATGGTGGCCACCGGGGCACTGTAGCCAGGGAAGCGACCATAGGTATCGTAGACATAATTGCACAGGGCCTTGGTGGCGGTGATGGCCTGGCTGCTCACCGGGGCTGCATATTGTTGAAATGCTTGAGGATCCTTCCAGTCCCCCTCGGTGGCCCCCCCTCGCAGGATGCCGGTGCGGGGATTCTGCTTCACCGCCACCACCGCGTCCACAGCCGCATCCATGTTTGGAAAGTTGGGAGGACAGTAGGGCCTGAGGAGGGATCGCCCCCCCACCGTCAGTCCCACCGGCACATCCACCGGGACATCCTTGCCCACCAGGCGAAACATGAGCTGCATGAACCACCCGGCGCCGAAATATTTCCCGGCTCCCATGGTCACGTTGTCGAACTGGAGGGCCTTGAACCATGCGAAGGGGTTCCCTGCAAAATTGGAAAATCCTCCCAGCCCCAAGGCCTGGCACATGAGGGCCATGTTCTGGTGCATCAGGCCTTGTTCGACACCGATGATGTCGCACACCGTCGCCTCCCACAGTTGCAGGGTGCCCACCGTCCAATTCTCCTCAGAGACCCCCTTGGGAATGCTGTCGTCCAGCCACCCTCCCCGGCTCTTGGCGAAGGGTCCCAGGCCGGCGGGGCGAAACATCCGCCGCTCGTCCAGGAAGAAGGCCCCCATCTGAGGGCTCAGGAAGGTCAGCGCCGCGTTGATGTACAGGAAGGTGATGTCGTTGATGGGGATGAAGTAGGTGGTCCCCGGGTGATACACGTCCCAGGTGTTCATGGGGATGTTACGGATGGGGAGGGTGCTGGGGTGGAGGGGCTTGTCCGAGATCTGCAGCCGGATCAGACGGTAAGCCTCGTCAAAGCGCAACTCGTGGTTCAGGCGCACCCCCTCCTGAAAGGTCTCGAAGTCCACCTCGCTCGGCCGGGGGACCAGAAACGTCCCTCTCTCGCTCACCACCACCAGGGACACCGAGGCCCCCGCGTCCGCCGAACCCACGGTCCGCGCCCGCAGACCGGACATCATGCTGCCGTCGTAGGCCTCCCCATAGTTGATGTCGCTGACGGTGGGACCGGTGTACCCGCAGGCGGCGAAGGCAATGGCCCCCTCCTCATATTCGCTCAAGGGCACCGGGGTTTTGTGACTGTGAAAGGCCAGGGGCTGGCTGGCGATCTCCATCCCCAGGCCAAACCTCCGGGATCGGCGGTGCAGCACGGCGTCCAGGAGGGAGGTCTGTCGCAGGGATTCAAGGGCTTCCGGGGAAGGGGGGGTCGTCGAGTCGGTCATGGTTCTTCCTTGAAGGCCGCCGTCTCCGGAGGCGCTGTCGGCGGCGAAGGTTACAGCAGGCGCAACAGATCCATCATGCTCGGCGGGGTGACCGGCTCACTCAGCCAGGGCGGCTTGTTGTCCACACTCCCAACGTCTTCGGGCCTCATTTCCCGTCCGTGCAGCATCCACCACGCCACCCTCTCCCCCAGGGCGCTGATGGTCAGGGAGGGGTTTACCGCCAGGGCACCGGGGATGATGGATCCATCGGCCACGTACAGGTTCGGGTGGTTCCACACCTGGCCCCGCGAATTGACCACGCTGGTTTCCGGGCTGTCCCCCATGGGGCACCCGCCCAAGGGATGGGCGGTCAGCAGCCTTCGCATCGGCCACCTCCACAGGAAGCTGGTCTGGTACTCCCCCCCCAGGGCACCGCTCATCTCCTTCAGGGCCGATTCGATGTGCTGATACAGGGGTCGATTGGCCGCCACGTTCCAGCCAATGTCCACCGCCTTGTTGCCACCCAGCCCCATCCGGCCGTCGGAGGAGTCCAGGCCCATTCCCAGGTAGAACACCGATTCTCGGGTCACCGGGTCGGAGAACAGGTCGTTCAAAGCGAAGTCCACCGGGCTGGAGGTTCCTCCCAAGGCCTCCCGCAGGTACGACATCCCCACCTTGAGGAGCTTTCCCAGATCGGCCCAGAATGGAACCGCTCCCTCGGCATACCAGCCGACGCCGTTGGGAATCCCCAGATCCTCGATGAAGAC
>CAYRTW010000266.1:0-7222 GCA_964426935.1 uncultured Rickettsiales bacterium
GGGTGGCCGCTTTGTTGAGCGCCGCAACGGAGCGTCGAGCGGGCGTCACCGGGTCCCTCGCTGGCCGGGTCGCCCTCCTGGAACTCCTGCCCCTGTCGGTGGCCGAGCTGGCGCAGGCCGGCCCCTTGGGAGTGGAGGCCGCGGTGTGGGGTGGCGGTTATCCCGAACCCTCTCTCCATCCCGACATGCGGGATCTGTGGCTGACATCCTACCTGCACACCTATATCGAACGAGACGTGCGACAGGTGCGGGACATCCAAGACCTGAGGAGTTTCGAGCAGTTTCTGGCCCTTGCGGCCACCAGTCACGGCCAGGAGTTCCATGCTGCCGCCCTTGCCCGAGCCTGCGGCGTCTCCCAACCCACCATTCGCGCCTGGGCATCGGTACTGGATGCGTCCTATGTCACCACCCTCCTGCCCCCCTGGCATCGCAACCTGGGCAAGCGGATGGTCCGCGCCCCCAAACTCTACTTCGTCGATCCGGCCCTGGTCTGCACCCTGACCCGCCAACCCTCAGCAGAGTCTGCTCTTGCCGGTTCCCTGGGCGGTCCCCTCTTCGAGGGCCTGATGGTGAGTGAGGCCCGGAAGTCCTTCGCCGCCGCCGGCCTGCCCTTCTCGTGCTGGTCGTGGCGTTCTTCCGACGGGTTGGAAATCGATCTGGTCTTGGAGGTCGGGGGGAGGATCGTGCCCGTCGAGGCGAAGCTCAGTGCCACCCCCACCGCCCGACATGGGGCGACCCTGGCCCGCTTTCGTCGTCTTGTTGGAGAGGATGCCGCCGATCCCGGGTTGGTGGTGTGCCGGGTCGGGAAGCCTGTTCCTCTTCCGGGGGGTGCCGTTGCCCTGCCCTGGCAGGATTGGCCGGGTTGGCTGGCGGAGCACATCGGGGGTCCCACCGCGTCAACGACGCACTCGACTTGACCTGGATCGATTCGCCACTCACGGCAATGGCCCGTCGAGCAAGGCATTTCCGGTGTCACGTCCCATCCGAGTATCACACGAAATGCTGCTGCACGGCCGGATCGCTGCGTCGCGGGTCCTCCCAAAAATCCTCACCATGGTGCTGCGGCTTCGGCGCTACGGCCATTCACCCGCCGCGCTACGCATTTTGCGGGATCCTCGGAACGCGGGATCACGGTCCGAAGCCTGGAACACCCCGGCGCGGCCGTCGATTCGTTACCCCCGCTGCCGGTCTCAGCAACCGCCATGGGTGATCGGGACCCTGGCGGGAGACGCTCCCGGCGGGACAACCCTCACCCTCACCCGGTGTGGGCCGGTCCCACGAACATGCGTTCTCCCTGTCGAGTCCCATTTCAGTGATGGACACCGGAAAGGAAGGCGTATAAAAAGCACCTCCGCGCCCGGAGCGGACTCCCTGGCACCCTTTTGGGGGACCCCGGAAAGGCTCCGGATCGCGGTGCAACCGACCTTTCCACTCGCCAGCCGGGAACGCCTGCCGTCTGGGACGGGGTCCTCGCCAGGGACCCCGATGAAGGAGCCATCCAGCGATGATGAGTGACAATCGGACCGACTTCGACGTAGTAATCATGGGTGGGGGGATCGCCGGCCAGTTCCAGGCCCGCCACCTCCTTCTCAACCTGCCCGGGATTCGGGTGGCCCTGGTCGATCCTCGCACCGAGGAGAAGATCCTGGAGATCGACAAGATCGGGGAATCGATGGTGGAGATCGCCGCCCTGTTTACCTACAAGGATCTGGGGCTGCACGAGTACCTGATTGAGAATCAGCCCCCCAAGAATGGACTGAACTTCCACTGGCCTCGGGATCCCTCCAAGACCGAGAGCATGGACGATTACTTCAGCGTCTGGAACAACCGCAATCCCCCCATCGCCTCCTTCCAGCTCCACCGGGGCAAGCTGGAGGTCGATCTCCAGAGGATGAACGTGGAGATGGGGATGAGTCATCACCTGGCCAAGGTGGTGGATGTGGATCTGACCCCCGGCGATGACTGGAACACCTGTCATTTCGAGGGTCCCGACGGCACTCGCGGAGCCATTCGGGCCAGACACCTGATCGACGCCGCCGGTCGGGCCTTCATCATCGGCCGCAAGACCGACAACGTGCTCCAGGGTCCCGACAACCTGTTCGGTCTCAACAACGGCTCGGTGTGGGTGCGGGTCAAGAACGTGGACCGCACCATCTTCCACAAGGGGTACGATCCGGAGAACTGCGCCACCTCCCACTACTACGGCACCAACCACTTCTTCGGCCACGGGCACTGGCTGTGGATGATCCCCCTCTGCACGGATGAGATGTCGATTTCGGTGGGGGCGATGTTCCATCACGACCAGATCCCCGGCAAGTCCTTGAACACCAAGGAGAAGTTCTACGCCTTCCTCTACGAGAACCACCGGGTCCTCCATGACTTCTTGAAGAGCGGCGAGGACATCGACTTTCAGTACTGGCCCCGGGTGGCCCACATGCCCAAGAGGGAGATGTTCAGCAAGGACAACTGGTACGTCATCGGGGATGCCGCCTACATCGGTGACGCCTTCTACTCCATGGGGACCTCGACGGTGGCCTTCGCCGTCACCAGCGTCACCGAGATCATCAAGAAGAAGATGGCGGGGGCCCCCGACGCCGAGCTGGTTCGCAAGAGCTGTGACGCCTACAACATGTGGTACTCCCGCACGGTGATTCACCTGTATCACGACCACGGCAAACAATTGGGTGACGCCTCGGTGATGAGCTGGCGGATCTACTACGAGTACATCTGGTGGTTCGGCACCCACGTCCCCATCTTCGCCGGAAAGTGGCACCTGGATCCCCAGTTCGTCAGCCGGCTGCTGGCCAACTGCGAGAGGCACTTCAACTCCGAGCTGTACGAGGAGTTCAACGAGCTGATCGCCAACGGAACCAACATCGGCTTCATGGACTGCTACCGGGCCGACCAGCTCCTGATGGGGTACAACACCCCCAAGCACTTCGACAAGTTCATCGAGAACGCCATCTATACTCCCAAGATGCTGAACATCTACCACGAGGTGAGGGAGACTTATTTCTACGTCGCCATGTGGTACCTGAAGTTCCAGTGGCTGGGATTTGGCCTCAAGGGTGTGATGAAGCCCCGGCACATCTACCACTTCTTCCGCCTGCTGAAGCAGATGTTCAAGGTGTCGTTCCTGGACTATGCCCATCGCATCGGCAGGATGGGGAAGACCACCAATCCGTCGGTGGGCAAGCTCCGCATGGACTTCAAGGGGTATCACTACAAGCCTGCCGTTCAGCCCTGGAAGGCCCTGGAGGAGGTGGCTGCCAGTTCGGCTTCCAAGGCTCCCCGGTCGGCGACCTCCTGAGGGTTCTATGGTGATCGGGGGGATATCCAAGCGGTGGTCAATGGGGGTAGGGTCTTCCTGGTTCCCACCGGGAGGATCCCTTGCCCCCTTCCATTCCCCTGAATCTGGCCCGCCAGGCTGACGAGATCGCCCGCCAGCGTGACCTTCCCCCTGGCTGCGAGGGGCACTACCGCATGTGGGAGGATGTCACCTCCCCCTACTCCGCCAAGGTCCGGGTCTACCTGCACTACAAGGGCATCCCCTTCCGCCGGATGCGGACCACCTTCGCAGACTACCTGACCACCCTCCCCGCCCTGGTGGGGATGCCCATCATTCCGGTGCTGCTGACCCCCGATGAGCGGGTGATGCAGGATTCCACCCCCATCCTCGAGTGGTTCGAGGGCCAACATCCGGAGCCTTCGGCGGTCCCCGAGGATCCCGCCCTCGCCTTCGTTCACTGGCTGGTGGAGGACTTTGCCGACGAATACCTGCCCCGCTTCGCCATGCACTATCGGTGGGGGAACGAGCTGAACCGGGACACCTTGAGCCATCGCATTGCCCGGAGGTTTTCCTACGGAGATCCGGGAGGGGATGTGGGGGCCTCTGCGGGGATGGTGCTGGCCCGTCAATCGGGTTACGACCTGTTTCTGGGGCTGGACCCGGTCACCCGAAGGGATCTGGACGAGCAACTGCTGCTCCTGCTCGCCATTCTGGAGGCCCATTTCCGGGATTGGCAGTTCCTGTTCGGAGACCGCCCGTCGGTGGCGGACTTCGCCCTGTATGGACCCCTCTTTGCCCACCTGTGGAGCGATCCGGGGTCGTCCCGCCTGATGGAGGTCCATGGTCCCCAGACCTGCCACTGGATGGAGACCATCACGTCCTTGGGCGACTCACGGGGTGCCGTGGGCCAGACCCTTTTTGGAGAGTGGCTCCGACCGGAGCCGGACCTTCCCGACACCCTGAAGTGGCTGCTGCACTTCATCGGCACCACCTATGTCCCCTTCGGCTCCGCCACGGCGCGGGCCTCCCTGGCCAGGGAGAAGACCTTCACCGTGGAGATTCGGGGGTTTCCCACCACCTGTTCCACCCATCACTACCGGGCCTGGGCCTTGGAGCAGGTGCAACTGCGGCTTGAGGGTTTGGGTGGAGAGGCCAAGGAGCGCTGCCGGGGGTGGTTGGAGGAAGCAGGCGTGCTCCCCGGTTTGATGGCGGGAGGGATTCTGCACAACGGCCTGTTCGATGGTTTCACTCCCCCCTTCGTGGTGGATGGGGTGATGGACAACCGGGTGAAGCACCTCAAGAGCCGGGGGTAGGCCTTTCACAGGGAATCCCAAAAGTTTCCGAAGGAAGAAGGAAACCCCGTAAATCTTCCACAACCTGGATAAAATACGGGGATGTTTGATCGTCAG
The DNA here is from genome assembly GCA_964426935.1 of uncultured Rickettsiales bacterium. GTDB lineage: Bacteria > Myxococcota_A > UBA796 > UBA9615 > JAKLKC01 > CAYRTW01. The sequence goes on from CAYRTW010000266.1 coordinate 4,699, forward strand.
CTCGCCCCCCACCTTCAGGGTCTCTTGTCCCGCCACCCCGCCGTGGGTCTGCTGGGCCCCCGTCAGGTCGGGAAGACGACCCTGGCACGGGTCATTGCCGACGCGGTTCCTTCGGTCTACATCGACCTGGAGTCCCCCCGCGACCGGGCCCGGCTCCAAGATCCCGTCCCCTGGCTGGAGTCCCATGCCAACGAGTTGGTGGTCCTTGATGAGATCCAACGCCTGCCCGATCTGTTTCCGGTGCTCCGGGGGGTGATCGATGAAGGCCGCCGAAGTGGCCGCAAGACCGGGCGCTTCCTGATTTTGGGGTCCGCATCGGTTGACCTGCTCAGGCAATCGGCGGAGACCCTGGCGGGTCGGATCGTCTACGTTGAGCTTCCATGCCTGAATGCCCTGGAAATCCAACCAGATCCAGCCCATCTGGATGCACTGTGGCTTCGGGGAGGGTTCCCGGAAAGCGTTCTCGCGGGCACCGACTCCACCAGCATGGAGTGGCGCCGGGCCTTCATCCGAACCTATCTGGAGAGGGACATTCCCCAACTGGGTCCGAAGGTGCCCGCCGAGACCCTTCGTCGGTTCTGGACCATGCTGGCCCACGAGCAGGGTGGGTTGCTCAACGCATCTCGCCTGGCCTCCAGCCTCGCCGTCAGCGGCCAGACGGTGGGGCGCTACCTGGATCTCATGGTGGACCTTCTGCTGGTGAGGCGGCTTTCACCGTGGACCTCGAATACCGGAAAGCGCCTCGTTCGCTCCCCCAAGGTGTACATCCGCGATTCGGGCCTGGTCCACGCCCTCTTGGAGCTTCCCGGCCTGGAGGACCTGCTGGGCCATCCGGTGGCCGGCCCCAGCTACGAAGGGTGGGTCTTGGAAACCTTGGCCGGTGCCGCCCCCGACGGAACGAGTTTCCATTTCTATCGTAGCGCTGAAGGAGCGGAGATCAATGTGATCCTCCGTCTGCCCCAGAATCGGCTTTGGGCGGTGGAAATCAAGCGGAGTTCCCAACCTCGACCCACTCGTGGTTTCCATTACGCCTGCGCCGACCTGTCTCCCGAGCGCCGTTGGATTGTCCATCCCGGTACGGATGAGTTTTCGGTGGGTCAGGGAGTGACCGCCATTTCCGTGAGGGGCCTGGCCCTTCGGCTGCGAGAAGAGGCCAAGACGGGACCCTTGGGGTCACCGAGCCACGTCCCGGAAATCCATGGCTGAACGCTGCGGCAGCGGGCTGGGTTGTGCCTCCCGGGGGCGATGGCTACAGTGAGGTCCATGAAGCACTTGCTGGCCCCCATGACCGAGGAGGAGAGGAGAAGGCGCGACGTTGAGTCCGTCTGGGACGACGTGCGCCCCTGGATGGGCAGGTCGATGCAGGATCACGCCGAGGCCTCGGTGGCGGTGATCCGGTTTGCCGATGCGGTGCTGGCGGAGTCTCCCAACGAGGAGGAGGTGAGGCGGCGGCAGGATCCCTTGTCCGAGGAGGCTCAACAGACCTGGATGAAGCTCGTCGCCCGGAATCGCCAGTGACCGATCTCATCGCTCTGGTGCTGCATCTGGCGGGTGGCCTGGAAGCCGCAGGAATCCCCTACGCCTTGGGGGGAGCCCTTTCCCTCAACTTCTGGTCGGATCCCAGGGCGACCCGGGACATCGACTTGAACCTGTTTCTACACGCCGAGGAGGCCCGTCCCGCCTTCGAGAGCCTGCGAGACCTGGGGGTGGATCTGGACCCCGACGCGGCGGTGGAGAGGGCCAGGGAAAGGGGCGACGCAGTGGGATGGATGGAGGGGGTTCGCATCGATTTTTTCGTCAACAGCATTCCCCTTCACGAATTGGCGGTGTTGCGGCGTCGGCGGGTGGTTTTGCAAGGGCAGCCCATCTGGGTGCTGTCTCCCGAGGACCTGATGGTCCTGAAGTTCCTGTTCTTCCGGGGCAAAGACATGGAGGACTGCAAGAGGATGATGGCGCTCCAGGGGGATGCGTTGGACGCCGTCTACGTAAAAACCCAACTCGTGGCCCATGTGGGAGAGGAGGATTCAAGAGTGGGGGAGCTGGATGCGATGCTGGTTCAGTTTCGTCCTCCTCCTCTTTCCTGAAGGGTCGGGTCTCTTCCCCCGTGCCCTCCTCCAGCGAGCCTTACAGCATCTTCAGATTCTCCCAATCCCCCTCCCTTTGCTTCACCCAGGCGGGGTAGCTGTGCCGGGTCTTGGTGAGGATCAGGGAATAGGGGCGGCCCTTTTGTTCGGTGTGAAGGCCAATAATCGATCAGAATGCCCGTCAGAACCTCCTCCTGCTCCGCCAGGGCCGGGTCTTCCAGGAGCCGATCCAGAGAAGTCAGACCGCCCTCCCTGATGGATCCCCGCGTCGCGGACGAAGGTGGTCTCGTCGATGTAGGGGCGCCCGTTCCGCCGAATGCCTCGAAAGTCGGAGGCGCCGAGGGGGTGGGTGGGTGGCGGCAAGGCGGTATTGCATGGGGGGTGAGCGGGGTGGAGCCAGTGGCAGGGTGCGGCCGGTGGAGCTTCTCCAACAGCCATGC
>CAYRTW010000267.1:0-7198 GCA_964426935.1 uncultured Rickettsiales bacterium
TGAGGGCCAGGGTGGCCTCGGCGGTGGCCACGTTGCCGGCAACGATCTGCAGATGAGGGTGCTCGGCCCGGGTCTCCCTCACCGCAGCGATGACCTTCTCCGAATGACCGTGAGCGGTGTCGATGGCGATGACATCCACCCCGGATCGCAGCAGGGCCTCTACCCTCTCACCCCGGTCCTCACCCACCCCCACGGCGGCCCCCGCCAGCAGATGCCCCCGATCATCCTTGGCGGAGTTGGGGAAGCGGGCTGATTTCTCAATATCCTTGATGGTGATGAGCCCCACCAGGTTTCCCTCCTCGTCCACCACCGGCAGCTTCTCCACCTTGTGGGCCTGGAGAATGTCCTTGGAGGCCTCCAGGGTGGTGCCCAGGGGGGCGGTGATCAGGCGTTCCCGAGGGGTCATGACCTCCCGAATGGCCCTGTCCAGTCCCCTCTCGAAACGCAGGTCCCGATGGGTGAGAATGCCCACCAGACGGCGTTCCCGGATGATGGGAATACCGGAAATCCCGTGGCGGCGCATGAGCTCCACCGCCCGAGCCACCGGCTGATCCGGATCCAGGGTGATGGGATCGGAGATCATGCCCGACACCGTCTTCTTCACCCTCTCCACGTCCTCCGCCTGGGCGAAGACCGACTGGTTCTTGTGGATGAACCCGATTCCCCCTTCCTGGGCCATGGCCACTCCGGCCCTCCACCCGGTGACCGTGTCCATGGCGGCGCTGCACAAGGGGATGTTCAGGACGATCTCCCGGGTCAGGCGAGCGTGCAGGTCGGTCTCCCGAGGGAGAACCGCGCTTCTCGCCGGCAGCAGCAGCACATCGTCGAAGGTCAGGGCAAGGCGGATGTCGTGGGTGAGCATGGAAGCCTTAGGCAGGTTGCCCATCGATTCCGGCAAGGGGAGGGCGTTCTATCAAGGAGACCGCATTCATGGCAAGGGCAGGCCCCACCGGCCTCTTCCGTTGACGACAAAGGTGGGGTGAGATAAGACGGGGGCGCCAACTTCGGGGATGGATACGATGATCCGCACCGCTCAGGCCCTCCTGGCCACTTCCTGCCTCCTCTTCAGTGCCTCCGCCTTTGCCGAGGGAGAGGTGGACCCTCGCGTCGCCGCCCTCCAGCCCGCTTGCGCCGAGATTACGGCCAACTTCGGGAAGGTGGATATCGGCCCCTCTCCTACCTATACCGACGCTCTGGAGGCCAAGGATGCCCTGTGGGCTCGACGGGGCACCAAGGCGGGGCTGGAGGAGGCCATTGCCGCGTACGAGAAGGCAGCGGTGGCCCATCCCGCAGATGGCCCCTTGCTGGTGCTCCTGGCCCGGGCCTACTACGTCCTGGGGGATGGATATACCGACGATCCCGAGGAGAAGATGAAGATCTTCCAGAAGGGCATGGACTGGGGAAAGAAGGCGATGAAAGCCACCGGAGGCATGAGGGCCTGGGAGGAGAAGGTGGGTCCCACCGATGTGGTGACCGGGGCCAGCGAGGTCGATCTGGCCTCGGCCTACTGGTACGCCACCAACCTGGGCAAATGGGCCCGGGCCAAGGGCTTCGGAACGGTGGTGGCCAAGAAGAACGAGATCGCCAAGATCCTCACCTGGGTGGTGCAGGCCGACGAAAAGTTCTACCACGGCGCTCCTCGGCGGTACTGGGGGAGCTTCTATTCAGTGGCTCCCGCCTTTGCCGGAGGGGATCTCAACAAGTCCAAGGAGAACTTCGAGAAGGCCATCGCCATCGCCCCTGACATGCTCTCCTCCTACGTGCTCTTCTCCGACACCTATGCCACCAAGGCCCAGGATCGAAACCTGTTCCTGACCAACCTGGAAAAAGTCATCAAGGCCGACGTCGCCGCCATTCCCGGACTGGAGCCGGAGCAGCGCATCGAGCAGAACAAGGCCTGCAACTTCCTGGGGAAGGTGGGAGAGCTGTTCGGAGACTGAGGGGGAGTCCCACCCTCTTTTCCCACGGCCCTCTTTTCCGGGTCCGCTTCGCCCGATCCCCTGGACTCGCATGCTCCTTCTTCTCCCCCTCCCTCACCACGAGGAATCCGTCCGATGAGCGATCCCACCTCCATTCCTGGAGAAGCCCTCGCTTTTTCTGATGCCGAGTTTCAGGGAGAGGGCGGGGTCCGCCTGTATCTTCGTCGCTGGGAGCCTCGCCGGGCGCTCCGGGGGGTGGCGGTGATCTGTCACGGAGGGTTTGAGCACGGAGGGCGCTATGGGGGTCTGGTGGCTGTCCTGGCAGATCGAGGATTTCGTTGTTATTCCGGTGACTTGAGAGGGTGTGGACGCTCAGGGGGGTTCAAAGGGCATGTGGATTCCTTTGGTCAGTACCTGGGGGACCTGGGCCGATTCCTGGGAAGGGCGGCGGAGGAGAATCCCGGTCTTCCCATGGTGCTCATCGGTCATTCCATGGGGGGATTGCTGGCCTTGATGCATCTGCAAAAGGGAGGGGGTCCTCCCCTGAAAGCGGCGGTGATCTGCGCGCCGTTGCTGCGCCTTGCCCATCAACCTCCCACCTGGAAGACGGCGGTGGGAAAGGGACTGTCCAAGCTCATGCCCCGGCTGCGTCTTGCTCATGGACTGGAGGCGTCGGGCCTGTCCCACGATCCGGATGTGGTGCGGGGATACGACGAGGATCCTCTGGTCTTCGCCCTGTGCAGCACCCGCTGGTACACCTCCATGCTGGAGGCGATGAAGACTGCCAATGAGGGTCCTCAGGCCTCCATTCCTGTCCTTTGGCTCCATGGGGATGCTGATCGGGTGAACCACATCGACGGCACCCGCTCCTTCCTGGGAACGGGCACGGCCGGTCAGTCCCTCCTCGTGTATCCGGGTATGTTTCACGAACTGTTCAACGAAGTGGGCCGGGAGCGCGTCTTTGACGACGTGGTTTCTTTTCTCGACTCCCAGATTTCCGGCTGAACCGCCCCGGGGGATTCGCTCCGGCAGCCGTGGGTGAGGTTGAAATGTCCGAACAGAATGCAACTCAAGTGGGTCCTTCCACCATCATTGCCGGAGAAGTCCGGTCCGCCGATCCTCTGGTCATCCTGGGAAGGGTGGAGGGGGGAGTGGTGGGAGCCTCTACGGTGACCGTCGCTTCAGGAGCGGTGGTTCGCGGCAACATCGAAGGGACCGATGTCTCGGTGGATGGCTATGTGGCTGGCGATGTCACCTGCACCGGCCGGCTGGAGATCGGCTCTCATGGCCGGCTCATCGGCGATATTCGCGCCGGGGGCCTGGTGGTGAGGGACGGGGGAGCCTTTCGGGGCCAGGTGAACATGACCCACACCGCCTCCACCTGGGGGGAAGAGCCTCCTCCTCCTCCCATGGTGCCTCGTTCCAGCATGGAGATGGTGGTGAAGTCCCCTCCTCCGGCGAGTGAGTTGAGTCCCCCCGACGATGTGGCGGGGGTCGAGCCGGGAGAGGAGGAAGACGATGCCGAGGTGCTGTCCCTGGATCATCGGGTCCACCCCTCCTCCTCCGGGGCGGAGGAGCCCCCTTCGGCGGAGGAGCCCGCTCTCCTCACTCAACGCCCCATCATGACCACCGAGGAGCGCATCGAGGCAGCCTTGCTTCGTCGCAATCAGGGAGGCAAGGGCTGATGGAGGGGCTGGCATCCGAGGCTGAGCGCCATCGCCAACTGCTCGAGCTGCTCCGCCTTCTTTCCTACCAGAGGCGGCGGGTGATCCTGGCGTCGGGGAGGGAGAGCGACTTCTATGTGGATGGCAAACAGACCACCCTGCACGCCCGAGGAGGATGGCTGGTGGGGACCCTGATGGCCGACCGAATCCTGGCGGCGAATCGGGGTGTAGTAGGAGTGGGGGGTCTGACCCTGGGGGCCGATCCCATCGCCACCGCCACCTCCCTGGCCTGCCTGCATCGGGGGAGGGAGGTTCACGCCTTTCTGGTCCGCAAGGAGGCCAAGCCCCACGGAACGTCCCGGTGGGTGGAAGGAAGGGCCAGCCTGCCCCCCGGCTCCCCGGTGTGCATCGTCGAGGACACCGCCACCACCGGCGGTTCGACCCTTCGGGCCATCGAAAGGGCTCAGGAGGACGGCCTTCGGGTGGTTCAGGTCATCACCATGGTGGATCGCCAGGAGGGGGCCCGGGAGAATCTGGCGGCGGCCGGATATGACCTGGAGGCGTTGGTCCTGCGGGAAGAATTGGAAACTCCCGGCTGAATCGTTTTTTATGTGTTCAGGGAGTTTCCAACTCCAGAAACACCCCTCCCTCACCGTCCCCCATCGCTCCCACTACCGTGCCTGGCCCTCATTCCAAGGGCGTTTTTGAAACGGAGGAATGGAGAGACGGTCGAAGTCTTTTCGTCCGTTGTGATCAGGCCCGGTGATCTTTCATGAGGATCAGGCCACTCGCATCACTTCGTCAACGGTGGTCAACCCGGCGATGGCCTTGGCCACTCCGTCGCGGCGAAGGGTGGGGAGGCTCTTCTCCGCCAGGTACTTTTTGAACTGAACCGAGGTGGAGCGGGACTTGATGAGATCCCGCATGGAATCATCCACCAGCATCAGCTCGAAGATCCCCAGGCGCCCTCGATACCCCGTCTGGGAGCATTCCCCGCATCCCCGAGCCTGGTAGAGGTGTCCCTCCAGGGGAGGAAGGGGGAAGCCCAGCTGGTGGCGCAGGTCATCGGGAGGGGTCCAAGGGACGGCGCAGGCCCGGCACACTCGCCGCACCAGCCGCTGGGCGAGGACAGCGGTGAGGGAGGAGGCCACGATGTAGGGCTCGAGCCCCATGTCCAGCAGGCGGGAGATGGTCTCGATGGTGCTACTGGTGTGGAGGGTGGAGAACACCAGGTGGCCGGTGAGGGAGGCTTGAAAGGCGATCTGGGCGGTCTCCAGATCCCGCATCTCTCCCACCATGATGACATCCGGGTCCTGGCGAAGGATGGCCCGCAACCCCTTGGCGAAGGTGAAGCCCGCCTTGGGGTTGGTCTGCCCCTGGGTGATGTGGGGGAGGCGGATCTCGATGGGGTCTTCCAGGGTGGTGATGTTGAGGCGGGTGGGATCGATGGTCTTCAAGAGGCTGTAGAGGGTGGAGGACTTGCCGGATCCGGTGGGCCCGGTGACCAGGACCAGCCCCGAGGAGCGGTTGGCCAGGGAGCGAATCAGGGGGAGTTCTCGGGGACCGATGCCCAGGGCCTCCAGGCTGGTGAGGGCGGTGGAGCCGGTGAGGAGGCGGAGAACCACCTTCTCCCCATCCCGAGTGGGAAAGGTGGAGGCCCTCACATTCACCCGCGCGTTGCTGATTTCCTGAGAAAATCCGCCATCTTGGGGCACCCTCTTCTCGGCAATGTCCATGCTGGCCATGACCTTGAGTCGGGAAGTGACCGCAGGAATCAGGTCGGGAGGAAGGGCCGGCTGCTCCACCAGCACCCCATCCACCCGAAAGCGCAGGCGCAGACGGTCACCCTTGGGCTCGAAGTGGATGTCCGAGGCCCGGTCGGTGAGGGCCTTCTTCAGGACCTGCTCCACCAGGCGCACCACCTGCCCCTCATCGTTAGCAGACGCCCCCAGGATTCCCTTTTCCGCCATGAACAAGGCTCCAAAGCCCGGACCGCCGAGCGCGGGGCATCCTACGAGGACCACACATCCCTGACAAGCTCTTGACCCTCAAGCCCCACCTGCCCTACCATCCGCCGCCCGCGTGCCCCGCACCCAGGCAAGGCCCCAAGCCGGGATAGCTCAGTTGGCAGAGCAACTGATTCGTAATCAGTAGGTCGCCGGTTCGACTCCGGCTCTCGGCTCGGTCCTTGTCCCAGAGTGATGAATCCGACGAGAGCCGGAATCGAAGGGCAAAGGGCGCAGCCAGTGGCTGAAAAGCATCCTGGAAGGGTTTGGCCGTATGGGATCTTATCAAGAAGGCTCCAGTGGAGCGTTGTTGATTAGAGCCCGTGGACAAACGCCCGAGCACGGAAAGGCGCGCAGCGAGCTTCCCGCGCACAGGGCCGGGGGCGTCAGCCCTTTGCTCGGCGGTGGAGGAGAGGCCCAAGACGGCCGAACCGGAAGCGCGACTCCGGCTCTCGGCTCCAGAGGATTCCCCAGGCCCCGCGGGCAGTTAGCTCGCCGCCTTTCTTTATTCGCCCATCCCCCGCACCTAATTTGTCCCTAACGAGTTAGGGTCGTCCTCGGCCGCCTCTGGGCGACATCCGGAGGGCTGGCCCGTGGGATGGACGGTCGGCAAGGTCAAGCCGGGCAAGGACGGCACCTTCTACTATCAGGCAGTCTGGGGACGGGCGGACACCCGGATCCGGGTCTCCCTCGGCTACCTGTCCCTAGAGAAGGCGGACAGGGCAGCCAAGGCTCTCAAGGAGTCGGGCGACCGCCTCCTGAAGTGGGCGAACGAGGACATCGCCCAGTTCGCCCTGGATCCCGAGGCGAAGGCAGAGTCAGTTAGGGCAGCCATTAGGGACGCCAACGCCACCATGCAGTCGGCTCCCCTGGCCGACGTCGTCCGTAGGTACGCCCTCGACGACTCCGCCGAGCAGGTCATCGGCGCCGTCGTCCGCGCCGACGTCGAAGGGAAGATCGAGCGGCAGGAGTACGGGAAGCTCAATTTCCAGGAGTACGTCGAGAACGTCTGGACGAAAGTGCGGAAGGCCGAGGTTCCGAAGACCTGGGATCGGGAGCTGCGCTTGTGGAAGCCGATCCTGGAAGTCCTCGGCGACGTGCGCCTGGACAAGCTCGACCGTCGCCGCTGGGACGCCTTCCTCCTGAGCAAGGAGACGTGGTCAGGAAGAACACGGGCACTCGCCTGGAACACTTACAAGGCCGCGCTTCGGTACGCCGTCGAGGTCAAGGGGATCCCCGAGGTGCACGGGTGCATGAAGATCAAGGGCTCCACCCAGCACTCCCGTGCACCGGCAGATGCCCTCACCCCCCAGGAGATCGGGCGGCTCCTCAACGCAACCACGATGCCTGTGCATCGATGCCTGTTCGCCGTCCTCTTCGGTCTGGGGCTTCGTCCGGGCGAGGCGGTCATCCTCCAGTGGGAGCACGTCGACCTGAAGAGGGGCAGGCTCCTCGTCCCCGGCACCAAGACCGAGCGGTTGTGGGGGGAGGTGGCGTTGAACCCGACGGTACTGGGCGAGCTTCGGAAGTTCTGGGAGCTGTCCGGGAAGCCGACGAAGGGGCAGATGTTCACCTACAAGGGCAAGCCCATCGCCAGCTTCAAGACCGC
>CAYRTW010000268.1:0-7177 GCA_964426935.1 uncultured Rickettsiales bacterium
CCCTGGAGGAGGCACGAGCAAGAGGGGTGGTGCGGTCTCACCTGAGTCTGTCCCATGATGCCGACGTGGCGGTGGCCATGGTGGTGATGGAGAGCGAAGCATGACCTGCCTGCTGTTCGATGCCGAGGGAATGGCACGAGCCGACGCAGCCACCGTAGCGGGGGGCATGCCAGGATTGGCCCTGATGGAAATGGCAGGAGGGGCCTGCGCTCGGGCAGCCTGGCACCATTTCCCAGAAGCGCTTCGGAAGCACGGGGCGGTGGTCCTCGGGGGCAGGGGCAACAACGGGGGAGATGGATGGGTTCTGGCCCGGCACCTGGCGGCCCGAGGAGTGAAGGTTTCCGCGTGGCTGTTGGGAGAGGAGGGGGCTCTGCGGGGAGACGCTGCCTTCAACTGGAATCGCCTGCCCCCCTCTCTTCGACAAGGCCTGACCGAGGAATCCCACCTGGCTTCTTTTGGGAAGGCCTGTGCCGGAGCCGGTCTCCTGGTGGATGCGGTGTTCGGGACCGGGCTTTCGGGGCAGATCACCGGTCTACCGGCCCTGGCTCTTCAGGTCTTAGGGGAAACCCGGAATCCCATCCTGGCGGTGGACCTTCCTTCCGGGGTGGACGCCACCACGGGGCGCTGCTGCGAAGGAGTGGTTTCAGCCACGGTGAGCGTGACCTTTGCCGGGGCGCGGTGGGGGCACTTTTTGGGGGAGGGCGCGTGGGTGCGAGGGGCTTTGGAAGTGGCGGAAATCGGTATCGATGCCCAGGCTGCTGCCCAGGAGGCCAGCGGGGAGGTCCTGGATTTCCGCTGTCTGGAACGGATTCCCTATCCCCGCTGTCGAGAGGCCCACAAGGGGGACTTCGGCCACCTGCTGGTGGTGGCGGGGAGCGAGGGAATGGCGGGGGCGGCCGTGCTTTCGGCGATGGCGGCCCTGCGGGCTGGAGGGGGCCGGGTGACCCTGGCGGTGCCTGAGGGGCTGGGAAATCGCCTTCCTTCTCCTCCTCCCGAGGTGATGGTCAGGGAGATTTCCGGTGGGGAGGGAGGATTTTCCCTGAGGAGCTTGCCTGTCCTGACTTCCCTGCTGGATTCGGTGGACGCCTTCGTCCTGGGCCCCGGCCTGGGATTGAGGGAACAGACGATGGCCCTGGTGAGGAGGGCGGTGGGGGAATGGAAGAGGCCGGGGGTGGTGGACGCCGATGCCCTGACGGCCCTGGCGGGGAACCCTCACCCCCTGGCGATGGCGGTGGCCCCCCGGGTCCTCACACCCCATCCCGGAGAGGCGGGGCGGCTGTTGGGGAGGCCCACCTCGGGCATCACCGATGATCGCCGTGGTGCGGTGGCTCTGCTCGCCGCGCTGGGGCCCCGGGTGACCGCCGTGCTCAAGGGGGCAGGGACCCTGATCGCGACGGGAGGAGAACGCATCATGTTGATTCCACTGGGAAATCCAGGTATGGCCACTGCTGGATCTGGAGACGTACTCACCGGAATTGTGGGGACCTTGCTGGCCCAAGGGGTGCCCCCGCAGCAGGCAGCGGCGGTGGGGGCCTTTTGGCATGGGGCGGCGGGGGATCGGGCGCGGGATCTCCACGGGGAGGAGGGTCTCCTGGCGTCTGATCTCTGTCAGCAACTAGGACCTGCCCTGGTGGCGGCACGCCAAGGGGAGGAGGAGGGAGGATGGCGGTGGCGGTGAGCCTCTCCTTGCCCGACGAGGAGGCCACTCTGGCCCTGGGGGAGGCCTGGGGAAGAAAGGCCCGACCCGGGGATGTCTTTGCCCTGACCGGAGAACTGGGAGCGGGAAAGACCACCCTGATCCAGGCGCTGGCCCGGGGGTTGGAGGTGCCAGAGTCGGCCCGGGTGAGGAGCCCCACCTTCTCCCTCCTGGACATTCATTCCGGGCGAATTCCTTTTTATCACCTGGACTTCTATCGCCTCGCCGATGCCAGTGAGCTGGAGGAGCTGGGTCTTGCCGAGGTCTTTGACTCCTCGGGAGTGGCCGCAGTGGAGTGGGCCAATCTCTTCTCGGAGGAGATTCCCCAGGACGCCCTGTGGGTTCATCTCACCCGTCAGGTGGGAGGGAGCCGCATCGTCCTCCTCAGGGGAGAGGAGGAAGACTACTGGAGGGAGGTGGCCGAGGAGGCGGGAATCCTCCCCTGATCCGGCCATTCAAGCCTGTTGCCCACCGACCTCCCTCTCGACAAAGTGTCCTACCCTCCCTCCTGTTTTGGGATTATCCTCCCCCTCCCTCCGAGTTCAGCCCATGTTCTCTTCCCCCGTCTATCTCGACCATAACGCCACCACTCCGGTTCGGGAGGAGGTTCTCGGGGCGATGTGGCCCTGGTTCACCGAGAAGTTCGGGAATGCCTCCTCCATCCATGGCTTCGGGAGAGAGGCGGCGGCAGCGGTGGATGATGCCCGGGGGCAGGTGGCCAGTCTTCTTTCCGCACGTCCCCAGGAGATTGTCTTTACTTCGGGGGGCACCGAGTCGGACAACACCGCCGTCACCGGGGTCATGCGGTCCCATCGAGCCCGGGGCCGCCACCTCATCACCACCCAAGTGGAGCACAAGGCGGTTCTGGACCCCTGTCGCGCCCTTCAGAGGCTGGAGGGATGTGAGATCACCTTTCTGCCCGTGGACGGAATGGGTCGCCTCGACCCTGAAGATCTGCGCCGCGCCCTTCGCCCCGACACCGTCCTGGTTTCGGTGATGATGGCCAACAACGAGACGGGAAACCTCCACCCCCTCACCAAACTGGCGGAGCTGACCCACGCCAGCGGCGCCTTGTTTCACACCGATGCCGTCAACGCGTTGGGAAAGGTGCCGGTGGACGTTTCCGCTCTTGGGGTGGATCTGCTCTCCCTCTCCGGCCACAAGTTCCACGCTCCCAAGGGGATTGGCGCCTTGTACATCCGCCGGGGAGTCACCCTCGAACCCCTCCTTCTCGGGGGGGGGCAGGAAAAGGGAAAGCGCTGCGGGACCTATAACACCCCGGGGATCGTGGGGCTCGGGGCCGCCTCTCAGTGGGCTATGAAGGAGCTGGCGGAGGTGGCTCCCCGCCTTCAGTCTCTGCGGAATCAACTGGAGGACGAAATCCTCCGTCGTCTCTCTGGGGTTTGGGTCAACGGAGATCCCTCCTCCCGCCTTCCCAACACCACCAATCTGGGATTCGCTGGTCTGGAAGGGGAGGCCCTGCTCATGAGCCTGGACCTCATGGGGGTGGCCACCTCTACTGGCTCTGCCTGTTCCAGCGGTTCCCTGGAGCCCTCCCACGTCCTCCTCGCCATGGGCCAGGATCGGGAAAAGGCTCGCTGCACCTTGCGGTTCAGCCTGGGCAGGGACAACACCAAAGAGCAGATTGAAGGCGTTGTAGACGCGGTAGTTTACCAGGTCAACCGGCTTCGAGCCTTCACCTCTTGAGAAGTCAACCTCCCTCCTCGGAGTTTCCCATGACCGATCTTGCCCCTCTTCTTGATGGAGTCCTGGCCGCCATCGCCGACGCCGGCTCCCTGGCCATGAAGCACTGGGTGGCCCGCCCTCCCTCCTGGGACAAGAGCCCCGACAACCCGGTGACCCAAGCGGATCTGGAGGTGGATTCCCTTCTCCATGATCGCCTCTTGGCCCTCCTGCCCACCGCCGGTTGGTTGTCAGAGGAGACCAGGGACGAACCCAGCCGTCTGCAACGGGACCAGGTGTGGATCGTAGACCCCATCGACGGCACCAAGGAGTTTATTGAGGGAGTGCCCCAGTTCGCCATCTCCATCGCCCTGGCCCAGGCGGGGAAGGTGGTGTTGTCCGCTGTCTTCAACCCCGCCCGGGACGAGCTGTATTCAGCGTCCCAGGGGGGAGGTGCCTGGTTGGGGGGAAGGCGGTTGAGCATGGTGGATCGTGCTGAACTTCAGGGATCCCGGGCCCTGGCCAGTCGCACCGAGGTGAAGAACGGAGAGTTCTCCGCCTTCGAGGGGCTTTTCCAACTCACCTCCACCGGATCCATCGCCTACAAACTGGCCCTTATCGCTGCCGGGGAGGCGGACCTGACCTTCTCTCAAGGGGCCAAATGGGAATGGGACGTGGCGGGAGGAGTGCTCCTGGTCCAGGAAGCAGGAGGAAGGGCGGTGGGCTTGGGGGGAAGGGAGTTGCGGTTCAACCAGGCCTTCCCCAAGGTGCCGGGCATCGTCGCCTGTCCCCCTGGTCTGGTCGATTCCCTCCTGGTCAGGCTTCCCGGAGAAGTGCTTCGCAAGTAGACGCTTGAGGCCTCTTCCGCCCTCCCTCCGTCAAAGCTGAATCCACCGGTCGATGTGAAGCCGCCCGTTCCCCTCCGGGGCGGTGAACGTGACCTCCATGCCTGGTGCGTTCATCTTCCTCTTCACATAGCCCAGGGCCACCATCTCTCCCCCCGGTGTCCGGGAGACGGAAGTGATCATTCCCGCCTTCTTCCCCTCGGGAGAAGCCAGTTCAACTCCCGGGGAAGGGCAATCCCCGGAGAGAAGAGTCAGACGGACCAGACGCCGCACCGGCTCCCCCAGGGTATCCAATCGGCAGATCACCTCCTGCCCCCGATAGCAGCCCTTGTTCCAGGAAATGGCTCGGTCCCGCAGCCCCGCTTCGATGGGAATGGTGTCGGAGGTGATGTCCGCACCCATGCGTGGCACCCCGGCCACCACCCGGGCAGACTCCAAGGCGGCCCCCCCCGCCAGCGGGCCTCCCGCGTTCACCAGTGCGTCCAAGACGGTGAGGAGGTGCTCAGAAGGAACGAAGATCACCCTGTCCTCTTCGTGGACCGACAGGATGCGGGCCAGGCGAACCGGAATCCCTCCGATGCTCCCCTCCACATGCCCGTAGGGAGCAAGCGGGGGGACCTCCCCCTCCCAGACCCGGGCCACCAGGGCGAGAGCTTCCGGCCCCAGCACCCCCACCTGCCCTACCGTCTCCTCCAGGGGGGCGAAGTAGCATTTGTCAGCGATGATGAATCGGTCGATGGCGGCGACAAACTCCCCTCCCATCCCTGGCTCCAACTCCAGCCACACCCGATCCGGCAGCACCAGCAGGCGAAGATCGGTGATGACCCTTCCCAGTTCGGAGCAGAAGGTGGCAAGACACCCCTGTCCCGCCATCAACCCCTTGACATCATTGGAAATCATCGCGTGAAGTAGGCGAATTCGGTCTCTTCCGGTCACCTCAATCCGATCCCGGTGGCTGAGATCCACTACGGCCACGTCCTCCAGCAGGGCCCTTCCTTCCCGGTCCCTGTCCCCATAGCTCTCCGATGCCCCGCGGTGGGACACACCGATGCCTCCTTGGAGGCGATGCCAGGATGCGGAAGAGGATTCCAGGTCACTCATGGGAACTCCATTGGCTCAACGACGGTTCGGGCCGAATCAAGAGGAGGCGAGGTCACCCTGGTGCCCAACCAGGAAAGGCGGCGCTGAATCTGGGCAGGGGTGGCATCTTCTCTGGGGAGGATGCGGAAGTCTCCAGCGTCTCCCCCCAAGATCACCCGGGCGGTTCGGATGCCATCCCCGCGAAACAAGGTCAGCTCCACCCCATCCCCCGGCTTCGATTCCCGCAGGCGGCTGGAAAGGGAGGCGGGATTCTCCAGCCGGTGCCCGTTCCAGGCGATCAGCTCATCCTCCACCTGGATTCCCCCCAGATCGGCGGCTCGGCCCGACCACACCTCCCCCACCTTGACGCCACCCCGCCCTTCCTCCGCCTTGATTCCCATGGTGGCCTTGAGGACGGGGTCCTTGCGGGTGGATTGAAGGCCCACCGCCTTCAGGGAGGCTTCGATCGGAAGTTCAATAGTTCCACGCACATGGTCATCGAAAAACGCTTGCCAGGAGACGTTGGTCATCTCCTCCACCAGGGACTGGATGCCGTCCTCGGGAATTCCCCGACCGTGGGGGAGGGCATGGCGTCGGTACAGCTCCCGAATCACGTCATCCAAGGAAATCGCATCGGAGGTGGATTCCCGAAGGAGGAGATCCAGACACAAGGCCACCAGTGAGCCCTTGAGATAGTAGGAGACCGTGGAGTTTCGGGTGTTTTCGTCTCGTCTGTAGAGCTTGATCCAGGCGTCCCAACTGGACAGCTCCGCAGACTGGAGGAGGCGGCCCGGGGTGTCCTCCAACGCTTTCAAATCTTTGGCCAGAAGCCCCAGGTACTCTTCCTCGGTTGCCAGGCCAGAGCGCCGCACCAGGAGGTTGTCGTAGTAGGCGGTCCACCCCTCCATCACCCACAGGAGGGTGGTGAGGTTCTCCTCTTCATAATCGTAAGGGACAAAGGCTTTGGGCCTCAGTCTCTTGACGTTCCAGACGTGGAAATGCTCGTGGCTGATCAGGCCAAGCACGTCCAGGTATTTTTCCCGAGGCTGGAATCCCCATCGATCCACGTTGAGGGTGGTGGAATCCATGTGCTCCAATCCCCCTCGGGCGTTCCCTCGGGCCAGATGGAACAGGATGGTATAGCGATCATAGGGGAGGCTCCCCCAGAAGTTCGCCTGGGTTTCCAGGAGGGTTCGGGTGTCCGCCAGCACGGTGCTCCGGTCCTCGTTTCCGCTGCCGACAAAGGCGATTCTCACTTCCTTCCCACCCGCCCAGGTGGACAGTACCTCGTGGGGTCCCACCTCAACCGGGCAATCGTAGAGCTGATCAAAGTTGGCCGCCTGGAAGCGAACTCCCGAGTCGTCCCTCTGGGGAAGGGCCGTGGTGAGCTTCCATCCCGGCGGGGGCTCCACGTCCACCTCCGCGGGGAGGTCCAGTCTCCCCTCCAGAAAAGGAAACAGGCTGGTCCCGTTCCAGAACCCGTGTTCCTCATCGAGGTGGCAGGTTCGCACCGTCCATTCCCGAGCAAAGACCTGCCAGGTGGCACGAAAGCGACCCCCGTCAGGAACGAGAACCTGCCAGCGGTTCTTGGCGGTCTTGCGAAGGGACAAAGGATGTCCCTCTCCATCCTCAGCAGCCATCCCCTCCACATGCCGCTCGAACTCGCGAATGAGGTAGGAGCCAGGAATCCAGGTAGGAAAGACCAGATGGAGGGGTCCCGGTTCCGCCCCATCGACATCCAGGCGAACCGAAAAACGATGGGTGGTGGGTCTGGGCATGGCAACGGTGAAACGAAGGGAGGGAGGCAAGGGGGGGCGATGCTCCGGGAGGGGCTCGGATGATAAGGTTCAGGGGAGGAGGGGGCAATCGGGGA
>CAYRTW010000269.1:0-7174 GCA_964426935.1 uncultured Rickettsiales bacterium
GGAGGGGCGCCGATGAGCCGAGAAACGGAGTGCTTCTCCATGTACTCCGACATGTCGATACGGACCAGGGCCTTCTCGTCGTCGAACAGAAACCCGGCCAGGGCGCGAGCGGTCTCGGTCTTGCCCACTCCGGTAGGGCCCAGGAAGATGAAGGAGCCCACCGGCCGGGATTCATCCTGGAGGCCGGCTCGGGAGCGACGCACCGCCTCGGCCACCGCCCGCAGCGCCTCGTCCTGTCCTACCACCCTCTCCTGCAAGCGCTCTTCCATGCGGAGGAGCTTCTCCACTTCTGCCTCCAGCATTCTGGTGACCGGGATCCCCGTCCAGCGGCTCACCACCTGGGCGATGTCATCGGCGTCCACCACCTCCTTGAGCATCCGGGAACTCCCTTGGAGTTCGGCGAGACGGGCATGGGTCTCTTCCAGTTGACGCTCCAGTTGGGGGAGGGAGCCATAACGAAGCCGGGCAGCGGTTTCAAAGTCGCTTTTGCGTTCGGCGGCCTCGGCCTGGGCGCGAGCCTGCTCCAAGTCCTCCTTCAGCTTCCGTTGGGAGTCGATGAGCTGCTTTTCGTTCTGCCAGCGGGTTCGCAGGCGAGAGGTCTCCTCCTTGACCTCGGCCAGTTCCTGGTCGATGTCGTCGCGGCGGGAACGGGAGCCCGGGTCGTCTTCTTTTTCCAGAGCCTGCTTCTCGATGAGCAGGCGGGAAGCTCGCCTCTCCAGGTCATCAATGGCCTTGGGATTGCTGTCCAGCTCCACCCGCAGCGAGCTCATGGCCTCATCCATCAGATCGATGGCCTTGTCAGGAAGGTGCCGGTCGCCGATGTAGCGATTGGAGAGGGTGGCCGCCGCCACCAGGGCCTTGTCCTGAATGCGGACACCGTGATGAACCTCGTATTTTTCCTGGAGTCCCCGGAGGATGGACAGGGTGTCCTCCACCGAGGGCTCCCCCACGAACACCGGCTGAAAGCGACGTTCCAGGGCGGCGTCTTTTTCAATGTGCTTGCGGTATTCATTGAGGGTGGTGGCGCCGATGCAGCGCAATTCCCCCCGGGAGAGGGCAGGCTTGAGCATGTTGGAGGCGTCCATGGAGCCCTCCGCCGCTCCGGCCCCGACCAGGGTGTGCATCTCGTCAATGAACAGGATCACTTCCCCTTCTGACTCGGTGACCTCCTTGAGGACCGCCTTCAAGCGATCCTCAAACTCTCCCCGAAACTTCGCCCCTGCCACCAGGGAGCCCATATCCAAGGAGATCAGGCGCTTGCCCTTCAGGCCTTCGGGAACGTCCCCATGCTCGATGCGAAGGGCAAGTCCCTCAGCGACGGCGGTCTTCCCCACGCCGGGGCTGCCGATGAGAACCGGGTTGTTCTTGGTGCGGCGGGAAAGGACCTGAATCACCCTGCGGATCTCGTCGTCCCGGCCGATGACCGGATCCAACTTTCCCCGTCGGGCGGCATCGGTCAGATCTCTGCCATAGCGGGTGAGGGCCTGGTACTTCTCTTCGGGACTGGCATCGGTAACCCGCTGGGTGCCCCTTACCGACAACATGGCCTTGCGGACCCCATCGGCGGTGACCCCCAGATCCTTGAGGACTCGTCCCGTCTCTCCCGAATCGGCCGTGGCGGCAAGGAGAAGGTGTTCCGTGGACAGGTACTCGTCCTTGAGGCGCTGGGCCTCTTCCCAGGCGGCGTCCAGAACCTTGTGAAGTCCAGGAGCAATGTGGATTCCGGATGGCGCGCCGCTCACCCGAGGCTTGCGGTTCAACACCTCCTCCAGGCGGGTTGCCACAGCATCCGGGCGTACCCCCAGCTTCTGGAGGATGGGAATCACCGTTCCTTCGGGCTGGCGCAGGAGGGCGAGAAGGAGATGGGGAAGATCCACCTCCTGCTGGCCCCGGCGTGAGGCCTCGTCCTGGGCAGAGGCGAGGGCTTCTTGAGTCTTCACAGTCAATCGGTCAGCACGCATGGATATACCCTTTCAAGCCATGCCGCCCGCAGAGACAGAATGCTGCAAGACGGCGTTATAGACGGAGTACACGACCTTCACAAAGAAGGCCGACTCAGGAAACAAGAGGGAGACCGATCCCCAGAATGGTCAGGCAGGTGGGATCGAAGGCGCTTCGGAGCGCAGGGAGACTAGCCTTGGCGAGTGAGTACGAACCGCATTCGCAGATCGGTGAGGAGGTTTCGCATCAGGGACTCCTCTTCGGTGGTGAGGTTGCCCTTGGTCTTTTCCTGGAGAATCCCCAGGACATCAATGGTCTGGCGGGCCAGTTCCAGGTCGGGGGAGACCTCGTTGGTATTGGGATCGGCCACCTCCCCCAGGTGGACCATGGCCGAGGTCCCCAGAGAGAGAACGAAGTTGGAAAACGAGATGGACCGAGGTGCGCGGCGGGACGCCTCTTGGGGGGCCTCCCCCGCCGAGGAGGGAACCTCGGAATCGGCTATGGGATCCTCGGAGACCAGGGTGTCATCCTCAGTGACCGAATCCAGAGAGGGAGGGGCCTCTTCCACCTGGGGACGGAACTGACGCCGATCGGTGACTTTCAGGGGCGGGGTCTCATCGTTGCTCATCTCAAAAATCCTCTCGTCCGGCAAGGTAATCACAGGGCATCCGGTGTCAACGGCGGTTGCGGGAGACCCCCTTCTCCCCTACATTGCCCTTCCTCCTTGTCGAGCGCGGAGGGCCCTCCGAGAAGCTCGACGGATCAGGGTGAAATGGTGCGACGACCGGGAAGCCTGGTGTGGGTGGCGATGTGGATGGTTCTGTGGATGGGAGGACTATCGGCCTTCCATCCTTCGTCTGCCTGGGCCAAGGCCCGGGAGGATACTCCTGAAGCCCTCTTCGAGAAGGGGGAACGGCAGATGCGCCGGGGGTATTTCGACGAGGCCATCAACACCTTCGATAAAGTTCGCAATCACTTCCCCCTCAATCCCTACTCCACCCGGGCGGAGCTGCGGGTGGCGGATTGCCTGTTTGAGAAGGGGGAATATCTGTCGGCCATCGACGCCTACCGCAGCTTCGAGCGCCTTCACCCCCAGTACCCGGAACTGGACTACGTGGTGTTTCGGGTGGGGCAGTCCCAGTTTCGCGGCTCTCCTCGCACCATCCAGCGAGACCAGACGGCGACCGACCTCTGCGTAAGGGCCCTGGAGGGCTTCGAGCAGCGATTCCCGGGAAGCGCCTACCTCAAGGAAGTGCAGAAGATGAAGACGATCGCCATTCGTCGCCTCGCCAAACGAGTGGAGTCCACCGCTTATTACTACTACTGGCGGGGTTTTCTCAGCCGGGGCTCCGCCAGAGGCACCGCCATGTGGGCTGCGGCCAGGCGCTATCAGCAGCTCATCGATCAGCATCCCGATTACCCTGATCTCGACCGGGCCCATTACCTCCTGGGGATGGCCTGCCTGTACCTCGGGGACGTGGACGGAGCCCGGGCCGCCTTCGCCGCCCTTCAGCCCCCCGAGGGAGACCATCGCCCCTCCCGCTTCCTGGTGAGGGCCAACCGCGCCCTGGCGGCTCCCCCCAAACCGGTGGCACCGCCCGAGGATCGGGTGGTGGAGATCATGCCCCAGGGGAGGTAGGGAGGGGTCAGTCCTGGCGCAGGAGTTCTTCCACCAGCAGGTGGACGGTGGTGGAGGGGTTGTCTTGTTCGGGTTGGGGAGGGCTGTATCGGGCCAGGAGCCGTCTGGTGTGGGCCATGGCGTCCTGCGGACGGTCTCGAAGAAGTCGATACATGTCGGGGCTGTTCTTGATGTACTTCACTCCAAGTGCGGCGGACAGCTTCTCCTGGTATTGGGCTCGCGACATGGCGGCATCGTAGAAGTGAAAGTGGAGCAGGTACCAGAGTCCGAAAGCTTCGTTTGAGCAGGCGATTTGGATGCCTTTCCGTTGGGCCAACTCTAAGAGGGTGTAGCCGAATAATCAAGGCGCCCAATTCTGGGTGGGAAGGGGGAAGCGAGAAAAAGGAGACCCACCAGGGGCACTCAACCAGCGCCGGATGGGGAATCGTGCGCCCCCCCCTACTCGCAGGCGTCCACTCGGAGTGAAAGGGAATCCACGAAGAAGCTGGTGAAGTCGGTGCCGTTGGTGGAGGCGGTGAGGGCCAGGATGAAGGAGGTGCCGGCGTAGAGGAGGGGGATGTCGCCGCCGAAGGGGGAGAAGTCGGGGGTGACGACGGCTTCGCCAAACTCCCCCAGATTCTGGATCCAGGCTCCCGAGGTGGGATCGTAGATGTCGAAGGAGAGGAAATCGGGCCCGTTGGAGGCCGTGGACTCGGCGATGAACAAGGCTCCCGACAGGGTGATGGCAGTGGCGGAGGGGGGAATCATCACCTCCTGGTAGATCACATCGAAGGCCATGTCGTAGCCTCCCAGCCAGGACGCGAAGGTGCCGGTGTGGGCGGGCAAGGGCATGGGGGGCTGGGTGACCACCATGGTGTCGGGGTAGGGGGAGTCTACCGTCCATCCCCCGGTGGTGCCGGTCTCGAAGCCGCCGTTGGTGAGTGTTTCCACTACCACAGGAGAGCAGGGCTCTACCGAGTCGTCATCGCCGGGACCAGGGGGGGTGTCATCGTCGCCGAGGCCAGGGGGAGTGTCATCATCGCTGATGGGTGTGGAATCGTCGTCCGAGATGGGTGTGGAATCGTCGTCGCTGGCGGGAGTGGCGTCATCGTCCTGAGGCGGAGTGGCGTCATCATCCCCAATGGATGTGGAATCGTCGTCGGACGGGGGAGTGGCGTCATCATCCTCGCCGATGGAGGTGGAGTCGTCGTCCTGGGACGGGAGGGTGTCGTCGTCACCGCCCCCGGTGTCATCGTCCAAGAGGCTGAGGGCGGAATCGTCGTCCCCGTCGCCGGTGGCAAAGCCCAGGTTGCAGCCGGTGAGGAGGGAGAGAGAAAGGAGAGAGGCAATGGAACGGGACATGTGGGGATCCCCCGAGGCCGCCGGGAGGGTAGCTCAGGCGGGACGGTCAGGCAACGAAAATCGACAGGGCGGTTGCAGATGCCGGCATCAAAGGAACGATCCTATTCCTCTCCCTCTCCCTCGGGAAGAACGGCCCGCGAGCCCTGGTCCGAGGGAGTCGGGGTTGGGTGGGGAGTGTCGTCGGCGTTGCGATGGGCCCTCTCCCTCTCCTCCTTCTCCTCCAGCAGGCGGTCCCGTTCCTCCTTGGCCTCCGGCGCAATGAGTTCCACTAAAAGTCGAGTAATTCTGAGGCCCTCCACAGCGACTACACTGACTCGCGCCCCAGGGACCTCTACCAGGTCACCCTCTCGGGCGGTCCGGCCCAGGTGCTCCAACACCAGTCCCGCCATGGTGACGTAGGTGTCTCCTGGCAGATCCAGCCCGAAGGCCTCGGAAACATCGGCGATGGCGGTGCGGCCAGAAACGACGACCTTGCCGTCCTCCCGGATGTCGATGTCGGGTTGGGGCTCATCGAACTCGTCCTCGATCTCCCCCACGATCTCCTCAATGAGATCCTCAATCGTGACCACCCCGGCGATTCCCCCGTATTCATCCACCACCAGGGCCAACTGCACCCTCTTGCGCCGCAGGTCTTTGAGGGCGTTCTGAAGGCTCACCCCCATGGGGATGGCGAAAAAGGGATGCTTCAATCCCAGAAGGGAAGGCTCGATCTCTCCGGCTTCCATCCTCATGAAGAGGTCCTTGATGTGAATCAAGCCGAGAACCTGGTCCAAATCCCCGTCACATAAAGGGAAACGGGTATGGCCGGCCTCAATGATCCGCCGCATGTTCTCCTTGAAGGGGAGTCGGGCGTCGAGCCATTGCACGTCCGCCCGAGGCACCATCACCTCCCGCACCTGGCGGGCGGCGAAGCTGAACACGTTGTCCAGAAGCTCCAACTCCTGGTCCGACAGGCTGCCCCCCTTGGCAGAAGCGGCGAGAATCATTCGAAGTTCTTCCGATGTATGACTCTCGTGGAGGTGAGCGATGCTGGGGAGCCCCACCATCCACAGCACGCCGCTGGCGGCACGGTTCAGGCACCACAATGCCGGATAGCTGAGCCGGTAAAACAGGTGCATGGGCCCAGCCACCCATAGGGAAACGGCTTCAGAGCGTTGGATGGCCAGGGACTTGGGGGCCAACTCCCCCAGCACGATGTGGAGGGCGGTCAAGATGGAGAATCCCAAGGCAAAGGACACCGACTCCACCGCTCCTTCCGATTGTAGACCTATCCGGGAGAGGAGGGGATGGAGCAGGCCGGAGATGGCTTCCTCCCCGACCCATCCGAGCCCTAGGGAGGCAAGGGTGATGCCCAACTGGGTGGCCGACAGGTAGGCGTCCAGGTGGGTGACCATGTGGTGAGCCAACCTGGCCCGGCGACTTCCTTCGTCCGCCAGCTCACGAATGCGGGTCTCTCGCACCTTCACCAGGGCGAACTCGGCGGCGACGAAGAACCCGTTCAGCAGGAGAAGGAATACAGCAGCGGAAAGTTTGGCGATGTCCATCGGGTGGCGCCGACCGGGTTCAATAAGGAAGGCTCCCCCAGGGAGCTACGAGCGGCGCAATCGAACGGCGGGCCCAAGTGCCACAAAGCGACCATTCGTCCCCATCTTAGCAAGTTCTTGTCATGGGGAGGGGTTGCGCCAACGACGATACACGTAGCTGCGACGAACCGAGTTGCCCCGCCAGGGAGGAAAGGTCAAGGAACTGAAGGCGGGTTCCAGGCATTCCTGAAGCTCAACGGTGGCGGCAGACGAAGGGCTGACCTGTACTCTTCCCACCCTCCCATTGGAGGAGATGGTGAAGTGAACGGTCACTGTGGACAAGGAGGTCTGGTCGTCCAGGTCGGCGAAACAGGGGTGGGAAGGGAGGTGGGTGGAAACGGCATCCTGCACGGCGAAACGGGAGGGAGATCCGGGTGGGTTGGCAGTGTCCATGGATTCCCAGTCCCCAAGGGGATCGGGGCCCGCCGGGGGGGCGTTGGGAGAGGAGGAGGAGAGGGGGGAGTTTCCTGGAACAGAGGGAGAGGGCATCGAGGGGCTGTTGAGGGTACCTTGAGAAGAAAGTGCTGATTTTACAGGGGTTTTGTCGGATGAAGAGGCTCGCTTCTTGGAGGGGGAAGAGGACTTGAGGGATGGCTTTTCGGGCTCCACCAGAGGCAAAAGCGCTTCGGGATCCCTCTCCACCATCACCGGGGCGATGGAGGGTTCCCTT
>CAYRTW010000270.1:0-7070 GCA_964426935.1 uncultured Rickettsiales bacterium
ACCGGGATCAGTCCGGGATCCACCGGGAAGGCCTTGCGCGGATTCACCATGCGCTGCCGCTCCGACCCCGCTTCCAGCCAGACGGTGCGCACCAGGAAGCAGTCCTCCAAGTGCGCCAGGTAATCGTGGAGCGAGTCCTTCGAGGTGCGCAGTCCTTGCGACTTCAGCGCCGCGTAGAACTTCTCCACGCTGAACATCCCCGCCGCGTTGCCGAGCAGATGCCTCACCAGCCAGCGCAGCGCCGTCACGTTGCTGATGCTGTGCCGCTCCATCACGTCGCGCAGCAACGCCACGTCCACGTAATCCCGCAGCAACACGTGGCGCGTGTCGGTATCCACGTTTTGCACCTCGGGGAAACCGCCGCAAACCAGATAATCCTGGAACGCCCGCTCCACCGCTGACCGCTGGGCGGGTGCGAGAAAGTCCGGCTTCTCCGGCACCGGCAAATGGTGATGCCGCAAATACTCCTCAAAGCTGAAGGGGTGAATCACGACTTCCCAAGCCCGGCCGCGCATCGCCGTGGCGATCTCCCGGCTCAACAGCGCCGCCGACGACCCGCTCACGAATACCTCCACCTTTTCGCTGTCCAGCACCCGGCGGACGAACCGTTCCCAATCCTGCACCTGCTGGATTTCGTCCAGAAAGAACGACACCCGTTCCTGCTGCCGGAACGCCGGGAACCGCCGGTAGTAATCCTCCAGCAGCGAATTCAACTGCGCCGCCTGCAAGCCGGCCAACTGCTCGTCCTCGAAGTTCACATAGACCAACCGCTCCCGCGCGACGCCCCGGTCCAGCCGCTCCCGGCGGAGTTGGTGGAGGAAAGTCGTCTTGCCGGAGCGGCGCATACCGATCACGGCGGTGGCCTTGTTGGGCAGCGACACGACGCCATGCACCCGCCGGGGGGTGCCCGTTGGCAGCGGCGCTTGCAGCGTCTCGGCCAGCTTTTCGGCGAGCCGTTTCTGATATTGGGCGGGACTGTTGTTCATTGGACTCAGCACCTTCTCCGGCACGAAAGGAGAATAGCACGGTTATTTCTCCTTTGGCAAAGGAGAACATGCAGAAGGGAAGTCACGCAACGACAGCGTCCATGGTTCATTGGTCCCGCGGAGCGGCAGCCAACGCAGGCCAGCCATGAGGCCGATTCACTGAACTGGGATCGAGTTGCCGCACCTTGCGCACGCGGATCAGGAGGAGCCACGAGAAGCTGGATGTCTATAGCCGGCGTGAGGCGTTCGCGGCGTTAGGGACAGCCGCGGGAAGTGCCCGTCGTTGACGCCGTCGCGGAAATGTCAGGCTGGCTAAGCGATCATCACCCTGACTGCGCCGGCCACCGCACCGACCTTGAGTCTGGATCGGTGCTGGGAAAGGGGTCCCTTGCCTACAACTGCCGACACCAAGGGCGCTGAAGTGCTGCGGCGACGTATGACGGGTCGAGAACGGCCAACCTGCGTTTGACCCTTGTAAACATTGGCGATTGTGGCGTTGTGACCGATGAGCGAGAAGGTTGAGGATTGTATGTGCGGCACAACTCCGCCGCCCCTACACACCCCCCTGTTCCGTCGTCGCTCGGACCTCCTCACCAGGCTTGGGCCGAACCGTTTGCGGAGATGGCCACCAAGTGCAGGCTGAGCTAGGACTTGTCGGCTGCGTTCTCGCGCGTCGCCGATTTCATCTCTGGCCCGCGCCAATGACGATTTGGCTGGTCCGCAGTGCTGCGGCCAGCATTACAGCGAATCGCTCAGCTATAAAAATAACCCAATTCTCGGAGACTGGCATGTTTGCCATGCCCCACGATTTATGCTGAGTGCGGGATTATGCCAAGTTGGTGCCGGATCTAGCGTGAACACTGGGCGCCCATCTGATTGGCAGTTGGCATAACTTGGGGGGGAGGACCGGCAACTTCGGCTGGCGGCGATGTGGAGTTGATGCCGTGATGGCGGTCTATGATCAAACGACCCCGTTACGGACCATATCACATCGGCCGCAATGCTTGTTCCGCCGACCTTCGGCTCATTGACGGAGGGTTCGCCACGCACATGCGTGAGCACGGCTATTCAGCGAGCGCAATCGCGAAGTACCGCTATTACCTCGTTCGCGTTGCAGGTTGGCTTGCGGCCCATCGTCGCCGATTGACCAGTCTTAGCCGCAAGGAACTGCCTCGATTGGCACGCCTGATGGTACCCACGGCGACACACCACGCGCTCTGCGGTGCGCTCCATCGGTGGCTGAAGTTCCGCCAGTGCTACGCGACAGACCCCCGCGAGCCGTGGACCTCTTGGCTCAACGATTACAGGGCCTTTTTGCTGGATCACCGTGGTTTCGTGCGCCTGACCGCTGAAGCATATGTTGCCTTTGCCCGCCGTTATCTCGTGTGGCAGTTCGGCGATCGTCAGGCCCGCTGGGCCGAGGTCCGTGCTCAAGATATCTGGCGATTCGCGGAGCGTTGCGCCGCGGGGCATACTGCCGGCTACGCCAAGACTTTGCTCGGTGCGCTGCGACGATTTCTCGGGTTCGTTCAACTGCGCGGCGCCTGTCCCGCGCAACTGGTACTGGCGATCCCCACGATACCAAACTTCCGCCAACACTACAGTCCCGGTGGGCTCACGGGCACTCAACGGAAGAAGCTGCTCCGATCCTTTGATCGGCAGACCGCCCAAGGCTGCTGTGAATACGCGGCGGCGCTCTGCATGATCGAGTTGGGGCTCCGCAACTGCGAGGTGGTCCAGCTTCGGCTCCACGACCTCGACTGGGAGGCGGGCGTGGTTCATGTGCCGGTGATGAAGGCTGGAGTCGCCCGCATCGTCCCGCTCCCGGCGGCCGTGGGCGAGGTGCTGCGCCGCTACATTGAGCGTTTTCGTGGAGGCAGCCCGAGTGACCACGTATTTCTGCGGCACGCCAAGATGGCCGGAACCCCGGTCAGTACCCATTGCGTGCGGATGGCCATGCGGCGCGGTTACCGTCGTTGTGGGTTTCCCGAAGCCTACGGGGGGACGCACGTCTTGCGGCGGACTTTCGCCACCCGGCTTCACGCGCGCGGTGCGGACCTGCGCGAGATCGGCGATCTCCTGGGCCACCAAGACCTGATGACGACCAGCCTCTACACGGACGTCACCGTCTCCGATATGCGCGTCCTCCTGCAACCCTGGCCCCTCCCATGAAACCCACCTCCATGCATTCTCGGGTGCGCGCGTATCTCGCGCACCGTCGCAAGCTCGGGTTCCTGCTGCGCAGGCAAGCCGATCACCTGCGCAAGTTCGCCGTCTTCGCCGACCAGACGGCGTCAGGGGAGCCACTAACCACCGCCCTCGCGCTGCAATGGGCCACGTCGGTCGGCGACAACCGCTGCGGGTATCACGCCATGCGCTATCAGGCGGTACGCGGCCTGGCCCGCTACCTCGCCGCCCTCGATCCCCACACGGAGGTGCCACCGGCACGGATGCTCGGTTCGACCTGTATTCGCCGCCAACCGCACATCTACACGCCTGAGCAGGTTCGTCTCATGATGAAGCGGTCGCGGCACCTCCCGCATCGGGCCCGTTACGCGGCACTCCGGCCACAGACGTTTGAAACCATGATCGGGTTGGTGTTCTGCACCGGTCTACGCCCGGCCGAGGTGTGCAAGTTGAGGCTCGTGTGCGCGCCGATCTGAAAGTGGAGTGAAGCGGGCGGTGTGAACGTCACGTCTTCTTCGGTCGGTTTTCTTCCCCCGGTTTCACTCAAAGCTCTGGTTCCTACTTCCCGTCCGTCTTCTTCCCGCACCGGCGTAATCGTGTCGCGTTGATCTGGGGCGTTGGGCTCTTCTTCCCGCCCGATGTCCCCGCCCGCCGGCCAGCGCAAGTGTTCCTGCTGCAAGCAGTTCTTCCTCCCCGACCCCCGCAACCGCCATCACCAGCAGTTCTGTTCCCAGCCCGCCTGTCAGCGGGCCAGCCATCGCGAAAGTCAGCGGCGCTGGCTCGCCAAGCCCGCCAACCAAGACTACTTCCGCGGCCCCGCCAATGTGGAACGGGTGCGCCAGTGGCGAGCCGCCCATCCCGGTTACTGGAAACGACCCCAGAAGGCCCC
This sequence comes from uncultured Rickettsiales bacterium, assembly GCA_964426935.1. Lineage (GTDB taxonomy): Bacteria > Myxococcota_A > UBA796 > UBA9615 > JAKLKC01 > CAYRTW01. The sequence continues at coordinate 4,063 of CAYRTW010000270.1, forward strand.
GGAACCGTTACATGATGTCTGCCACACGCAAATACCTCCACCCCAACCGCTTCCTCCACCACCGTTACCAGACCCCTTGCCCCCACCGTTACAAGATCTCTCCCAAGCTCAACTGCCTCTGCTCCTGGGACTTGTCTCCCAGCTCACCCACACCACGCTACAAGAGGACATCGCCGCCGTTGCCCGCCGTTTGATAGCCAAGGGTCAGGACCTCTTGGACACCCCGTCCCGGCGGTCCGCTCATCCACACCCTGGCTATGATCGTCAAACGTCTCCTCCGTCCGGAGCGGCGCCGTCAGGTCCCGCCCCAGTTCAGTTGGCTGGATCACCGTCTGGTCCGTGAACGACGTCTCCAGTCCTGCGCGCCCCACGCCTGGGCGCTCTACCTATTCCTGGTCACCGTCGGCGACGCCGACGGCCTGAGCTACTACGCCGACGCGTCGCTGTGCCGCCACCTGGGCTTGGACTTGGACCCACTCCATCAGGCGCGCGAGCAGTTGCTCGCCGCCGAGCTCATCGCCTTCGAGAAACCCCTCTACCAAGTCCTGAGTTTGGACCCGCCCACCGAAATCACCGGCCCCCGCCAGAGCGGCCCCGAGGCCCGCTCCCTCGGTGACATCCTCCGCCAGGCCGTCGCGCGCGCCGGAGGTGCCCGATGATTGACTACCCCTGCTACCAGCAAATCCGGCGGCTCCGCGAACAGGAGCAGCTCTCCGTCGCCCAGATTGCCCGCCACCTGGGCCTCCATCCCCAGACCGTCGCCAAGTGGGCGGCGCGCCCCGCTTATCAACGGCGCGCCCCGGCCCGGCGCGCCAGCAAACTGGACCCCTTCCGTGGCGAGATCGTCCGCCTGCTCGCCACCCATCCCTTCAGCGCCCGCCAGCTCTTCCAACGCTTGCGCGAATCCGGCTACACCGGCGGCTACAGCATCCTCAAGCAACTGGTCGCTCACCTGCGCCCGCCGGCCCATCCGGCCTTCCTCGAGTTGCAGTTTGCCCCCGGACAATGTGCCCAAATTGACTGGGGCAGCGCCGGTTGGTTCCCCGTCGGCTCCACCCGCCGACGCCTCTCCTTCTTCGTGCTCGTGCTCGCCTACAGTCGCCGGCTCTACTTGGAGTTCACCCTCGCCCAGAGCATGGAACACTTCCTGGCCTGCCAGCAGCAGGCCTTCGCCTACCTCGGCGGTGTCCCCGCCCAGATCTGGGTCGATAACACCAAGACCGCCGTCCTCCAGCACCCCCACGGCCAGCCCGCCACCTTCCATCCCCGCTACCTGGACTTCGCCCAACACTACGGCTTCCAGATCCGGGCCTGCGGTCCGTACAAGCCCCATGAGAAAGGACGTGTCGAGGCCGCCGTCGCCTATGTCCGCAAGAACTTCCTGGCCGGCTTCACCTTGCCCCCGGGCCTGGAGGCCCTCAACCACGCCGCCCGCACCTGGCTGGACCAGGTCGCCAACCTCCGGGTCCACGCCCAGACTCGCCAAACCCCCATGGCCCTCTTCGCCCAGGAGGCGCCCACGCTGCGCCCCCTCCACCCGCTCCCCTACGACCTCGCCGTCCTCCATCATCCCCGCGCCAGCAGTCAGTGCCGCGTCGCTTTCGACGGCAACCGCTACTCCGTCCCCCCGGCCTATGCCCGTCAGAACCTCATCCTCAAAGCCTATCCGGACCGCATCCTCCTTTATGACCAGCGCGACCAATGCATCGCCGAACATCGCCGCTGTTACGACCGCCATCAGCCCGTCGTCCAGCCCGAACACGAGGCCGAACTCCTGGCCCAACGCCGCCAAGGCCGTGAGCAACTCCTCCTGACCCGCTTCTTCGCTCTGTGTCCGGAAGCCCAAACCTACTACCACGCCCTGAGCGAACGGCGCGCCAATCCCAAGTTCCATGCCCAGAAGATCCTCGCCCTGAGTGAGCGTTACGGCCCCGAGCCGGTGGTCCGCGCCCTCCAAGATGCGCTGGCCTACAGCGCCTTCAGTTGCGAGTACATCGCCAATCTCCTGGAGCAACGCGCCCGCCCCACGGCTGAACCCGGCGCCCTCCACCTCACCCGCCGCCAGGACCTCCTGGAACTGGACCTGCCCGCTCCGGATCTGTCCCCCTACCAAAACCCACCCACCCCATGAACGACACCGAACAACGCCTCCTCCAACAACTCGACGCCCTCAAGCTCCACTACCTGCGCGAGCAGGCCTTCCTCCTCGCCACCGAGGCCGCTCAGAAACAGTGGAGTCCGCTGGACTACCTGGCCCGGCTCATCGATGGGGAAACCCAGCGTCGCCAGCAACTGGCCATCCAGCGCCGCCTCCAGGCGGCGCGCTTCCCCACCTTGAAAACCCTCGAACAGTTCCGCTGGTCCTGGCCCAAGGCGGTCAACCGCGCCCAGGTCGAAGACCTCTTCCGCCTCCGCTTCCTGGACTCCCACACCAACGTGATCTTCCTGGGCGGGGTCGGGTTGGGGAAGACCCACCTGGCCATCGCCCTGGGGCACGCCGCCTGTCTGGCCGGACACGCGGTCCGGTTCGTCACCGCGGTGGACCTGATCAACACCCTGACCGCCGCCCAGATCGCCCACCGCCTCAAGGCCGAGCTCAAACGGCTGCTCACCCCCACCTTGTTAATCCTCGACGAGGTCGGCTATCTGCCCATCGACAAACTCGGCGCCGACCTCCTCTTCCAGATCATCAGTGAACGCTACGAGCGTGGCTCGCTGGTCCTGACCACCAACCAGCCCTTCAAAGCCTGGCCCAAGATCTTCGACAACGACGCCACCCTGACCAGCGCCGTGCTCGACCGACTCCTGCACCACGCCGAGACCGTCGTCCTGGAAGGCAAGAGCTATCGGATGAAGGACCAGATCACGGCACCCTGAGAGCGGGCTCCGTTCGTGAAGCGGGGCGGCCACCGACACCGGTTGCCGCCCCGTTTGTCATCGCGACCACGACAAATCAGCCACGACTTTCAAACCGCCCATCCCACACGATGTTCACGTCGGCGCTGACA
>CAYRTW010000271.1:0-7054 GCA_964426935.1 uncultured Rickettsiales bacterium
CGTCCTTGATCTGCACGGTTTCATCATCACCAGTTACGGTGTCCTGGTGGCTTTGGGGTTTGTCCTGGGAATCCGATTGGGGGTGTGGAGAGCGAATCGAAGTGGGCTGTCGGGGGCCAGAGTCGATGAATTGGGCTTCTGGATCATCGCCTCGGCCATCCTGGGGTCCCGTCTCCTGTATGTCGTCCTGCATTGGCAGGATTACCTGGATTCCCCTCTCCAGGCTTTCAATCCCCGGGAAGGGGGGCTGGTGTTCCTGGGAGGACTGGCGGGGGCGGTGGGCGCTTCGGCCTGGTACATGCGCCGCCATCAGTTGGATTTTTGGAGATATGCCGATGCCATCATCCCCGGGGTTCCTCTGGGCCACGCCATTGGCCGCCTGGGATGTTTTGGGGTGGGATGCTGTTACGGCAAGGAGGCCCTGAACCTTCCTTTTGCGGTGGTCTTCCCCAAGAGTTCCTGGATGCAGATCGCCCCCGCCAATGTCCCTCTCCATCCCACCCAACTCTATGAATCCCTTGGCAATCTGGCGGTGCTCGGCATCATGCTCCTGGTCTCCAAGCGGCAGCGGATTCCCGGCAGAGTGCTTGCACTCTACGGGCTGCTGTATGGTCCCTTGCGCTTTGTCCTGGAGGTCTTTCGAGGGGATGCGGAGCGTGGATTCCTCTGGAAGGACGCGGGAAGCGGGTGGACCCTCAGCACCTCCCAGGGGATCTGTGTTCTCCTGTTTTTGGGCTCTCTCTGGTTGTGGAGGGCCCGGGGGAACGGCAAGGAGGCGCCATCCTCGCCAGGTCCCGGGGCGACACCGGCCTGACTCGTCGCGCCAGCCCCCTTCGGGATCGAGACGAGACAGGGCGGCCTTCCCCTCTCCCAGACAGAGAAACACCGAGCCGTCAGCGCCGGTAGCCAGGAACCTTGCCCCTGCCGTTTCCCAGCGAATTCGAGAGGAGGGTCGGGGAAATCCGAATCGGTTGTCCCATCCGGTGGGGGCGATGGCAAACCGGGGATGCACCTCCCTCACGAAGGGAGCTGTGCTGCTGGTGGCGCTGCCGTGATGCCCCACCTTGACCATCACAGCCGGTTGCAGAACCCGAGAGCGGACCAGCATGGCCTCCACCTCTTTTTCTGCATCTCCGGTGAGGAGCACCCGATTCTCCTTCCACTCCACTTTCAGGACGATGGACAGGTTGTTGACCCTCATGCCCTGATGACCCAATGCCTTTCGCCATCCCGGCAAGGGGTGAAGAAGCTCCACGTTCGCCCCCTTGCCCAAAGGAGGAAAGGGGGTTCCGCTCTCCACCACCTCCACACGAGTGCCTCGCTTCAACGCCAGGGCGACGACCCTGCCCATGGGGGAGCCGGCGGCTGGCCTGATTGGAATCCACATACACCCCACCGGGAGAGACCGTAGCACCGCCTCAGCCCCGCCGATGTGATCCTGGTGAGGGTGGGTAAGCAGCAGGAAGTCCAAGCGCCGAATCCCTCGCCAGGACAGGTACTTGCAAATCCTTCGCGGCCCCGGATCTCCATCTTCCGGGCCCCCGCCCGCGTCCACAAGGAGGGTCTCTCCCGCCGGAAACTCCACCAGGGTGGAGTCCCCCTGTCCCACGCTCAACACCGACACCCGGAGCCCCGGCGGGGGTTCCGTTCGGGCTCCCACCAGGACCACTGCCGCTCCCACCCAGGCCAGGGCCGCCCAGGCAGGCCTCCGGCGCCCCATCCACCACGCCAGAAAACCGAGGAGGGAGCAGAGGGCGATGGACGCTCCATGGGGCCCCAAGGACATGAGCGGGGCGCCTCCCTCGCCGCCCAGCCACCGAACCCACCTCAGCCCCAAGGCTACGGGAAGGCGTGCGAGGACCATGCACATTTCGGCCGCCCCGGGAAAGAAGGGGTGAAGAGCACACCCCAGCAAGGCAGGGGGCACCGTCCAGGTCCCCAACAGCAGGATCGCCGCCGGATTGGCGAGCACAGCGCTCACCGAAATCCCTCCGAAGCGAAGAGCGGTGATGGGAGCGGTCACCAGGGTGGCGGCCACCGATCCCAAGGCCGGCACCATGAGAACGCTCCGTAGGGTGGTGGCTGCCGCCCATTCGGCTCCGGGAAATCGAGGGAGCACCACCACCAGGGCGAGGACCGAGGCGAAGGAGAGCTGAAACGAGGGATCGAAGAGGGCCCTGGGGTCTCGAATGAGAATCAAGAGAATCCCCACCATCACCAGATGCAGGCTGCGAACGGTACGCCCCATCGCCATGGCCACGCACCCCACCACCACCGCCACTGCGGAGCGCTGGGTGGGCACGGACCATCCCGCAAGGGCCGAATAGATCAGGACGGGGGGAATGGCCAGGAGGCCCGCCACGGTCTCCCTGGGAATTCGATCCGATATCTCTGGCCACAGCCGGGTCAACAGGCGAAAGAAGGCTCGCACCAAGGCGATGGTTGCCGCAGCAAAAACGGCAATATGCAGGCCGCTTATGGAGATCAGGTGGGTCACCCCCGCCCGCAGGAAGGCCTGATCGTCCCCTGCGCTCATGTGGGAACGATCCCCAAGGGTCACCGCTCGCAAATATCCGGCCTCATCCCCAAACCGAGGGGCAAGAATCCACCTGCCCAGAGCCCCCCGATATCTCCTCAGCCAACCCGGATCCTGACAAGTGGAGGGGTGGGTAAGGAGCAGAGGTTCCTTGGCGGTGGCGTAGGCAGTGATTCCCCGGCGATGGGCGTCGCGCAGGGGGTCTTCGACTCCAGGAACCCCAGTGGGACGGGGCATTCGCAGTCTCGCCCATCCTTCCAGGAAATCCCCCCGGTGGATGGGCCGTCCCTCGGTGGGAAGGGTCAGTTGCACCGGGGCGTCGACCAGGCGTTTCTGGCCTTCCACGGAGGCCCACAGAAGCCTCCCCACAAAGCGCTGTCCTCCATCGCGGATGGGGATCCCATCCTCCTTAGCATGAAACCCCAGCCACATCTTTTCTCCTGTGGTGAAAGGAGAAATGCGCTGGAATGGGTCTCCTGGTGAGGAGGCGCGGACACATCCCAACGCCACGAAGGCCAGGACCACCAGGGCAGAGCGTAGCCAAGGGGAGGTGACCACCAGCCCAGCGCCGGCGAAGCAAGCCAGGGAGGCAGCCGCAGAAGACAGGGGCAGCGGAAAGACATCCTGGAGGAGGATGCCCATCAGGATTCCCAGGCAGGGGAAGAGCAGGGGGCTGGCGGAAGAAGTCATGGGCCCCTTGGGTGTGCAGGAGCCATGCCTCTCTCTTGAATTTATAATTCGTTGATATTATTTACTATTTAGCTGGTGCTCTTCAGCAACTGTCCGGTTTTCCGTCCGATTTTCGAACACCTGACTGATTTTCGGACGGATCCCGGACCCTCTCTCAACGGGACCGCATCACCCGCTGCCCCAGGGAGGGACGTCCCGAGGCGTCCAAAACGATCTCGGAAAGACCCACCTCTCCCTCCCCGATGAAGGTCACTCGGGCCCCCCTGTCCCCCACCACGGCACCGACGCGGATCACCTCCTCGGTCCCGTCGGGGAGGCGAACCACGGCCAGTGGAGAGGTCCCTCGGGGAACGGTCGCCTCCACCACCATCTGGTGGAGAGGCCATGCGGTGAGAGAGGAAGTCCCGCAGGCACCGCCGCCGGAGAAGCCCGCCGGGGAGAGGATGGGGGAAAATCCCGCCACGCCGTCCGTGGGCGGCGGAGAGGCGGGGATGCCGCTGCTTGCTCCTCCTCCCGAAGGCGTGGGGGCTCCCCCGCCAGGCTCCCGGCGCGGAGCCGAGGGTTCTTCCGGCGCTGCTGCCCTCTCCGAAGAAGAAGGTCCGGTCTCCCCCGCCTCGGAAGCCGCCTCCCCTCCAGGCAGCGGGATCACCGCTCGCCTCTGTCCTGAGGGCGCTGCCGGGTTCCCTGACTCCTGTTGAAGACCCTCCCTTGATGCCTCTTTGACAGCAGAATTTCCCAGCAGGGGAAAGGAATTTTCACCTTCATTCATGGAGTGGGCAGGGGGGCTCGATTCGGTATTCGCCCCCGAGGCGGAAGGAGGGGACTCCCCTCCATAGGGGCTCAAAAGATCCATGTCTCCGGCGACGGGCTCACAGCCGCAAAAACTGAAAAGGGCCAGGCAACCCGCCACGACTCCTGCAGGGGGAACGGTGCGACCGGGATGAAACACGGGAATCCTCCGGAAGTGGCTCCCTCGCCACCGAGGGGGGACGGTAGTATGCTCGCCGGAGTGCGTCAACGAATGGGGGAGACTCCCCGGCCTCGTGCCCGCCCTTTCTCCCCCGGCCCGATCATGGCTCCGATCCACCACCACCCCGTTCATGAGCTTCGCGCCGGCGATATTGCCACCCTGTCCATTTCCCTGTGGCGCAAGGCTCCCCTTCAGCTCTGGGCCATGGTCGCCCTTCCTCTGATTCCCGCTCATCTCTCCTTCTCCGCGTTCCTGTTTGCAGGAGTGGAGGGAATTCGGAGGCTCCTGGGAGGTTACCCCCTGTCCTCGGAATCGGTGCGAAACTCGTTGCTGGCTTCCTTGGGGTTCCTGTTCTTGGGGGTCGTATGCATGCAAGGGTTTTCCTTCGGCGTGGTGGCGGTTTCCCGAGCCACCATTCATCTCTGGAGAGGGCATCCCTTCACCGTGTGGGGAGCCTGGAGGGAGGCCCTGAGCCGGTTCTGGGTCATTATCGGCACCGACCTTCTGGCAGGATTTCTGGCGATGATGGGATTTCTGATGTGCATCTTTCCTGGGGTCATCTGGATCGCCATGACCTGTCTTCTAGCTCCAGTGATGGCCTGGGAGAGGAGGGGACCCCGGGGCTCCATCAAGAGGGCGCTGACCTTGTTTCGCACCATGCCTCCCACCCTCTTGGGGGTGTGGCTCCTGTATCTGATCTTTGATGGGGTGCTCACCTCCCCCATGCAGATCGTCGCTCAACTGACCTCGTCGTCGGACACCGATCCCCTGGTGCTCCTGAATCAACTGGCCCTGAGCCAGCTCTATCAGGCTCCGTTGGCGCTGTTGCTCACTCCCCTGTTGGCTTCGTTGGGGAGCGTTCTGTGGTCAGTGGCCTGGATCGTAGCCCGATCTCGCCACGAAGGATGGGATCTGGCGCTGCAGGCCTGGGATCTTGACCTTCTTCCCCACCCCCTTCTCCCCGAAGAGGATCTCGCCTCCCGCCCCGGCGCGGATCTTCAGTGATCCCAAGGGGTTGCTGCTCCTGCTTCCGGCGGTTCCCCCCGCTGCTGATGCCGACCCTGGCCCTGATCCTCTTGGGATCCTCCCCTGGCTTTGCTGTGGAGCCTCCTGAGAGGCCCCCTTTGACGGAAGCGCCTCCCCCCTCGGCAGTGGCCCCTCGCCTCCCCAACCTGGGCTCCCTGACTCCCCCCTCCCGCAATCGGGAGGAGATGAGCGCCGCCGCCCTGAAGGTCTTGAATGAGCCTTCCTTTCGACGGGGCATGGCCTTCTCCGATCCCACCGCTCTTGCCGACATCCGCACTCGGCTGGAAAAGGGACTCCACCAGTTCTTGTTCAGCCTTGCCTCCCTGCAGCAGGACCACCCCATTGGCTTCATCGTGCTGATGAGCCTGTTGTCGGGAACCTTGATCTTCCTGATATGGCACATCCGCTTCGTTCTGGTGCGGGCGGCATCTGCAGCGCGGCCGGATGCTCTTCTGCCCCCCTCCCTGTCCGACGCGGCCCCTCTCTCCTGGGATCAACTGCTTGGTGAGGCGGAGGCCGAGGGGCGATTTACCGACGCGGCGCGCTTGTTGCTGCAGAAAGAGGTGGCTCATCGGATGGGAGAGGCCTCGGTTCGAGGAAGGAGACACCTGACCGTGCGGGAACTCCTCGACTGGGTGAGGAGTGGGGGGAACGACGCGGATTCGTTGCGGGTTTTGGGAGATGCCGTGGAGAGGGCCCTGTACCGAGGGGATGTCCTGGACTCCACCGCCTGGGCTCGACTGCGGGAACGCCATGCTTCTGGAAAGAGGGGATGAGGGGGAAGGAGAACCCTCCACACCTCCTTGTGGCAATGACTCTTTTGGTCTTGGCCGGGGGAGGCTGTGCTTCTGGAGAAAGAGAGAGGGAGACCCTGGACTCCAGTTCCTTTGGAACGGGAATTCACGGTTTTGGAGCCTTGTACGCCCTGACCCCCTCTTTGGGACGCAGCGCGGAGAGATGGATCGAGCCTCCCGAGCACCTTCCCAGCGGCCATCGCCTCCTCCTGGCTCTCGCTCCCGGACCCCAGATGTTCGGAAAAGGAGAAGCGGGGGTGGCTCCCTTGCTGCGGTGGGTAGAGGATGGAAACATCCTGGTGGTGGCTCGGGATTCGATTTCATTCTCCCAGATTGCCCTCCCCGAACCGTCCGAGGAACCGGGCGGATCTTTCAGTGGAAAGGGAGATTTCCAGGATCTCCTGGATGCCGTGGGCGGTCCTTCCCATGTCCTCCCCGTCGAGGACTCTCAGGAATCCCTCCTTCCCCAGGCTTGCACTCCCCCCGATCCCTTGGGAATTCACTCCCTGATGCATCTCCATCGCGTTTTCCCCCTGGAGGAAGGGCTTCCCTCGCCCGTCCAGATCTCAGAGGGCTCGGTGGTGGAGGCCTTTCCCCTCGGCCGGGGGACCCTGGTGGCCCTTTCCGACGCCGCGGTTCTCAGCAATCGAGCCCTGAAACATCCTGGAAACGTCTGGCTGGGAGCGTGGCTCCTGTCGCTGGGAGAGGGACCGGTCCTGTTCGAAGAGTGGAGCCACGGATATGGCCACCATCCCTCCCTGTTGACTCTGGTGACCTCCCCTCCTGCCTCCTGGGTGAGCGCCTGGGGAGGGGTGACCGTGCTGGTGCTCCTGTGGAGACGCATGATCCGACTGGGAGCTCCCTTCCCCGATCTTCCTCCTTCCCGGCGTGACCGGGGGCAGCATGCCGAGGCCATTGCCCATCTGTGGCGGCAGGGAGGTCATCACATCGAGGTAGGGAATCTGTTGAAAGAAGAATGGCTCCATCGAACCCGGCTGGCGTTGCGACTGTCTCCCACCACCCCGGAGGAAGGGGTGG
>CAYRTW010000272.1:0-7039 GCA_964426935.1 uncultured Rickettsiales bacterium
GAAGGCCAGCCACCGCACCCCCCAGGCGTCCCCCCGGGGTTTCACCGCCGAAGGTGGCATCGGCGTCCGTTGCCGACAGGGTGCCGGAGAGGGTGTCACTCCCCAGGAACAGGTATGCGCTGCCGGTCTGGGCATTGGCGCCGCTTCCGGTCTCTGGGGCTCCCATGAGGATCTCCTCGTCCCCGTCTCCATCCACGTCGGGCACGAAGGCCACCGCCGATCCCGCTTTGTCGGTGGCATCCAGCCCGGTGAGGATGAGGTCCGCCACCGAGTCCACGGAGTCGGAGTCGGAGACGAAGCCCGGGCCTCCCAGGAATCCGTATACCGCCCCGGCTCCGCTTCCTGCGGTGTTGTCGTTGGGAACCCCGATCAAAAGGTCGCTGCGCTCATCCCCGTTCCAGTCTCCGGCAGCCAGATCGGTTCCCGCCTGGGTGCTGGCGGCAGGGCCGGTGAGAATGACATCGGCTTCAGAGGCGTTCCACGAGGAGGGGAATCCAGATGAAGTGCCAAAGAAGATGTAGACGGCCCCGCTGTCGGTACCGGCCAGGTCGTTGCGAGCAGCCCCGATGGCCACATCGGGATACCCATCGTCGTTGAAATCGGCAGCGACCACCTCGGTGCCAAACCGATCTGAGCCTTCCTGCCCAAGGAAGGCTGAACCCAGGCCGGAAACCTCCAAAGTGATGGGATAGGAGAGGTCGCCCACCATCGCCGTTGCCATCCCTGAGGAGCCATTTTCGATGCCATCGAAGGGAGTCACCGTGCAGGTCCACGCCTGGCCTGCCTCCAACAGCAGTCCATTGAGGGTGTCTTCTCCATCCAGATCGGGTTGATCCTCTCCATCCACAGACCAGGACAAGAGGTAGACCACCGTGTCCCCATCGGCGTCGGTAGACAGGGTGTGAGTGCAGAACAGATCCTCTCCGGGTGCGGGGTTTTCCGGCTCAAGAGTGACCTCAGGAGTGGAGGGCAGGGCATTGACCACGATGAGGTGCTCCGAGGGGGCAGGGTCGCCCTCGCCGCCATCATTCCCAGAAACCTCTACCCAGACCTCATCCCCTCGAACGAAATTGGAAGGGGTCAGGCTCGCCGAGTTGGGCCCCAGATTGGTCCCGTTGACGTACCAGCGATAGCGCAGGGTCACCGGGTCTCCATCGATGTCCGAATACCCGGCGACCTCAGCGGTCAAGGCGATCCCATCCATGGGGGGATTGGGAGTGATGCTGACCCCTTCCACGACGGGGAGGGAGTTCTGGATGACGGCGCTGGCCTGCCCGTAAGGTCCTTCGGTGATGCCATCGGTGGGATATACCCTCACCCGCCAGTTCTGACTCTTGACGATGGTGTCCCCGGGGATGGTGGGTTCGGTCAGGGTCTCGTCAATAACCCCATCCTGGGACCATTCGTATCGGTAGGTCACCACATCGCCATCGGGATCCACTGCTTCGGCGGAGATCTCCGCAGTGAGAGAGTTCCCGGCATAAGCGGGGTTGGGGCTGATGGCCACGGTGGGGGCACCGGGCTCGCCGTTGATCAGGACGGAGATGGATGCACTTGAGGTCAGTCCTGAGGAATCGGTGACCGAAAGGGTGATGGTGTGGGCGCCGTGGGTGAGTCCGTCCGACACCACCACCGCCGTGGCTCCGCTGATGTTGGCGGGACTTTCGGAGAGGATGGTGTCCACTCCGTCCAAAGTGCTCTTCCACTGGAGGAGCATTTCTGGGGGAGAGTCCTCGGAATCCCCCACCAGTCCAGTGAGGCTGATGACCTCTCCCTCCGCCGCTACGGTGCCATCCTCCGGAGCAGTGATCTCCACCGTGGGGGCACCGGAAACGATGACCGCCACGGAATCCTCGCAGGTCTCTCCCACGGAATCGGTCACGGTAAGGCTGAGGATGTGGTCTCCTGATTCCAGGTCTACCGGCAGCTCCACGGTGCCATCGGCAGAGATCTCCGCAGGACCCGGCAGGGCCCCCGCCAGGTTGCTGACAAACTCCACGGTCAGGTCACCAGGAGCATCTTCGGCGTCGTCGATCTCGGCGATGATGGTGGCCGACCCCTCCATGACATCGCCGCTCTCCGGGAAGACAAAGGAACAGGTGGGGGACTCATTGGCGGTGGTGACAGCCAACTCCACATCGGCGGTGGCCGTGCTTCCCGCCAGATCCACGACGGTGATGGTGAGGGTCTGCACGCCTTCGGTGGTCAGGAACACCGAAAAGGAGAAGGAGCCATCGGTGGCAGGGGCGAAGTCGCTGACCAGGTCCCCCCCTCCTGCCGAGGTGGCGGCAGAAACTCGCAGGTCCTCTGGGGCGTCCTGGGCATCCCCCACCGTGCCTTCCACGGCGATGATGGCGTCAGAGGGGTAGCTGTCTCCGCTCGTGGGGGAAACCAGTTCAATGGTGGGAGGGCTGTTGGAGTCCACCACCACCGTCAGGCTGGCCGTTCCCTCTTCCCCATCCCCATCGGTGGCAAGGAGAGTAATGGTGTGGGTGGCGGCGGAGAGTTGGGTGGTGGTGAACTGGCTGACTCCTTGGGAGTCCAGGGGGCCGGTAAACAGCTCATCATCCACGTCACTGCGCCATACCGCCGTGATGGTGGTCAGATCCTGGGAGTCGTCGGTGACCCGAGCCAGGAAGGTGATGGGGGTGCCGGAAACCACCGCCGTTCCGGTGGCAGGGCTGGTGATGGACACCTGGGGAGCCGAGGTTTCGTAGCTCTCCAGGTCTCCGCAGCCAAGGGGCCCGATAATCGCCAGAAAGGGAAGGAGTTTCAGGAGGGAGCGAAGGTTCATGGGGAAGGCCTCCAGCCAATGTCCGCAATGCCGCAGGAGGATACCGAGGTCAACGAGGAAGGTCCATCGTCTCCGTCAGGGGACAATCGAAATTCAGTGGGCTCCCAACGGTCTCTGGGGACGTTCCAGACGATGAAAATGGCGCGGAGTCGTCCGATAAGCCGAGTTCTGTTCCGGTCTTGCGACCGGTGGCGGCCATTCCTCTAGGCCCCCGGTTGCCCGAGGGCTCAAGCAGCCTACCCGGGAGCTGCGAGCGGGCAACCCGCCCACCACCGGCGAACCGGCAGAGGTGCTCCCTTATTTGGCCTTGCTTCAGGTGGGGTTTGCCGTGCCCGCCTCTGTTACCAGGGGCGGCGGTGCGCTCTTGCCGCACCCTTTCACCCTTGCCGGAGGCTCGGAACGAGCCGAAACTCCGCCCGGCGGCCCTCATCGGGTCGCCGAGCCGCGCGGGAGAGGCGAACCTCATTCCCGCCTGCGGGCGGTCTGCTCTCTGTGGCACTTTCCTGCGGGTTGCCCCGACCGGGGGTTACCCGGCACCTTGCCCTGTGAAGCTCGGACTTTCCTCCCGCAATGGGAACTCCCACTGCCAGCGACCGCCTGGACGGCTCCGCGCCGCCCCCATCCTAGCGCGCCAGGGGAGGATGGCAATCCACGTCAGGAGATTGGTGACGGGAAGTCACCCGGTGGGGGAAGAAGGCTCCGAGTCCAGAGAAGTCCAGATCACGTTGATGAGGAGTTTGCCGCAACTGGGGCAGGCATGGAGGCTGTTGAAGGAACGGCTTTCATTGAGCATCTGGGGTGGGATGGTGCGGCGGCAGACCTGACAGACTCCGTCCCGGGCTGCGGTGACCCCTCCCCGCAGCCCCACTCTCCGGGCCCGGTCGTAGCGGGCCCGGATGTTCACATCCATCTCTCCGACGATCCGGTTCTTCTCCTCGGACAGCCCGCCCATCTCCTTCTGAATCCGGTCCTGATCGGCCATCTGCTGCGTTTCCAAGGCCTCCCTCTCCTGGCGGGTCGCCTTCACCTCCTCGGTGACCCGGCTCAGATCCGCTTCCAGGGTCTCCAACTCCTCCATGATCGTCAGGATCTCATCGGTCAACGCTGCCGAGCGAAGTTGCAACTGCTCCTGCTCCCTCCGGGTGGCATCGTATTGGATCTGGTTGGTGATCCGGTCGGCGTTTTCCACGGACTTCGCGTACCGGGCGTCCACCCCACGCAACTCCGCCTCCATCGCTCGGGAGCGGGCCCCCTCCTGCTCCAGTTGCAGCTTGAGGGCGTCGCGTCTTTGGCCGGCATCGGTCTCCCTCTGGACCAGGAGGGACAGGGCTGCCGGCATGGCTTTCAGAAAGTCCTCCCTCTCCCACAGCCCCTTGTCCACCTGGTGGAGCTCCCCCAGCAGGCTGAATTCGCGCTTCAGATCCATCCCAATCCCCTTTGGTTCAGACGCTGATGGCGTCCTTGCGGAAGTCGCTCTCTCCGATTTTCACATTGACCAGAGCCGGCCTCCCCGATGCAAAGGCCCTCTCCAGGGCGGGCCGGATGTCGTCGGGAGATTCCACATACTCTCCATACCCTCCCAGGGCCTCCACCATCTTGTCGTAACGGGTGTATCCCAGGCCGGTGGCCACCGTCCTTCCCGATCCATAGATCTGCACCTGCCCCCTCCGAATCTGCTGCCACGCGGCGTCATTGCCCACAACTCCCACAATGGGAATCCCCTGGCGAGCGGCTGCCTCGAACTCCATTCCATTGAGGCCGAAAGAGCCGTCCCCATAAACGATCATGACCGGGCGGGAAGGGTTGGCCAGTTTGGCGGCGATGGCGTAAGAGGGCCCCACTCCCAAGGTTCCCAGAGGACCGGGATCCATCCAGCTTCCCATGCGATGCACCGGGGCGACGTTGGCGTAGGTCGCCACGATATCCCCTCCGTCCCCTACCACCACCATGTCGGGGGTCACCACCGAGGCCACCTCCCGGGCGAAGCGCAGCGGATTGATGGGCACGGCGGGGGAATCCATCTGGGTCCGCAGATCCAGCAGTTTTTTGTCCTCGCTGGCCCGCAATTCCTGACGCCATTCTCCTCTCTTTTCCATGGCTCCGGACCAACCCAACGCGGTCGCCAGTTGCTTCATCACCCGGCCGGAATCCCCATGGATGCCCACTTCACAGCGGCGATTCCTTCCCAACTCTTCGGGGTCCAGATCCACCTGGATGAGGCGGATGCTTTCAGCCAGGCGAGGGGGACGGCCATAACCGATACGGAAGTCCAGGGGAGTGCCGAATACCAGCAGGACATCCGCCCTCTGAAGGGCCCGGGCCCTGGACAGTCGAAAAAACTGGGGGTGATCGGGGGGCATGGAGCCCCTTCCCATTCCATTGGTATAGACGGGAGCTCCCGTGGCTTCACACAGGGAGGCCAGTCCGTCGTGATGCCGACTCCACCACAACTGGCTCCCCACCAGGATGACCGGCCTCTCTGCCCCCCTCAACAGGTCGGCCGCTTTCAGGATGGCGTCGGGATCCCCCGCTGGAGCGGCTTCGGAGCGATATCCGTCGGGCCACTCGCAGCTCTCCTCGTCCACCATGTTCATCAGCACGTCCAAGGGCATTTCCAGGAAAACCGGGCCGGGAACCCCGGTAGTGGCCTTGCGGAAGGCAATGGACATGTACTCGGCGAGGCGACGGGTCTCGGGGACCGAGGTAGACCACTTGGTGATGGAGCGCATCAGTTCCACATGGTCCATCTCCTGGAGGGAGCCCATGTCTCGAAACGCCAGGGGACCTTGGCCGCCAATGAGGATCATGGGGGTCTGGGCCCTCTTGGCATTGGCGATGGCGGTGACGGCGTCGGTCACTCCCGGCCCCGCCGTGACGGCAGCCACCCCCGGCCTCCCCGTGGCCCTCGCCCACCCTTCGGCGGCATGGGCAGCGGCCTGCTCATGGCGGAAATCCACCACCCGGATCCCCTGGTCCAGGCAGCCGTCATAGATGCCTTGGATGTGCCCCCCGCACAGGGTGAACAAGTGACTGACCCCTTCCTTGGCCAGCGCTCGCGCCACGATCTGTCCGCCAAACAGGTACGCCATGATCAAGAACTCCCGGCATCGCCACGGATCTGCGGGTGAAACTCCGCGCCGGGCATCCTATCAGACTCCCCCTCGGGAACGGGTCGCCATCCGCCTCTCCCCATCGACGGAGCAGGTGACACGAAACGTCACACCCATTTGGGATACTTCCCAAGCGGAGGTGGCAAAAATCGTCACTTTTGAGGGGTTCGGCGAAGGAGAGGGGGTGGCATTGAAGGTGAGGAGAATGAATTAAAAGTCATTTCAAGTAGTTATGGTGAATCAAGAAAAAAGTCTGACTTGGCACGATGAGTGCAACCATCATGGCTCGCCGGACAGAGAGCCGGGCGACAAACCAACCAGCGGCTACCCGCCGCGCCGCGAGGAGATTCACATGCTTCGGAACAACAAAGGTTTTACTCTCATCGAGCTCATGATCGTGGTCGCCATCATCGGCATCCTGGCCGCCATCGCCATCCCCAACTTCCTTGCCATGCAGCTCCGCTCCAAGCGCTCCGAGCTGCCCACCAACCTGGACGCCATCCGGACCGCTGAGAAGGCCTACTACGCTGAGTGGGACTCCTACACCGAGTGCCCCGCCACTCCCGCCACTCCCTCGGGCCGTCAGCAGACTGACTTCACCGGTGGCGGTCTCAACCAGTTCCAGCTCCTTGGCTGGGTGGCGGACGGCAAGGTTCGTGGATCCTACAGCGTGACCCGCTCCGGTAGCCCCGGTGGCGTGGTGACCGACGACCACTTCACCGCCACTGGCGTTGCTGACGTGGACGGTGACTCCACCCAGAGTTCCTACGTGGGCACCGACGCCGCCAAGGCCGTCATGACCTCTGCCAACAAGATCTACTAGTCTCTCCTTGGGGTCGGCTTGGCCGGCTCCGGGTGACTTCGCGAACCCATCCCTCCTCACGGAGGGGTGGGTTTCGTCGTTCTGGGGAAGGCTCAAAGCCCTTTTCCATTGCCACTTCGGTATTTATTTTGAGAAGAAAGAATTGTGAGACGACGGTACGAATCCTGCATCCAATCTGGCCTGCGCCGAGAGTTGGAAGACGGGAATCGTTCCCGTCCGTTGCCTCCGCCGGCCATGAGGTGTGCCATGCTTCGTTCCTCCCGTGGATTTACCCTGATTGAGCTCATGATCGTGGTGGCCATCATCGGCATC
>CAYRTW010000273.1:0-7017 GCA_964426935.1 uncultured Rickettsiales bacterium
ACCCTCCCCATTCTGCGCCCGGCCTCCATCCGCGGAGCGGCGCGAGCCTGGTATCGAGCCCTCGACCCCCTGTTTCCCAACCGGGAGGATCAGTGGTTCGGCTCGGCCCTGGAGGAAAGCCGCGCCGCCCAGAGCCCCTGGCTGCTGCGGGTAAAGGAGGCTCCTCAGAGTCAGAGAACGTTTGCTCTCGCCCGCGGTGAGTGGGGACACCTGAACCGGGGCTCCCCTCCCGAGAGGACCAATGGGGTTCTGTACACCGGCTACACCCTGGAGGAGAGGACCAGCCCCCGGACGGGCTTTGCCGCCTCCGAGACTCCCCAGAAATGCACGTTCACCCTGCGCCTCACCGTCCCCCGCTTTCACCGCCTGGGAGAGGAGGGGCTGCGGGCTCTGTACGGGTCCTTCTGGCTGCTGGGGCACCTGGGGGGATTGGGAAGCCGGGCCCGGCGAGGATGGGGGAGCGTGCAGCTCCTGGAGGCGAGAGCCCCAGGAGAGATGAGCGGGGAAGGACTGGAAGCGATTCGTCGCGTCCTGGACGAACTACCCCCGGTAAGCGCCCCCCGAATCGAGGCCTATGCCGCCCAGTTGGGCGCCGGGCTGAAGACCCTGGCGGGATGGTTCCCCGGCCCCCGGGTTGCCGCCGCCCTGGCCACCCCTCACCTGGGACCGGAGTCCTGGATCCGCGTCCACCGGACCGGTCGGCGAGAGTGGGGGGATGCGTTGAACGACGTGGGGGCCTTTCTCCAGGCCCATCGGCGGCAGATGTGGAGGGACCGCCAGGAGGTGGGGGATCACCTGCTCTCGGAGATGGGAAAGGGAGGCTCCCGGCTGAGGCGAGCCCCGGCGAGGGTCTCCTTCGGGCTTCCCCTGACCTTCCGCTTCGCCCTGACTCCCAAGCGCATCAAGGACCAGGGGGTCCAAAAACTCGACCCCGATGGAGTGGAGCTTCGCCCGGCGGCCAAAATCAACGGCAAGGGCCTCCAGCGTCACGCCAGCCCCCTTCTGTTGCGGGTGGTGAGGATTGGAGAGATGAGGCACGGGCTGACCCTCCTCCTTTCCGGGGACCCTCCCGGTTCCCAGGTGGTGGAGGTCCGGGGCACTGGCGCCCCCCCGGTGGAGTTGACCGGTGAGGTTCGCTCCGGCAAACGGAAACCGGAAGAGCTGACCCCTTCGCCCCTCCCCGGCCCCTCCACCTCCGCCGCGGCCACCTTCGCCGCCTACGAAAAGGCCCTGGCCTCCTCCACTCTCTCCATTCCGGTGCATCGATGACCCCTGACTTCTGGTGGCGCAAGGTCTCCGCCTTTCTTCATGACCCTCCCGCCAAGGCCGATGCCATGTGGTATCGCAGCCTCGCAGGCAGGGGGCATGTCGCCTTTGGAAGAGCCCTTCAGGAGCTGCTGGAGAGTGGGGAAACGGAGGAGGAACAGGGAGAGACTGCCCCCGGGGCAGAGGCGGAGCCCGCAGATACCCGGGCGGCAGATGGGTGGATGACCGGCGCCGACCGCCCCAATCTGGGTACTCGGGGGCAGGTGAGGGTGTTTTGGCGTGCCTCTCCCCTGGCCACCCATCCCCTGTGGGAGGCTCCCCTCCGCGTCCTTGCCCGCGGCAACAAGAGCGGCCTTCCCCCCCTGGTGGCCACCGAGCACATTCTCAAGCGGGCCAACGACGCCCTGGAGGACGAGCTCCGCTCCCGTCGCCTGCCCCAGGAGAAGTGGGCCGAGGCAGCCTTCTGGTGGCTGTGGCGCCGCTTCCGGGCCTCCCTGCTGGAGAAGGCTCCCCGCAGCGTCGATACCGATCTGTGGCGCCGTTACCTCACCCTGGGCCCCGCCGACACCCGCTCCCCTGACCACTCCCTGTGGGATCACGTCCGGGCAACCTCGGCAATCGCCTGGCTGGAGACCTTGCCCCCCCCTTCGGGGCAGGAGCCCCACCTCCTCCTCCTGGAAGTGGGCCCGGTGGGGGAGATGCTGCGGGAGGCCCGCACCAGCCGGGATCTGTGGGTAGCCTCCATGCTGCTGTCAGAGATGTCCCTGGCGGCCATGAAGCCCATCATCCAAAGATATGGCCCCGACGCCATCCTCTACCCCGACCTGTCTGGCAACCGCCGCTTTGACCGGTATCTGGCTTTTCGGGAGGAGTATCAGGGCCTCCTCTCCAAATCGGAGAAGGCCCTCCGCACCCGCTCCTCCCTGATCCCCAACAAGTGGATGGCCGTCCTTCCCCAAGGTACCGGGGAGGATTTCATCGACCGGGTGGGTGAGGAATGTCGGCAGGCGGCCTTCCAGCGATGGAGGGAGATCGCGTTGGCGGTCCGTGACCGGTTTTTGCGCGAGCTGCCGGCGGAAGCTCCTCAGAGAGACCCCCTGGGAAGACAATGGACGGAGCAGGTGGAGAGAGAGGGGGAAGGGTACGTCCACTGGGTCGCCATGCCCTGGAAGCCAGCTCTGCCTCCCGAATCGGCCTGGATCGAGCCTCCTCCTCCCCAAAACCTGCCTGGCCAACCTTACCTCGATGAGACAAAGTGGAGGGAGACCGAGAGGTTCCAGCGCTTCTCCCCCTGGGTGGGAGAGTCCAACCTGCGCCACTACGATCAGGCCGGGGGCACTTTCTTCGCCACCCGGAAGAACTGGATGACAGGCTTTGACTACGCCCTCACCCAACATGCCTTGAGGGAGGCTCTCCAGGCCCGACACGGAGCCCGCACCATTCCCACCACCCCGGCACCCCCCGGGGAGGCCTGCACCCTGTGTGGTCACCGCCCCGCCCTGGGGGTTGCCGACTCCAGCGCCCCGGTGGACGAACAACGGAGGTCATCCGGAAAGGCCTGGGGAGAGCTCTACCAGGGGCTGGGATGGGACAGCCCGGGCAAAGAGCGCCTGTGCGGGGTGTGCGCCACCCGGCGCTTCCTGGTGGCTCCCTGGCCAGAGAGGGGGGGCGAGGCGCTGGCCTCCCCCATCGAAGAGTTCCATGAGGTGTGGTCCATGGAGAAGGACCGGGACTCCGACAACAAGCTCCGCCTCCCCTTCCCCTCTACCGCGGCCATTGCCTCCGCCCATTTCCTCGTTGAGGTCTTTCGCAGCAGGGAACCCCAGGTGGTGGCCGCCCGAGACCATCTGGCACAGGAATTCAAGCGAATCCACTGGCCGGAGACCTTCTTTCCCCGCTCCCTGCCGGCAATTTCCCTGTCCTTCGCCAATGAACCCCTGGCCAGGTATGAGCCCTCCGGCTTCCACGATGACCCCCGAAAGGCGGAATTGGACGCGCGGCGGGAGCTGTTTCCCAAAGCCCCCCAGGGGGATGACCAGGAGGTCAAGAGGGCAGTTCTTCGCCTGCGCGAGGCGATGGGATCGAAGGATGCACCCCATCCTCCCCCGCCCACCCGTTTCGCGGTCCTGGCCTTGGATGGGGATCAACTGGGAAGGCTCCTCCTGGGGGAAGGGAAGACTCTGAAGGCCACCTGGGCTCAGGTCCTTCATCCAATGGCTGTGAACAGCATCCGGGAAAAAGCTGGCGAAGCCGATACCTTTCGCCAAACCGACCCGTGGAGTCAGCGGTGGCGGAGCCTCCTCAACCAACCCCGCCTCATGGGTCCCAGCCTCCACGCCTTCATCAACCGGGCCCTGACGACCTTCGCCAACCGCATCGTCCCCTGGGTGGTGGAGAGGGAATACGCCGGCCGCCTGGTCTACGCCGGGGGAGACGATGTGCTGGCCCTGGCTCCTGCCGACGACGCCCTGCCCATCGCCGCTCGCCTTCAGCAGTTGTGGTCGGCAGCCTGGGTCATGGACACCCTCCCCGACCTCCACGCCTGGAGTGAGGAGGGGGCCGGGTCCCCGATGACCGGCGGGGAGACCCGCAAGAGGTTCCGCGTTCTCGGCAAGCCCTCCTCCGGCCATCTGGAGCCCGATGACCCGGAAAAGTGGCCCTTCGACCCCCATGTGCAGACCGGGGAGTCCCCTCCCTACACCGCTGAAGGGGAGATCTTCCCCCAGTTGGGGGGGTACCAGAGCCTGTCAGCGGGGATCGCCTACGCCCACTTCAAGACCCCCCTGGGGCTGGTGATCCAGGAGGCTCGGGACTCCCTGAAGAGGGCCAAGGGGCCGAAGGAAGGGCCGGAAGAAACGAAGGGCCGATCCTCCTGCGGGGAGAGCCTGTTCACCCGCAACGGCGTCAAGCTTCAGTCGGTGTTTCGATGGAATGGGGACGGGGACGGACCTTTGTCCATGGCTCGGACGGTCATGAGCCTCCGCCAGCGCTTCCGGGAGGGGACCCTGGCCGGGCGCCTCCCCTACCAGTTGCGGGGTCACCGGGAGGCGCTGAGGGGGGTGACCGGGGGAGAACGGACCCTCCTGGTGGAGGGGCTGGTGCTCGGGGCCCTCTCCGACGCCGCGAACGAGAAAAAAGCCGCGAAAGAGCTGACCTCCCTATGGTTGGAGGGGCTGAGGCGGGTGGAACCCGAGAGATGGGAAGAGGATCCCGGCCTGGGGAACCTGCTGCTCTGCCGGGCCCTGGCCCGGGAGGAGGGAGAATGACCGATATCGCGTTTCTGGCGGTGCCCCAGGGCCTGTTGCTGGCGGGGCCTCCTCGCTCCAATCCGGCGGGTGACTCCCATCACTCCCATTCCCTGTTTCCCCCTCCTCCCGGAACCTTCCAGGGGGCCATGCGGACCGCCATCCTCCAGGCCAGCGGAGCTCCCCTGGAGGATCTCTCCCCAGCCGGCAAGAGTCGCATCGCCGCCCTGGTGGGCAAACCCGAGTCCCTTCTTCCTGGCTGGCAGTTGGATGGCCCGTGGATCGCCGAGATCGGCACCGACGGGCGTGGAAATGACCTCGCCTCCCCCTGGTTGCCGGCCCCTGCCTGCATCTCTGTGAGAGGAGAAGGTCACCACCTCCCCCTCACCCGGATTCTCCCCTTCTTCCCCCGAGAATCCAAGCCCATGAACGGGTTGAGGATGGATCGGGACGCCCCCCAGGATCTGGCGCCGGGGGCCTGGGAGGGGGGAGGGGACACCTGCTGGCTGAGCGCCCCTTCCCTGCTGGAGCTGCTGTCGGGCAGGGCCATCGACGAAAAGCCTCATCCCCTGCCTCCCTGCGTCAAAAGGGAGACGGCGGTGGGATTGAAATTGGATGACGACAACCGGACTGCGGTCACCTCCATGCTGTATTTCCGAGAGGGGCATCGTTTTGGAAGCAGGACCTCCGCCCGGGCGGGCCTGGCCGCCTGGCTGACCGTCCCGGCCTCCTCTTCCATTCCTTCCAACGCTCTGACCTCAGGAACCATGCGCCTGGGGGCCAAGGGCCGGGTGCTGACCCTGGAACCCCTGGGAGCCCGGGAGGAGGCCTGGGACCAGCTCCGCGAGGGCCGGCATCTTCGCGATGCCCCCGGTACCTCCTTCCCCGACACTACCCATGCCTGGCTGGTGCTGGCCTCCCCAGTCTGCCTCACCAACCCCGAGCGCCACGGCACTCCCGTCTCTCCCCGGCTGGACGTTCCCACCTCTTGCTCCATCACGGTTCGTTCCGCCATCCTCCACAAGCCCAAGGTTCTGGGAGGTCTTCAAGTGGGAGGCATGCCCAAGCCCAACCGGGCCAGCCTGCCGCCGGGGAGCGCCTGGCTGCTGCGGCTCACCGGAGGCACCCCGGAAACAAGGCGTCAGGCCCTCCTTGAGCTTCACCACCGCTGCACCTTGGGCCCCGAGGAGGACCGCTCCTTTGGCATGGGCCGCACCTGGATTGCCCTTCTTCCCCCTCCTTCCAAGGAATCCCCATGAACACCTGGTTCACCCTTCTCTATACCCTGACCGAAACCCACGTCGGTGGTGCCGGCAACGAGGGGGCGGTCGATCTGCCCATTGTCCGGGAGTCCACCACCGGCCTGCCCTTCCTGCCGGATACCGCCCTCAAGGGGGTGGCCCGGGATCGGGGGGAAAAGGTCCTCGACAAGAAAGTGGTGGCGGACCTCTTTGGCCCCGATGGCATTAACAAGGAAGAGGAGGCCCGGGCGGGGAAGGTGGTGTTCACTCAGGGCACCCTCCTCTCCTTCCCCCTGCGCTCCCTGATGCGCCCCTATCTCCATGCCACCTGCCCCCTCCTTCTGGATCGGATGGATCGGCTGGTGCGGGGGTTTGGAGCCACCCTTCCCCAACGGGATGCCTGGTCCAATTTGTTGAAGCAGAATGCGTCCAACGTGCTGGTGGCTGATTCAGGGTTGGCAGGAAAGCCCCTGATCCTGGAAGGGGCGGGTTGGTTAGGGGACCAGGTGGTCCACTCCCAGGAGGCCACCTCCCTCGCCGGAGTCCTGGGTGGCTGGTTCCCCAAAGAAGAAGAGGCCACGGCGGAGCGGATGAAGGGGGGCCTGGTGATCCTTCCTGATGCAGATTTCATCGCTCTGGTCCGCGGTGCCCCTCCGGTTCGGGCCCGGATCCGATTGGGAGAGAACAAGACCACCGCGGACGTCGGTGGCAACCTGTGGTACGAGGAGATGTTGCCGACGGACTGCCTGTTCTGGTCCCTGTGGTCCCTGAGACAGCCGCATGCCAGGAATGATGGCGTCATCGCCGCCATCGAGAACACCCTGTTCAAGGAAAAATGGAACACCCAGATCGGCGCTGGAGAGACCACCGGTCACGGACGCTGCTGGTGGTGGAAGGCCGAGCTCTCTCCCTCTCCGAAGGGAAACAAGTCATGACCACCCCCCACCACCGGCTGAAAAACGCCTGGGAGGCCGCCGCCAGTCTGGATGGCACCGCCGACTTCAAGGGGTTGGGAGTGGAGATTCGCACCCTGGGCCTGGGCCAGGTGCTGGCCATGCGGATCCGGGACGACGAGCGCCAGGTGCTGCCGAGGCTGGCCTCATTTTTGGGCACCCAGACCCTGTTGGCTCCACTTCAGGCACCTCCCTCCACGGTGACGGTCTACCTGGTCTACCAGGCTTGGGTCAACCTGGGGGACCCTCGAGTGATGGGGTGGGTGGAGGAGGAGGCCATCGCCTGGGCGGCGGACCTGAAATGGATGAAGA
>CAYRTW010000274.1:0-6906 GCA_964426935.1 uncultured Rickettsiales bacterium
TCCCTCTCCCTCCTCCACTCCTGCCGACTCCCATTACACCGCCATCCAGATCGGAGTGGCCTCCTCCAGTGATCCCAACCTGTGGCTGGCCATTGACCGGGGAGGCCCGGCGGCCTCCAAGGCGCTGACGAAGTGTGCGACCTCAACCAAGGGCTTCCTCCCCATCCAACACTGGCCAGTGAGCTTTTCCGTAGGTGGGAATGGTCGCACTCGCTCTACGGCGGTGGGTCTCCCCCTGGATGGGGCGGACGAATCCCTGAGGGCCTGTCTGGAAGAGGCCGTCTCCCTCGCTCGTTTCACCAGTCCTTTCTCGGGTTCCGCTCAGGTGACCGCCGTCTTGACCCTTTCGCGTACCCCCTTTGGCACCCAATCTCTCTCCAAGAAGGTCTTGGCAGAGGTGACCTCCCAGGGGATTTCTCTTCCTTCCTTTGGCTGGGCTTATGAACCCGGCGTTCCCGACACCCCCTTGATCTTCCTTCCCTTTGGGGGCCCCGTCCTCCCCAGCACTGCGGTCTCTTCTTTGGAAGAGGTGCGAATCGCCGCCGATGCCCGGATTTCCATTTCGAGTCTATTGGATCTGCTGAATGGGAAATTTCCTAAGGTAAAACGAATATTTATGGTAGCTCGCAGCGAATCGGGAACGGTGAATGTCCGCTTCTTGCGGGTGCCGGCGCCTTCGGGGGCGGGCACGGTCCAGGTTTCCCCCGGGAGGTCGGGAACCCCCGCTCCTCCCGGTGGTCACCCGTTCGCCAAGAGTGAGGCGCCACCCAAGGTCTTCCTGCCCCAGCCGGGAGCCACGGTGGCGGATTTGCTGTGGGCGGCCGCTGCTGTGGGTACTCCTCGGAGGGTGCTGGGAAATTGAGGGTCATCCCCCCGAAAGGGCCGCCACCACCTGAACCTCACCGGTGATGGCCACTTCCAGGTTCCAGGCTTGTTCCCCGGCTACGAAACACTTGATGTGTGGACGGATGCGATCCTGTTCGTCAATGATCCGCACCCAGAAGCCCGGGTGGCCGGCCTCCATGTTCTCCATCACTTCCCGCAAGGTCTGACCTTCTACTTCGACCACAGCGGTGCCGCCGGTGTAGCTCTGCAGGTGGGTGGGCAGGACGACTCGTGTCATGACGGGTTGCAGACGGTGACGGCGTAGATGTGGGGCAGGTGGGCGGCAATCTGATGGAAGTGACCGCCCTCATCGGCGCTGGCCCAAACCTCACCGCTGGTGGTGCCCAGATAGAGGCCCACCGGGTCGCCGGAGTCAGTGGTCATGCACTGGCGCTTGACCGTCCACCACCCCTGCTCCTGAGGAAATCCGTTGGCCATTCGCTGCCAGGAGGTGCCGCCATCTCGGGTCCCGTAGACCGCAGGCTTTCCCCCCGGGCTGGTGCGGGGCCACACCGAGGTACCGTCCATCGGGAACACCCAGGCGCTGTCCGGATCCCGGGGATGAAGGGCGATGGGGAAGCCGATGTCTCCCACCTCGGTGGGCATGGCCTTTCCCACCCTCAGCCAACGGGGGCTCTGATCCCGGTCCAGGCGATACAGTCCGCAGTGATCCTGGCGCCACATCCGATCCGGTCGCAGGGGGTGGAGCTGTACACAGTGGGGATCGTGACCGAAGGGGTATTCGGCACCGTCGGGAAGGGGAGGGGCAAAGTCCATGGCCACTCCGGAGTTCAGGGGCTCCCAGGAACCGCCAGCATCCAGGGACTCAAAGAATCCGCCTCCCGACAGCCCCACGAACATGTGGGCGGGATCCCGGGGATCGATGAGCACCGAATGGGTCTTGCCACCGTCGGGGGTCTGGTCCTGATCCCCTTGCACCCATTGGCTTTGCTGGGGGTGATCGTTGAAGCCAGAGACGGGGGTCCAGGAGTCGCCGCCGTCCTCGCTGCGGAACAATCCCTGGGGAGAGGTGCCTGCATACCACACGCCTGGCTGGCTGGCATGGCCGGGAGTCAGCCAGAAGACGTGATTGACGGCCCGCGCCCGAGGCTCCCCTTTGGTGAACGCGGGGGGGTCACTGACCTGGGTGAAGGTTCGCCCGGAGTCCGTGGAACGAAAGAGGGCGGGTCCCAGGTGCCCGGTGCGGGTGGCCACCAACATGGTGCAGCCATCCCGGGGATCCAGCACCGCGTGGTAGACGGTGCTGCC
Source organism: uncultured Rickettsiales bacterium (assembly GCA_964426935.1). Lineage (GTDB taxonomy): Bacteria > Myxococcota_A > UBA796 > UBA9615 > JAKLKC01 > CAYRTW01. The sequence goes on from CAYRTW010000274.1 coordinate 2,155, forward strand.
GAAGTGGTGAGGGCCATCCACGGTGAAGGTGTGACGGTCGGAGCTGCGATAGAACCACAGGCCCTTGCGGGTAGCGACGGCGAGAACGGTCTGAGGCATGGCGATCTCCAAGGGTGAGCGGTTCTAACACGACGGGAGAGGAGGAGGAAGGTAAGAACAGGGGAGTTTTGAGGCGGGGAGAGGGGGCAGATGATGAGAGAAGGAAGGCTTGCCCGCGCCATTGGCGACGAAGCCCCATGCCAGGAGGTCGCCGCATGGGAACGTGTTACCCTCCCTCCATGACCACGTTCGTGACTGGCGGATCAGGCTTCTTGGGAGGTCGTCTGATCGAAACCTGGGTGACCCGGGGTGAGGAGGTTCGGGCCCTGGCGCGACGACGGGCACCAAGGCCTTGATGCGTGAAAGACCAAGGTCCCCACCGGATCCCTCTCCCCCGCGTTCGTTGCCGCCAGAGTGCAATCCCGCACAGGCCTCCCATATCCCGCCCGCCTTCGTTTCTACAAAACCTCGTCTGACACGCGATTCATCGCCCCACCAGAAACTGGCACAACGGATGCAATCAAGATGGGCCAGGTGCAGATCCGCTCCAGAAGCCCCAGCCCTCGACCCACGCCTCCCCCTCTCACCGGAGACCTTCATGACTCCTCTCCGCCGGTTCCTTCTTCTCGCCACCTTCCCCGCATCCCTCCTTCTCGCCATCCCGGCCATGGCTGCCGCCCCGATTCGCCCCAACCTCACCGCCTCCCTCACCGTCTCCCCTGACGTCATCACGGCGGGCGAGGTGTCCACCATCGTTGCCACCATGGCCAACACCGGGGAAAGGAAGGCCATCAGCCCCTTCTTCAATGTCGTCATTCCCGGTGACCTTCCCTATTCGTTCATGGCTCCGGCGGGCGGCACTTGCACACAGTCCCTCCTGGGGGGCACCCGCCTGTTCATCTGCATGTTGACGGCCTTGCCCCCCGGGAAGTCCCGCTCCCTCACCTTGCGGGTGACCGGAGTGGAGGTGGGGGAGCCTGTGGTCTCGACGGTGAGCATGACCGCCGATCCTGGCCACGCCCAGCCCGAGACCAGCGAGGCCGACAACGAAGCCGTGGCCACCTTGACCCTCAATCCCTGAAGAGTTGGTCCATGAAGAACATCGTCATTCTTGGTGCCGGCACCGGTGGAACCATGATGGCTGCTCGCCTGAGCAGGGCTCTTCCCCAAGGATGGGAGGTCACCCTGGTGGACCGGGACGACCAGCACCTCTACCAGCCCGGCCTTCTGTTTGTGCCCTTTGGTTTGTCCCGACCGGAGGAGCTGGTCCGCTCCCGGAAGCTCCTGGCTCCTCCGGGGGTGCGCCTGTGCCTGGCTGGCATCGAGAGGGTCGATCCGGAATCCCGACGGGTGGTGCTCCTCACCGGTGAGACCCTCTCCTACGATCTCCTGATCGTCGCCACCGGCTCCCGGATCGTTCCTGATGCCCTGGAAGGACTCACCGGGCCCGGCTGGAGGCAATCGGCCTCTGACTTTTACACCCTGGAAGGAGCCTCCGCCCTGGGGACCCGGCTGGCCGGTTGGAAGGGGGGCCGGGTGGTCATCCACATCGCCGAGATGCCCATCAAGTGCCCAGTGGCTCCCCTGGAATTCGCCTTCCTTTTGGACTCTTTCCTGGCAGAAAGGGGACTTCGCGGGGGCACCGAGATCCTGTACGTCACTCCCCTGGAAGGCGCCTTCACCAAACCCCGCGCCTCGGCCGCCTTCGGCGACATGCTGACCCGTCGGGGCATCATCGTGGAAGGGGATTTTGTCGCCTCGGGGGTGGATGGGGAGCACCACATCCTCCATGCCTACGATGGACGGGCGTTGGATTATGATCTCCTGGTCACCATCCCTCCCCATGCCGGCGCAGAGGTCCTCACCCGGTCGGGGCTGGCGGATTCCACCGGCTGGTTCCCCACCCACAAGCACACCCTTCAGGCCCGGGACTGGCCCAACATCTTTGCCCTGGGGGATGCCACCGACCTGCCCTCTTCCAAAGCAGGAGCGGTGGCCCATTTCCAATCGGAGGTGCTCACCGCCAACGTGCTCCGGTGGATCGAAGGTCGCCCCCTGGAGGAGGACTTCGATGGTCACACCAATTGTTTCATCGAGACCGGAAACGGCAAGGCCATGCTTATTGATTTCAACTACGAGACCGAGCCCCTCCCCGGCAAGTTTCCCCTGCCTGGCTTGGGCCCCTTCACCCTCCTGGGAGAAAGCCGGGCCAACCACTGGGGCAAGCTGGGGTTCCGGTGGGTATATTGGAATGCCCTGTTGAAGGGGGCAGACCTGCCCTTGGACCACCGCATGCTTCTCGCCGGGAAGGAGTTGTAATCATGGTCGATCCCTATTCCAATCTTTCTGTCCTCGAAGGCAAGATGGACACCCTGATCCAGGCGGTGGAGGGGTTGACCGAGAGGCAGAGGCGCCAGGAGGAGCTGCTGACCGAGGCGGCCCCCATCGCCCGGGAGATGATGAGCGCGGCCATCACCGAATTGGAGGAATGGCGTCAGCGGGGGGTGTTCGAGTTCGCCTCAGGATTGGGAGGAATCGCCTCTCGGGTGGTCCAGCACTATACTCCTCAAGACGTGGAAGAGCTGGGAGGGGCCATCGTCTCCATTCTCGACACGGTGAGGAATATGACCCAGCCGGGGGTGCTGGCGGTGATCAACGAGGCCGGTGACGCCATCGAGGCTTCTGACGAGCTGCCTCCGGTGGGGATCCTGGGCCTGGCTCGGGCCAGCGGGGATCAGGAAGTGCAAAAGGGGATGGCGGTGCTGTTGGAGGTCCTGCGCCACGTTGGTCGAGCCGCCCGCAAGCTCGAAGGGGCTCAGTCTCCCCCTACCTCCAAGCCTCCCAGTCGCCTCGACCGGATTCGCGCCGCCCGGGCCTCCCAACCGGGACCCTCCCTCGCCTCTTCCGTGGGCTCTCCTGGGAGTGGTTCAGCGCTTGCCACCGTCGTGGACGGTATCGGCCTTACACCCGATGGGTTTCTGGTCGATTCCCACCAGTGGACGAAGGAACTGGGGGAGAGAATCGCCGCCGAGCAGAAGATTTCCTTGACCGAAGCCCACTGGAAGGTCTTGGAGGCGGCCCGGGAGGAGTTTGTCACCACCGGGGCCTCCCCCAACATACGCCGTCTCACCCTCGTGGCGGGGGTGACCACCCGGGACCTCTACACCTTGTTCCCCAAAGCTCCGGGGAAGACGGTGGCTCGCATCGCCGGCATTCCCAAACCGATGGGGTGCATTTGAACCCGAATTCCACAGGAGAGTTTCCCATGCCCAATCCTCGCACCGTCGCCATCATCTGCAGCAAGGGGGGCTTGGATGAGGTCTATCCTGCCTTGATCCTCGCCAATGGAGCTCGCCAGAGTGGCCTGGATGCCTTCATTTTCTTCACCTTCTATGGGTTGGATGCCATCACCGAGGTCAAGGTGGATCACCTGCATGTCAACATGGTAGGCAATCCCACCAGCCCCATTCCCACCCTGGTGGCCGGGCTGCCGGGGATGGAGAACTTCGCGGCGATGATGATGAAGAAAAAAATGGATGAGCTGGATCTGCCGGGAGTGAGGGAGATGCTCACCACTCTGGATGAGGCGGGCTGCGAGCTTTACGCCTGTGAGCTGGCCATGAAGATGTTCGGGCGCAGCAAGGAGGATCTCCTGCCCCAGATCAAGGAAGTGATTACCGTGGGAGACTTTTACGACCTCACCGAGGGGGCGCAGATTTTGTTTACTTGAGAGGGAGGTCCGGGCAGGAACGAACCAGAGAGCGCAGGGATCACCGAGGCTGATCACGAAGGGAGGGGGGAGAGATTTCCAGGTATCACGCGATGTGCCCATGCAGCAGGACCGCTTCGCTGTGGGTCCCACCCGGTCAGGCATTTTCTTTCTTTATCAAGGCCCGGTGAATCTCCTCGGTGAGACGGTCGATGCGCCTGGTGAGTTCCGCCACCTCCTGGGTGAGGGAGGTGTTTTGTAGGAGCATGTCGAAGTTGGCCCGGGCCAGGTCCTCCCGGTGGCGAGCATCGGAGTCGGTGTTGGCCTTGTCCCGGTCTGCCTGGCGGGTCTGGGCCAGCAGGATGAGGGGGGCGGCGTAGGCGGCCTGGAGGCTGAAGGCGAGGTTCAGCAGGATGAAAGGGAAGGGGTCGAAGGTCGCCCTGCCCATGGCGTTGATGGCGATCCAGGCGGCGACCAGGACGGTCTGGAGAATGAGAAACTGGGGAGTGCCGAAGATGCGGGCGAAGGCCTCGGCGCGTTGGCCGAACCAGTCCCCTCCGAAGGGGCTGTCGAGCACGGGGAGGTGAGTGTGGTGACGAAGATGCTCGGTCAAGGAATCCTCCTTTCTTCCCGGGAGGGATGACCGGATCCACCCCGATGATCCACCGCTGGGAGCAGGATCCTATCCTGTTTTTACCGAAACCTGGGGACGGGGACTTCTGCTCCCCATTCACCTCAAGCCTCCGGGTATCATCCCCCCGTCCGGGGGGAGAGAGGTCACCGTGCGCTCGTTCCTGATCCCTTTCCTGTCCCCCCTGGTTTCGTCCTTGCTGCTGCCGGTGGTTGGGTGGGCGGCTCCCGTTGAGGTCTACCTGCTGGGCGGGCAATCCAACGTGGTGGGAGTGGGGCAGGTATCGTCCCTGACGCCTTTTCTTCGCGTTGGCCAGCCGGACGTGGAGCTGTTCTGGTCAGCGGCCCCAGGGTGGAGTCCCCTGCGCCCCTCC
>CAYRTW010000275.1:0-6858 GCA_964426935.1 uncultured Rickettsiales bacterium
CATGGGGAGGCTCCTCAGCGATTCTTCCAGCAGTTTCCCGTAGTTCCACCGCCGCTTCCCGCACGGCGTCCACGATCTTGGTGTAGCCGGTGCAGCGGCAGATGTTCCCGGAGATGGCCTCCCGAATCTGGGCCTCGTCGGGGTCGGGGTTCTCCTTCAAGAAGGAAGAGCAGGTGACGATGAGGCCCGGAGTGCAGTAGCCGCATTGGGCGGCCACGCAGCGATCGAAGGCCTTCTGGACGGGGTGGAGGCTCCCTTCCGGAGCGATGCCCTCGATGGTCACCACCTCCCGTCCCTCCATGTCCAGGGCCAGGGAGATGCAGGCCAGGCGGGGCACTCCGTCCACCAGCACGGTGCAGGCGCCGCAGTCGCCGATGTCGCAGCCATGCTTGGAGCCGGTGAGGGCCAGATCCTCCCGCAGGTAGTCCAGGAGGGATTGCTGGGGAGCCACCAGGCTTTGCCGGGGCTCGCCATTGACAGAGACGGTGAGGATGCGCCGCACGGAACTCTCCAACGGGGCAAGGGCCAGGGAGGGGAAACCGCTCGCCCGGGGGCGCCCAAGATGCCTTCGAGAGGGCAGAACGTCAACGATCTGGATGGTTCTCCCTGGAGGCGGAGTGAGAAGGACGAGAGAGAGAACCTCTCTGATGGGCGTGGGATTGTCCCGGGACAGCCCTCGTTCACCATTCCTCTCAAACGAGCCACCCGACCGCTCGTGTAATGGAGTGTAACGGTGGCCAGTTCCTGGCTCCTTCCTCCCCCTTCATCCTTCGTCCTGGTTGGCGCCGCTTTGCGGCCTTGGACGGGGGCATCCCCGGGAGGTTTTCATGAGCCATCTCCGTGTTGATTCAGCTCTCCTGGGGAGGAGAGGTCACCGCCTGGGCGTCTGGACCGCCTCAGCCTGGATTCTCCTGGTCAGTGGGGGAGGATGTGGAGCCCTTTCCTCCCCTCCACGGCCCATCCTGGCGGTAGACCAGAGCGGAGCCGATGCTCCGGTGGAGGCGGCGCAATTCCCCGGGTCATCTCCGCAGACGTGTTTCCCGGTAGGCCAGGAAGCCCAGGAAGGGAGCCACGGTGAGGAGCGTTCCCCAGCGGAATGGGCCTTACCCTGCGACGACGGGGCGACCACCCCGGGGATCCTCCCCAGCCTTCCCCTGGTGCGATAGGAGTGGTGAGGGGGCCTACTCCGCCAACTCCACCAGGGTCTCCAACAGAATGGACACTCCTCGGGCGCACTGCTCGGGGGTGGAGTATTCCCTGGGGTTGTGGCTGATTCCCTGATACAGGCCGGGCACGAACACCATGCCGGTGGGACAGAGGGAGGCCATCTCCTGGGCGTCGTGGCCAGCTCCAGAAATCAGGCGTCGGGAGCTGTGGCCGGCGGATCGAATTTTTTCACCAATGATTTCCTGAATTTGTGAAGAAAAAAACACGGCCCCGGTGCGGGCGGTCTGGCGAGAAGAGATGGACATGCCGCTTTCCGTTTCCAATTCCGAGAGGAAAAGGGCCAGGTCTTTCTCCGAGCTGGCCATGAGGGAGTCGTCGGGGTTGCGGAGGTCAATGGTCATTCTCACTGCACCGGGGACGATGTTCACCAGCCCGGGGTGGGGCTCGAATCCCCCCACCGTAGCCCGGGCATCTCCTCCATACCGGCCCGAGACCGCCATCTCGTGGACCTTCAGCAGCACCCGGGCGGCGGCCACCGAGGCATCCTGTCGCAGTCCCATGGGGGTGGTGCCGGCGTGGGCGGAGCGACCGGAGACGGTCAGTTCCTGCCAGGAAATGGCCTGGACGCCGGTGACGATCCCCAGATCGAGTTCCTCAGCGTCGAGGATGGGACCCTGCTCGATATGGCACTCCACATAGGCATGGGGGGGATCCAGCCTCTCCTCATGCTCCCCCAGAAATCCGATCCTCTCCAGTTCTTCCCGGACGGTGAGCCCCTGGCGATCCCGCAGGCCATAGACCGAATCCAAAGGCAGTCTTCCCACCGCCACCGCGCTCCCCAGCATGTCGGTGCCGAAGCGGGCCCCCTCCTCATCGGTAAAAAAAGCGATCTCCACCGGATGACCCGTCCTCCATCCCACCTCGTTCATGGCCCGCACGCACTCCAAGGCCCCCAGCACTCCCAACGCCCCATCGAAGGCCCCCCCGGTGGGCACGCTGTCGATGTGTGAACCGGAAAGGACGGGCGCCGCCCCCGGCCGGGTCCCCGGTCGTCGGCCGTAGACGTTGCCGATGCGATCCACCCTCACCTCCAGCCCCGCCTCCATGAACCACTTCTTCACCTGATGGCGCCCCTGGCCATCGGCGTCGGTCAACGCCAGGCGGTTCACCCCTTGGAGGCCGGTACGGGAGTCGGTGTAGGCTCCGATGCGGGCCAGCTCCTGGATGGATTCCCACAAGCGATCAGGGCGGATGGAGGGGAGGGGACGGAGAGAGAAGGGCGCTTCGAGCATGGGAGAACTGTACAGGATTCTAGGGGAGGAGAGAGGGGCGGCCCCCTTGCCATGAGCCCCGCTGCCTTCCGGAGAGGGCCTATTCCAGGCGGATCAGCCTCGCCCGGGGAGAGGATTCAGGGTCCACCGCCAGGGTCAGCTCCTCCCCGGCCTCCAGGGAGGTTTTCAGGTATTCGACTCCACCGCTGCGAAGCTCCCCATCCCCCTGGCGAAGGGGTTGGAGCAGGGGACCGGTCATCTCCACCCATCCGTGGAAGCTGCCAAACATGTCCACTCCGAAGTCGTAGCCGGTGAGGGGATCGGTCACCCTCTCCTCAAAGTTCCACCGAGGATCGGTGGAGATTCCCCGGCCGTCTACTCCCAGGCAGGTATAGAAATCCAAAGCGATATCATGGAGATCCCATCCCGTGGTGCTTTCCACCGCCTGGGCCCCCAGCTCGGGAGTGTCGAAGAAGGCGTGCAGCCAGGCGACGCCTCCCGAGTCGGTGAAGGCACCTGAATCCGTGTCCACATCCATTCCCCCCATCTGCTCAAACAGGTAGCGGAGGAACAGGTAGGCGCCCCCTCGCAGAGGGCCATCCCTCTGGGAATCGTAGTACCCGTCACCGGCCAGGACATCATTCACCGACAGGGATTGGACGCTGTACACCTCGCTGCCGTAATACTTGGAGGCATCCACCGCCGCCCACCACACATATTGATTGCCGTTGTTGTAGCCGGTGAGATCCTGGGCCAGGGCGCTCATCCCCTCGGTGAGATAGATGTTCTCTGAGGCAGAGAGCTGGTCGTTCTCCACGAACTTGTGCCATGAGTAGATGAGATGGTTGATCTCGTGGGCCATGGTCTCCTCGAAGGCATTGGCGGAGGAGTACACGTCCCCCGGGTCGGGGACCGACAGGTAGATCACCTCGCTGCCATTGCCGGAAGCGCCGCAGCCGGTGAAGGAGGCGATGTCGCAGCCGGAGACGTAGGCCTGCACGCCATATTGATTGACGGTGTAGGAGATGAGCATGTCGATTCGCCCCGAGTCCTCCACGTCGGGCTCCTCGCCGAAGACCTGGCGCTCCCTGGGCATGACGATCCCCTCAAAGTCCTCCACCGCTTCGTTGATCACCTCCATGTCCAAGGAACCCAAGGGATTTTCAGTGGTGATGTCTTCGTAGATCACCATGCCGTCGGTCACCAGAATCACTTCGCCGGTCACGGTGACCATGAGGGTTCCGTTCCACACCCTGAACTCCCGGGTCTCCCCGGGTTCAACCGCGGCGGCGACGGAGGACCGGACCTGAGGTCGAGAGGGAAGGGGGTCCGAGGGATGTAAAAGGGGGCTGGTTTCGGCCATCTCTCCGTAACCATAGGAGATTCCCGGAACGTCGGAGGCGCTGTACAGCACCAGGAGGTAGCTCCCTTCCTCCTCCACGCGGGTGGAGATCCCTCCTGAGGCGACCTCCACATCCACCACGTCCCCCACGTCGAGGGAGACTCCATCCGACGAAGTGGAGTCGTCGTCTGCCGGAGTGGAGTCGTCGTCTGCTGGCGTGGAGTCGTCGTCGTCCCCTGCGGAGGAGGTACACCCCCAGAGGCTCAACAGGAGAAGGCAGGACAAGGGCCGGGCGAGGGGCACGGGACCTCCTGGATGGCTTTCGGTGAAGGGGATGGGCCACCCTGGTTGCCGGTCGATGGTACTCTGACCGGGCCAATGTTGCTGCCAAGGGCGGATGGGACGGGTCCGACCCTGGAGAGGAAGAGCATGGACAGCCTGCAAGGGCAGTTGCTTCAGAGCGTGGCGGTGCTGTGGGGGGGATCGGAGCTGGTTCTGGCCCGGATTCGACGCGCGGCCCCCGACTCTCAACGGAAGGACGCAGGCTCGTTCTGGGTGGTGAACGTGGCCATCTACGGGGCGGTGGCGGGAGGAGTGTGGGCGGGAATGGGCCCCCTGGGGCACCTTTCCGGGTGGGAGACTCCTCTGTGGACGATCGGATTCTCCCTGATCCTTCTGGGCCTGGCCTTTCGGTGGTGGGCGATCTACACCCTCAAGCAGTTCTTCTCGGTGACGGTTTCGGTGCGCTCCGACCACCGGATCATCACCGCCGGGCCCTACTCAAGGATCCGTCACCCCTCCTACACCGGGGCCCTGGTGTCATTCATCGGGATGGGCCTGGCCTTCTCCAACTGGCTGTCGGTCCTCCTCCTGGTGGTGCCCATCGCCGGTGCCCTCTATTACCGAATCACCGTGGAAGAGACCGCCTTGTTGGAGGCGTTCGGGGCCGATTACCAAGCCTACTGCCGCCGAACCTTTCGCTTGATTCCGGGGATCTATTGATGGGAAAGGGAGAGAGAAGGGGCCCCGCTCAGGGTGCTTCGGGCTGGCAACCGTCTCCTTCCCTGACTTGAGAAGCCGAGCCCCCCGGTGAGGCGGAAGGAGGGGGAGAATCCTTTGGCGACCGGGTCGTTGGAGGCGGACACCCCGGCCACTGGATGCCCGGCTCCATGGGAGCAACGACGGGTCCGGGGCGGGGTTGGCGCGTCCGGGGGAGGGCCGTCGGGAGGGGGAGAGCCCGATTCGCGTGGAGAGGGTTCAGGTGGCCACGAACATGAGCTTCGCCAACAGGACGATGCCCAGCATGTGGAGGGCAACGCTGAGATGCAGCCGGCGGAAGAGGGTGGAGTTCATGCAGCCGCTGGCGGCGCGAGACAGGGCGAAGACGAAGTGGCCGAGCACGCTGAGGGCGAGCCCGATCTTGATCCACAGCAGAGCGGCGAAGGGTGAGTCCGCCCTGCTTAGGGTCGGCCACCAGGTGGCGGCCAGGGCGATCCCGGTGAGGAACAGGGTGCCGACAACCCAGGGCATGATGCGGCGGGCTCGACCCACCAGGGCCAACTCCACCTCCGCCATGCGCTCCGGGCCAAGGGGGGCCCGCATCCCTTCGAGGATCAGCACCTCAAAAAAGACGACCCCGAGGAACGAGATCCCACAGAGCAGATGGACGATATGAGCGGCAGTGTAGTGGGTCATGGGGGCAACCTCTCCAGGGGATCCTGGGGATGGGGGGATGGCACAAGGAGATTCGTCGTCGCCGGCTCAACGGTGGCCGGCAGGGCGGGGGAGAGGGACGTTGGGGGCTCTCCCCCGCCCCTCGGATAAGACCGGTCCGACGGGTCGAGAGGGTCGAGGAGCCTGCCCCGCCCCCTCGACAGGGGGGATGGCGGAGGGGGTGGAGTCGCTGGGAGGACGAGGGGGTTCAGGTCCAGAACTGCCCGGCAGCGGATGACCTGCGCGCGGATTCGAGGGAGCGCGACGCGGCCCGGCGACGGGTGGCGGGCAGGCGCGGCAGGGCGGCAGGCGAGAGAAGGGCGGCGGGGGCTCCTGAACCGATGGCTCACCCCGGCTCGCTACCCACCACCCACATGGAGAAGAACTGGGACCCGCCGCCGTAGGCGTGGCCGAGTGCGCGACGGGCGCCTGGCACCAGGTGCTCCCCGGCCAACCCGCGCACCTGGAGGGCGGCTTCGGCGAAGCGGAGCATTCCGCTGGCGCCGATGGGGTTGGAACACAGCACCCCTCCCGAGGGGTTGACCGGGAGGGCGCCATCCAAGGCGGTGACTCCCTCCTCCACCACATACCAATTTCCCACGTCCTTGAGGTGCAGGCTGTCCGTAACCGGTCCGTAGGCCACGTAGGTGGATCCTCCGGAGATCACCAGATCGACGACCCCATTGCCATCCAGGTCGCCTGGGCTGGTGATCCCTGCTCCCACGTATCCGTCGACACCTTCGTGGACCAGACGCATTCCCGCGCCGGACAACTCCACGTCGCTCACATAGCGTACGGGCGAACCCGGAACGACGTAGGTCACGCCCTGGGAGGACCAGCCCCAGTCCTCGAACTGCGCTCCGATGATCACGTCGTCTATCCCATCACCGGTGAGGTCGGCAAATTCGGTGGAGATCCCCGTATGGAAACTCCCCCCGCCGGAGCCGACAAAGACCGCGTCCGCGTCGTGCAGCATGAGCGTGGGTTGACGAGGGATGGGACCGTAGAAGAGGTAAACATGCTCGATAGCCGATGCGCCAATGAGGAGGTCCAGCACGCCATCCCCGTCGGCATCGCCGGCGTTCACCCTGTCTTCTGCGAGGACCTCCCAGTCATCTGGAATCCCCGAAATGACGGTCCCGGAACTGAGCATGTCCACCTCGGAAGCGAATGGGCCCCACGCGATCAGGACGGAGCAAAGCCCGTCGAAGGAGCAGCTCCCGCTTCGTTCGTCGAACGCCAGCTCTTCGTGACCATCCCCATCCAGGTCCCCCACCGGGCGGGGAACGTAGGTATCCGAATCATCAGAGAGCGTCTCGAAGTGGAACACCACGTCCGCCGCTCCCGGCTCCGCAAGTCCTATCC
>CAYRTW010000276.1:0-6817 GCA_964426935.1 uncultured Rickettsiales bacterium
TTGTTTTTGCAAACGGGGGTATGGGGGTGGGGGGGGGGGGGGCTGGGGGCCCGCGGGTTGTTCACCGGTCCACCAGGAACCGGCAAGACCCTGGCCGCCGAAGTCCTGGCCGGGCACATGGGGATGGAATTGCTGAAGGTGGATCTGTCTCAGTGTGTTTCCAAGTGGCTGGGGGAAACCGAGAAGAACCTCTCTCGGGTTTTTGCCGCCGCCGAGGCTGGACCGGCGGTCTTGTTTTTCGATGAGGCAGATGCCCTCTTCGGAGAAAGGGGTCCTGCTCGTTCTGCCCAGGATCGGTACGCCAACATGGAGGTTTCCCATCTTCTGCAGAAGTTGGAGGAGACCCACGCGGTGGTTCTGCTGGCCAGCAACATGCGGCGAAACCTGGACGATGCCTTTACCCGCAGATTCCATCAGGTCATCGAATTTCCCAGCCCCGACGCGGGCCTGCGGATGAGATTATGGAATCTTGCCCTTCCTGCCAGTGCTCCTCGGGAGGAGTCGGTGGATCTTCGGGAACTGGGGTCACGATTTCCCCTGGCAGGGGGGTCGATTTACAACGCTGCCCTGAAGGCCGCCTTTTTTGCGGCCGCCGAGGGGCGCCCCATCGGCAATGAAGACCTCTTCCGGGCGATCGCCATGGAGATGTTGGCCCTGGGCCGGGCGATAGATTCTCGCTGGTTCCAACCCTTTGAATCCGTGCTCACCGATCTCCGGGAGGAGGCGTCTTCGTGATTCAGTCCAATCTTTCTTCCTCTGAAGTGCCGACCTGGGAGGATGCCTTGTGGGTTCCTTCAGCAGGGTGGCTCTATACTCCGGTGATGACTGCGGCAGGCACCGCGTTGGCGACCGCGCTGCCTGCCCTGGTGGGCGTCTTTCTCCCTGATGTTCTCACTGAGGGATTGCAAGAATGGATGATTGTTGGCATCGCCGGCGGGGTGCCGGGTGCGGTAGTGGCGGGACAGGATCCTCGTCCCCTTCATGGGAGGCAGGAAAATCTTCACCGGATTTTGCGGGGTGGAGCGCTGGCAGGATTGGCCACCTTGCTGGGGCAAGGAGCAGGGCAGATTCTCCAGGATTGGCTGCTTTCCGCCTGGCCTCTCCAGGGGACCATCGCCTGTATAGCAAAATGGATGGTGTCGGGGTTTTTGATGGGCGCCGGGGTGGGAGCCTCCCGAGGAATTCGCAGCACAGTGTGGACAGGGTTGGTGGGCGCCTTGGGCATGGTGGCGGAAGGAATGCTGGCTCCCCTGCCAGTGCCTTCTACGGGACCAATCCTGGGGGCGTGGCCCTTGTCAGTAGTGTTGGCCTCGCTGGTATCATCCTCAGCGCTGGTTTTTCCAATGCGGGGTTTTGTTCTGCGAGTGGAAGGGGGCAAGAGAGAGGGATGGAAGCGAGTGCTGGGGGAGGACGGGATGCGGGTGGGAAGCAACAAGCGGTTTTCCACCCTGTTTCTACCCGCCTCCGATGGCATCGCTCCTCGCCACGCCGAGATTCGCCTGCATCGGGGAGGATTAGGGCTGGTCAGCTGTTGCACGGGTACCCATGGGGTACGCCACCACCGGCAGGGGTGTGTGGAAGTAGCTTTGGAAGGAGCCATGATTCCGCTGGAGTCTGGGGATCGGGTGGAGCTTTGGGGGCCGGAAGGCGCGGTGTTTCTGCGGGTGGAAGGAGGGGGGGCATGAGATTCCCTGGCCAATGGTGTCTGATGATGGTGGCCCTCCTGCTTCCCGAAAGGCTGGTTGCTGGAGGTCCTTTCCCGCTTCCCGCCGGATCGGTCTCGACGGGAGATCAATCGTCCCCTCCTCCTCATAGAACAGGCTCCTCCTCAGGGAAGAGTTTCTCGGCATTGGCCTCCCTGGGGGCCGACATCCGGAATGAGGAGCCTCTCTCACTGGAGGGGCCGCCCCTGGCGGGAGGACACAACACTGATATTCGCTATTTGTGGGGGATCACGGCTCCCCACCGCGTCGCGGGTGGCCATACCCGATGGGATGTGGTGGCGACGGATGGGGAGGGGCGCCCAGTCGAGCTCCGGTCCTCCCATGGGTGGAAAGTGACTGCAGGGAACGCATCCTGGACTGAGCAGACCGGTTTGACCGTGACCGCTTCGTCACTCCTGTTTCCGGTTCCCACGGGAATTCTTCTGACCACTGTCCCCTCCCGCCGCGCTGAGGCCCTTGCCCTGGCACGGGACCTTCACCGAGGGGGATGGATCATCGAAGTGGATGGAAATGGAAGCTCCGTCCCTCCCTCGGTTTTTCCATGGGTGACCGTGTCTTTGGGAAATACAGCACCGATTTCTCCGGCACCGTGGCGGGTGGTGGTGGATCGCAGCTCTGGTCCCCCCCGTCTCGCGGTGGAGGAGAAAGCTTCCCAGGGCCGGCTGCTGATGCTGACCCTTCCTCCTGGTGTCGCTCTCTCTCGGGCGGTCTCTCAGGCATTGGAACCCTTTCGCCATCCCATCCAAGTGGATATTCCCGCCATCCTTCCTGAAGGAATCCGAGTGGTGATGGAAGTTGGAGACAGGTCTGATACCCTGGAGGATGGAGACACCGATTCCTCTCTCTCTGCCTCTCTCGCTTCATCGGTCGATCCCCTGCATCGCCTCGCGTTGGCGGCATTGATGGCATGGCTGGGGATGGTCCCGGCCGCCTGGCGTCGGATTCAACGGGAACGGGGGGCCCGGTGAAACCACCACAGCAGGGGAGCGCTTCTCCATCCCACCCCCTTCAAGAGTGGTTGCAGGAGAAGGGGCCAAAGGAAATGGCCGTAGAGTGGGTAGTAGATCGACTGCTGGAAAGGATCGTCTCCGATTTCCGGGATGGGACCTTGCGTGAACAAGGAGTGAATCATGGATTCTCACAAGATTGATGTGCCTCAAACCGCTTCACATATGAATACCTTTTCTGATGTGCCGGGTGAAGTCCCCCCCATACGGGTGGAACTCCTTCCCGGGATCTTCGCGGAGGTTCATCGCAATGGACAGGGACGACGGGTTGTACGGCTGTTATTGTCTTCCACCGATGCTTCATTGCGCCTGGAACTCCCTCCTCTCCAGGTCGTCACATCGGGAGGCTTTGGTTTGGAAGCGACGACCGTTACTCTGGGAGCCTGGAATCACCTGGAACTCCACGCCGGGGGCCAGGTTCGGTTGTGGGGGGATGACGGGGTAGAGGAGGAATAGTGGTGAAGCCGGTTTCCCCATGGGGAGCTGCCCGGGCCAGGCTGGAGGCTGCTTCAGGTCTGAATGGAGAGTCTCCATTGGTAGATCGCCTGTGGGGGCGGAATCAGCGGACCCCGCCTCTTGGCGAGGAGCTTCTTCAGAGCGGAGGCACAGGAGGCGGGAGCGGAGTGGTGGGTTTGGGGGGGGAACTGACGGAACGCCTTGCCTCTCGGATGGATCGGCAGGCGTTCGGAGAGGGACCAGAATCCCCACACCGATGGACCCCTCCCTCCTTCGTCCTGGCTCCGTCCCCGTGGTGTCCGCCAGTGGACGAATCGATTGCCTGTCCATCAGGCGCACAGCCCCCTCTCCAGTCCAGCATTTTCGAGGGCCCTTCAAGGCAATCAGCCCCTTTTCATTCTTCGCCCACAACCGATTCGAGCGGGGAACGCAAAATGAAGGGCCGGGAGATCCCAGGTGAGAAATGGGCAGACAATCTCATCAATGTGCAGCCCTCCATCTTGCGGAGAGCTCGTCCTGCGCCTGAAGAAATGGATGAAAGAGGAGGAGAGAGGAGAGAGAGTTCAGCGACGGAGAGAATGTTCTCAACTTCAGAAGGAGCCCGTTCCTTCCCAAATTCGGCGGCCATCAGGGGGAATCTTCACCGTCCAGCCGCCATTTTCCCCGATGGACCCTTCTCCTTTGCGGCAAATTCCATGACCGGGTCTCTCCCGAAGAAACGGCTCTCCCCCGGGAGGCCGTTTCTCGATATTCTGCCTTTGAATCCCTCGAATTTCTCCAACCCTGAAGGCATCCTTCCTGGGAGCCTTTCCAGTTCTTCGGCCCCTTCGTGTGCCCGTGACCCTTCTCCTTGGGAAGGGGGAGACACCATTGGCTCTGAGGCATTGCCTCCTCTCGCATTCCCTCCTCGTATCAGTTTCCCCAAGAGTGACATGAGCAACTCAGGCTCCATGCTTGCCCACTCCATGTCCACCATGAGAACGACGCCACAGAAGGCCCTCTCCCCTCTGAACCCCCCAACTCCTCCCGCTTTTGGAGAAGAGAGGGGCAATCAGGCCATCTCCCATTCCATATTTAGTTTCGAAAACCCCTCCACGGCAATCCTCTCCCCCGAAAGAAGCGCATCCGCCCGATCTCGGACCCGGCCCCAGGAGTCGTCCGGTTTCAGTCATTCTGCTCCTGGGCGCCCCATTGAGTTGGAAGCCTCTCTTTCCAGGCGAACTTTGAGGGGAGAGAAGGCGGTTGATCGGAGAGCAGAGCCCCAGGCTGCGACGTCCCAGCAGGCCGCTCCCAATTTTCACCTTCCAGCTGGTGGTTGTGCAAATGTGCTCCTCTCAAGAGATTTTTTTCAACCGAGCTTCCTTTCTCCCAATGGGGGTGATCAAGGAACGACTGGAGCAGGGCGGGAGAAGATGCATGCCCCACCCAGAACCACTGGGAGAGAAGCCAGCTTCGGCCGTGGGATTTTCGTGGACAAGCTACCGGGTACTACCACGATCCTACCGAGGGAATCGTCGGTTTCAGCGGCGGTTCCACCCGTGTCCCTGACTCCGCCTTTCCGCTCGAGCGAAACTTCTCCTCAGAAGTCCCGGTCAGGTTTGGGGGCCCGCGCAACTCAAAATTCCCCTTCTATTTCAAGGTCCTGGCCGTCCTGGCTCCCTCCCTTTACGGTGGGGTCCCTCGCATGGTCGGAGAGGGAATCCAGCGGAACTGCCGATCCAGGACATCCCACGGCCGGCATCGTCCCATTGGAATCTCTCTTACGAAGGAGGGAGGAGCCAATGGCAGGTGGCGTCACCCCAGCGCTCTCTTCCTCAGAAGCCTCCCCGAAGAGGTCCGCGTTTGACACGCTACCAGGAAGGAGCATGGCGGGAGATTCCCTGGAGGACGGCTCTCCTGTTTCTTCATCTGACTCGGATTCCAGGGGTGGTTCGATCCTTCCCCAGATCCCGTCTCCTCCTGAGCCCTTGTCCCTCTTGGCTCCCCTAAAGGAGAAGGTGATTCCGGCGATTTGGGGCGGGCGAGAGCGAGAGGAGATGAGAATATGCCCGCCGAATCACCCCTTCCACTTTCCTTTGCCCCAAGGAAAAAGCACAAGCCCAATGGATTGTGGAGACCGTCAGGTCAATACGATCAAGGACTCATCAGACCCCTGGAAATCCGATCTCCCCGCCTCTTTACATGGATCCGTACCCGAATCATTGCTCGGATCATTATCGGGATTCTCGCCCGCTCCACACCCTCTTCGCATTCATGCTCCGGCATCCGCGCCGGCCCAGCCGTCAGCGGAATCTCAGTCATCTCACTTGGTGCTGGGGGGCGAGTCGTCATTACCCGCGAAACATCCATCCGGCAGCCCTCCTTCTTCTCTGAGGCCCTCCACCGGGAAATCCTCCCCTCTGGCACCCTCTCCGGCCAAGGGGGAACCTTCCCCCCAGGACTCTTCCCGCGCAATGGCCCCTCCTCCCGATGCCGACCAGTTCATGGACGAAGTCTATCGCCTCCTCCTGCACCGCTTTCGCGATGAGGAAAGAAGGGCCCTCACCTCATTTTCGGGAATCTGACATGACTACACCTCCCTTTCGTCTTTCCGCCCCAACGGGATCCCCCTCCTCCCCTTTCATGACGGAAGGTCTGGTTCTGGACAACCGGGACCCGGAGGGTCTTGGCCGGGTCAGGGTGCGCCTCCCTCGTCTGGGAGATGGACATCGCACCGATTGGATTCGGATCTGCACCCCCATGGCCGGCCCCGGCCGAGGGTGGGTCCTGACGCCGGAGCCGGGGGACGAGGTGATTGTGGCCTTTCTCCATGGCAACCCGGAGGATCCGGTGGTTCTGGGAGCCGTTCATGGCGGTCAGGATCTCCCCCCCTATGCTAACGAGGATGGCAACAACGACACTCGCCTTTTTCGTTCTCGAAAGGGCCACTCCCTGGTGTTTGACGACGGGGCTTCGGGAGGCTCGGTCACCTTGGCCACCGCCCAGTCACGAGTGCGGATCTTCATGGATGGGGAGACAGGCGGCCTGACCCTCGAAGCCCAGGGGGATCTGATTCTGAAGGCCCCTGCCGGTTCTCTGACTTTGGAGGGAAAGGAGGTTCACATTCGGGCCACCCAATGGACAATAGAATCCAAGGGCTCAGGCAGCATCTCAGCGGGAAGTACCCTGGAGCTGAGCGCCCAGAGTCGCCTTTCCGCTCTGGCTCCCGCAGTCGAGTTGGGGTGACCTGTTTGTCTTTTATTAATAATTTCATGGTGTTGAAAATGACGTAATAGGGCGTAATGGTCGCCGATTGAACGGATTCTCGTCCTCACCGATCTTGTGTTCATCCATGGTGGTGCGGCGCCTGGCCCGGCATCTCCTGGGGAGCGCCTGTCCTCACACTCAAAGGGTCGTTTCAGCGCGACTCCTGCTCGGCCCAGTTTTTTTACCCGCTCTCGGAAGGGCCTTTCGAGAAGCAAGGAGAGAGTCATGCCCGAGTTCCACAGCCCCGGCGTCTACGTTCAAGAGATGGATTCTGGCGCCCGCCCCATCAGCTCCGTTTCCACTTCCACAGCGGGGATTTTGGGGGTCCTGGGAACTCCCCGCTTCGTTCGAGCACGAATTGAGGACACCAAGGGGTCCCGCTGG
>CAYRTW010000277.1:0-6791 GCA_964426935.1 uncultured Rickettsiales bacterium
GGGAAACACGGAAGCCACCTGTTTGGAACCATGGATGATTTTTCGAACGCCGCTGAAGCGTCGGGGCTGGTCCTCCTGGAGGGGGATGCAGTGACCGGAGCCGGAAACCAGGGGCTCTTGGGGCTCGGGGAGGAGTTGGCTCTGTATCACGGCGAATTGCAGGGAATTTCCGGGGCCTCCCTCCTTCCTGGAGTGGCGGTGCTGGCCGAGTCCTGGAATGAAGACACCGGGGAGAACCGTCAGGGAGGGGCCTTGTTTCTCCTCCAGCAGGGCCTGGCGGCGGAGGCCTGGCTTCTTCACGGGAACGCCCGTGCCTTGGTGGACGAGGAAGGAGAGGCGTGGCTTGCAGGAGAAGTGGCCCCCCTCCGGATGACTCGAATGGGAGAGGGGCTGGGGGATCTGACTCCTTGGGAACCCCGCCAGTCCGCCGGGTTGACTGGCCTTGCGGTGGAGGCTCTGGGGAGGGAGGCCATGTTTGCCTTGGAATGGGGAGGAGGAGATGACGACAGTGAGGGGGATGACACAGAGAACGATGATACGGGAGACGGCGATGCGGCTGCCCCGGGTGGCTGTGGGTGTGCCACGGGGTCTCCCCCTTCCATCCTCTTCCCTACCGGCCTCGCCGTGGTTCTTGTGTCATGCAGAGTGGGTTCCACGAGACGCAAAAAAACCATGCCTCGAATTCATGCTTCACCAGGGTCAGATCTCCATGCCTGATCTCCATCGACGTCTTCCCGGAAATGTCCCTGGGGATTTTTATGTGGATGAAACCTGTATCGACTGCGCCACCTGTCGATGGGTGGCACCGGAGAGCTTCAGTGCCTACCAGGGAAAATCGCGGGTAGGGATTCAGCCGGTCACCGACGCCCAGATCCACCGCGCCCGCATGGCCATCCTCGCTTGTCCCACCGCCTCCATCGGCACCGTCACCAGACACGACATGCTTCCAGCTCGGATGTCCTTTCCCGATCAGGTGGAAGACGAGGTGTATCATTGCGGATATCATAGTAAATCCAGCTACGGTGCCGCCTCATGGCTCATCCTCCATCCTCAGGGAAACATCCTGGTGGATTCCCCCCGTTTCACCTCCCCGTTGGTAAAACAACTGGAAAAGATGGGGGGCGTGAGGCACATGTTTCTGACTCATCGCGATGATGTAGCCGATCACCAAAAATTTCGAGACCATTTTCGGTGTGACAGGTGGTTGCATCGAGCGGATGTTTCATCAGAAACGTCAGGGGTGGAGAGGATTTTTGAAGGCGAAGCTCCAGTGACCCTGGCCAGGGAGGCTTCCTTGCTGCCCATGCCCGGTCACACCGCCGGCTCCACGGTGCTTCTGTACCGGGACACGTTCTTGTTTTCCGGAGATCACGCCGCCTGGAGCATCTCCCGAGGACAGATATTCGCCTTTGAAGACGTGTGCTGGTATTCGTTTTCCGAACAGAAACGGTCCATGGAGAGACTGGGACGGTATCGGTTTCGCTGGCTTCTGCCTGGCCACGGTCGCCCCTGCCATCTCCCTCAGGCCCGCATGAAACAGGAGATCCAGGCTTGTGCGGCGAGGATGTGACGGGGATTTTGGGTACAGCATGGGTGAGTTTCTCCAGAAAGTTGTCGGCGATGCCCCATTACGGGGCGCCGGTCTACCTCTTGTGCTCTTCTTGTTCCCTTCCCGAATATCGTCTCACATATTCCTTCACCGAAAACTTCCGAGCGGTGTTTTCAGAACTCATGTATCGGATGAAGCCGAAGATGGGACGCTCGGGACCCCAGGGGCGATCATAACGGCCGAGAATCCAGAAGATTCCTGAGTAGGAGTTGGGGTTTCTTCCATCAAGGGCATACTTGTTGTTGAGGTGGATGAGAACCGTCAGGGCCTCTTCAGGAGAGGCAGACCACTGAAGGATCTTCTTTCCCCACAGCATTCGCAGATAATTGTGGATGCGCCCCTCCCGAACGAGCTGGGTCTGGGCGGCGTTCCACAGGGGGTCATGGGTGGCGGAGCCTTCCAGGGTTTCCAATGAATAGTGGGGCTCCCTGGGATCATTCCGATGGGCGTACAGGGTGTCCCTCGCCCAGGTGGGGAGGGAGCTGTATTCATGATAATCGGGGCGCTTGGAGCAGAAATTATAGCCCACCTCCCTCCAGGTGATGAGTTCGTCCAGAAACGCTTCCGCCGAGGGCGACATGCCCCAGAACCCCACCTTGCTGCCGGTGATTTTGGGGGACAAGGCTGCCACGGTCCACCCCTCGCACTCAGCGATTCGGTGAAACACCTCGTGAGCGGAGAGGTGGCCGAAGTGGAGGTAGGGGGAAAGACCTGAAGAGGCCTCCCCGGTGGGCTCGTTCCTTGCTTCGGTGTAGCGACTCAGGCGCCGATTCACGAAGGCGTCCAAGGCCTCCCCGGCGGCTACCGCTCCACCTCGGGTCTCCACGGTGGGCACCGACCTGTCCAAGGGAAGGGAGGAGAGACCCACCAAGGCGAGATCGGGGCCAGGGGGAGAGGGCCATCGGGAAAGAACCTCGTCAGGGACGGTAGCCATGGGGCCACCTGCCAGCCCGTCCAGGGAATCCTCCCCAGGGAAGAGAGAAAGATGAGGGGGGAGCTCCTTCTGAAGCATCCGCCGAAAGGTGTGGGCGGAGGGAAAAACCCGGTCGGTTCCCCGCAGCGGAAACAGCCCGTTGCTGTCCACCTGCTCAAAGCGAACATCCACCTGGTGAACGGCAGCCTCGATCATGCGGGGAAGCGTGAAACAAGGAAATTCGTCAGTAACCACCGCCACCGCCCGACCAGAAAGGGAGGCCAGGAGCCCTTTTCCTACCCCCGGACGAGCCTCCAGGTAGGGATGGTACCGAACCCCCCTCTCTTTGAAGACCCTGGCGTTGTCGGCCATGCCCTGGAGGATGAATCGGTGGAAGCGGGGCGATGCCCATGGGTGTCCGCAGCGCAGGGCCTCCAGGATCAGGAGGGGTTTGCCATACTCCGTTGCCAACTCCGCTGCCCTCTGCAGGCCAAAGTTCCAGGTCGCACGCCGCGCCGAAGTCATCCAGTACAGGACGTATTCTCCGGAGGGTCGCGGCGGACGTTCGTTCAAGGATCGCAGGCGCAGGGCGTGGAGCCCCGTGGCAGGGAGCCGAAAGGAAGAAGAAACCTGTGGAGGGGGCATGGGGGGCAACTTCCGAATCCGCCAGAATCTCGGCAAGTGGGGAGGGATGAATCCAGAAATGCACCCGTCCCCCCGACTTCGCACCTTTCAGCTTGAATCACATCGGCCCATGTCCCATCCTCCTGCGCCCGCGAAGGAGTTCCTGCCGTGTCCCAGCCCTTCCTGCCCGGCCAGAAGGTCGCCCATGCCCTGAACCCCGAGTGGGGAGTGGGTGAAGTGCTCACCCTGGAGGAGGATGGACGCACCGGCCTCGTTGCTTTTCCCTTTCTGGAGGAGGAGATCCGCCTCACCCTGGCCAGCGAGGATCTGCGGCGGTTCTTCATCGCTCCCGGCACCCTGGTGGAGGTTCTTCTGGACGACAGCGAGGGGGAGGTGGTGGCCGCCCTGCGGGAGGAAGGAGGGCTGTGGTGGTATGGCCTCGCCGACGGCAGAGAGGTGAGAGAGGACGATCTGATTCCCGATGTGCTGCCGGAAACCTGGCTGGACCGGCTGATCCAAAAGGACGAGGACGATCTTTACGACTTCGAGAATCGGCGACGGGGCCTGGCTCTGGACTGCTCTCGGCGGGTGTCAGGGGCGGGAGCGGTGATGGGGGCTCGGGTGATGCTGTTCCCCCATCAACTCCATGTGGTGAGACGCATTCACGACCGGGACCGGATTCGCCTGCTTCTCGCCGACGAGGTGGGGCTGGGGAAGACCATCCAGGCCTGCCTGATCTTTGCCGCCCTTCACGCTGAGGGGAGGGCGGGGCGTACCCTGATTCTCACCCCCTCTCCTCTGGTGGTGCAGTGGCTCGGGGAGCTGTGGCGGAAGTTTCATCGAGTGTTTGTGATGGTGGACGAGGAGAGACTCTCCGACGTGGCCATCGAGCACCCCGATCAGAATCCCTTCCAAGTTCACTCCCACGCGGTCTGCTCCCTGGAGTGGCTCGCAGGAGAAGAGGAAGCCCTTCAAGCCGCTCTGGCAGAGGACTCTCGGTGGGATCTGGTCATTGTGGATGAAGCCCACCACCTGCGTCGGGGGAGGGAGCCCGGGCAGTCCAATCGGGAATGGAGGGCGGTGTCCCAACTGGCCAACCACACCCGCTCCCTCCTCCTGTTGACCGCCACCCCCATGCAGTTGGACCCCTACGAACATTTCTCCCTGCTTCATCTCCTCGATTCCGACGTTTTTCCCGATTGGAATCGCTTCTCAGAACAGCTTTCCCAGGTGGGAGCGGCCAATCGTCTGGTGCAGGAGATGGATCTGGGAGTGGGCCAGGGGGATGGGGGAATCCTCAAGAAGGTAGGCCGGGAACTCGCCACTGGATTCTCCGCTCATCCCTCCTTGGTTCGTCTGGGAAAGACCCTGGGGCCAGGAGGGAAGGGGGCCGCAGAAATTCAAAAAATCCTCAAGGAAATTCACCCATTTGGGGATCGGGTCATCTCCAGCCGTCGCCAGGACGTAGGGGGATTTCCCGAGAGGGTGCCCTGCTGGGAGAGGGTCAGTCTGCCCAAGGAGCGCCGGCTTCTGGAGGCTCGGGTGCGGGCCATTCTGTCCAAGGAGGTGGAGAGGGCCGGTCCATTGCAAAAAGCGGAGGCCCTGGAGAGGGGAGGGGAATGGATGAGGAGGGCGGCGTCCCATCCGATGGCCTTGTTGGCGGCGGTGGAGGAGGCCAGGGGGGGGGCCGAGGATCCCACCTGGCGCAGGGCCTTGAACGAGCTGAAGGAGCAGATTCAGGACCTCCGGGGGACGGATCCCAAGACCCGGTGGGCGGTGGAGGTCGTCAGGGGATGTCGGGCCGCCTCGCCTCCCCGCAAGGTGCTGATCTTCACCGAGTTTGTGGAGACCATGCATCATCTGAAGGCCCGCCTCCAGAGCGAGGCCCAGGTGAGGGTGGCGGTGTTTCATGCCGGGATGGGTCAGAAGGAGAGGGATTTGGAGGTGGCCCGGTTCCGTGCCCAGGAGGGAGGGGTGCCGGTGATGATCTGCACCGAGGCGGGTGCTGAGGGAAGGAACTTTCAATTCGTCAGCGATCTCATCCACTTTGATCTTCCCTTCAGCCCCACACGATTGGAGCAGCGCATCGGGAGGCTGGATCGGATCGGCCAGAAAGAGTCTCAGATTCGCATCCATGTCTGTGATCCGAAGGGAGGAATCGAGGAGGGAGTTTCCAGGGTGATGGCGGCCACCGAGGTGTTTCAGCGCCCGGTGGGAGGGTTGGACCCGGTCCTGGAAGCGGTTTCTGTAGACATTGGCCGGCTGGTGTTGTCGGAGGAGGCCACTTCCGAGTCCGCCTGGGATCGCCTCATCGCCGATCTCATCAAGAGGCTGGGGGAGGCCCGCTCCGACCTCCAGCGAGGGGTGGATCACCTGCTCCACAAGGCGGCCTTTGATCCTGCCCGCTATCAGGCTCTTTTGGAGGCCTACCCCCGGGACTTTGAGGAGGACCTGGCGGAATGGCTGGTGGAGGCGGCGGAGCAATTGGATCTCATTCTGGAGGAGAGGGAGGGGAGGGCATGCTGGTACGTGGAATTGGGCGGGCAGATGAGGGTGGAATCCCTGCCGGGTTTGATGCACGGCCAGCGCTGGCTGGGCACCTTTGACCGTGAAGAGGCTCTGGAAAAGGAGGAGATCGACTTCTTTGCCACCGGTCATCCCTTGGTGGAGGGGTTGTTCGGCCTGATCCACGATGGCCCCTATGGCAGGGTGGCGATGCGGCGCTTTCGGGAGCCCAACCGGGAGGCGGCCATGGGATTGGAGATGGAGTTCCTGTTGGAGCCCCCAGAGGGGCGCTGGTCCAGCCTGGGGTCGGTTCTTTCCCCGGAGGTCTTCCTGGTGGTGGTAGACAGCCACGGGCGCGTTCGGGACGATCTGGTTCCCCTATTGACCGCCCAGCCTTCCCGAGCCCATCCCTTGGATCCCGATGAATTGCCGGCGGGAGAATCCTTTGAGTCCCTGGTACGGGCGACGGCGGCGGTGGGGGAGAAAGCGGCAGAATCCTGGGCTCGGGCCAAGGTGGAAGCCGCGAGAAAGGCGTTGAAGGCTCAGGCGGAAGAGGAGTTGACCGGTGCCAGGGAGACCCTTCAGTTCCTGCTTCATCGCGCCGAATCTGGCCCGGCCAGGGAGGCGCTGATGCGGGACTACCAGGAGAGGGAGGCCCGATTCCAGGCGGGAGACGCAGTGTTGGCCGGAGCTCGCCCCATACTCCATGCGGTAGGGTGGTGGGAGATCATTCCCGCGCGTCCTCGAATGGGGACATTGAGAGGTCGGGGATGAGGAGAGACTCCAGCAGAGAGTCCAGGTCATGATCCACCTGCTGCGGCCAGGTGTCCTTCTGGTCTTGTTCGTGGCCATGGAGGCGTCGGTGGGGTGTCAACCCGAAGAGGAAGAGGAGGACCAGCCCATGGACGACGGAGTTCCTGGCTGCGAGTCCCCGGCCACGCAGGTATCTTATCGAGAGGTGGGGGAGGCCTGGGGGCTCCAGGGGTCCTCAGGAGCGGTCGAGGAACACCACCACGGGGGGAGTGCCGCTGTAGATGATCTGGATGGAGATGGGGACCTGGACATGGTCCTGGCCTTTCCTGGGGCGCCTCCGGTGCTTTATCGCCGCGACGGTGAGGGCTTCGTACCGGAGGACCTGGT
>CAYRTW010000278.1:0-6607 GCA_964426935.1 uncultured Rickettsiales bacterium
CTCCAGGCTCCTCCTGCCCCGGTGACGGCTCGCATTCTTCCCCCCTCGTCTCCCAGCACCCCCAGAGACCCTCCCGCTTCGGTCTCCACCGCCCGCACCCGGCCTCCGTCCCGGGGCAGGCGCCACTCCTCCCCGAAGCCATCGGTAAGGCGGATCAATTGCCCGTTTCCATCGGTGGACACCCGCATTCGTCCGCCGGCTGGATCGGTAAGGGAGGACAGGAAACCGTTGTCCAGCCGGGAAAACCCCCACGGCCTCTCTCCCCCTCGAACCTCCATCACCCGCCCCTGGGGATCGCGAAACAGTTGGATCTCTCCCCCATCCGGAAGAGTAAATCCCTGGGGAGAAGGGGTGATTCGCCCCCCACCCGGAGTCAGGATCTGCTGGGGCTGACCCCCCGAACCCCTCTCCACCCTCAAGAAAGAAGCTCCCTCCCGCCGGGCTTCCGCCAGTCGTCTCCCCGTGTCCCAGGCCAGGGAGAGGCGAACCGGAGCCCCCTTCATCTCCACCAGGTTTCCCGGGAGATCGTAGGCAAACCGAAAGGTGTTTCCCCGCTCGTCCTTGAGGGATTCCACTCCTCCCCGGAGGTCCCTTAGGATGAGCAGGGTGGAGGCCCCATCCCCGAACACCTTTACCGGTCGACCGGCTTCGTCCCGCTCCACCTTCAGGGCTCCACCCAAGGCCCCCGCCACCTTCTCCACTCCTCCCCGGGCATCCCGAAAGAACCCGATCCTCCCCTCCCCAGCCGCCTCCAGGGAGGTGATTCGCCCGACGCCATCCCTGGCGATGCGGAGGGGCCCTGCGCCTGGGGGGTCCAGGGAGACCAGATGCCCACCCTCCCACTGATACAGGGTGTTTCCCCCCGCAGGATCCTCTACGCGGATCGGCCGATTCCCTTCCCAGGTGATGGAAAACGCCCGCCCTCGGGCATCCTTCACGCCGACGAGCTTGCCACTGCCATCTCGGGTGAGCTCCAGAGACCCCCGGGAGGAGGAGGTGCCAGAAAGCCTCTCTCCCTCTCCCCATTTCAGGGTCAACGGAAGGGAATCTCCCCTTTTGACCTCCAAAGCCCGGGCTCCGGTGGGAGAAAACCGCACCACCTCGGCGGTTCCGTCGGAAAGGGTCACCCTCCGCACCGCCTCGTCCAGCTCCCAGGCCACCGACCAGGGGAGGGAGCCCGGCGCCTTCACCGTCACCGAAGGATGGCCCTCGGCGATCTCCCCCCTCGGGGTCAGCAGCCAGGAGCCTTCCGGTCCGGCCACCCTCACCGCTCGATCCTCCCCGTCGTAATACACCTCCTGGGGGGGGCTCCCTGGCGGAGTCACCCGGGTCATCCTCCCCCTTCCATCATATTGGAAGGCCCAGGTCCCCGCCGGGGCCCGGACCCCTACCAACCTTCCCGAGCTCCACACCAGGCGGGCGGCGGCCTGCAAGGGATCTCGGACCTCGGTGAGGAATCCCTCCACCCCATAGGAGCACAGCAGGGATTCTCCGGTGGGAAGGGAGGCGGCGGTGACCCTTCCCTGTGGGCGAGCCAGGGTCAACTGGGTTCCCGATCCTCCCCGCACGCTCAGCAATCGTCCCTCTCCATCAAAACGCTCTTCGCTACCATCAGGAAGCCGACGAAGAAAGCCCTCCTTGGAGCGGGTGAGGGTCTGGGGTCCCCGCAAGGAAGACCGCCACTCCCGCACCCTCTCCTCCCCATCTTCCTCCTCTCCACCCAGCCAGCGGGCCTCCATGTCCATGAGGAAGTTGGCGTCGTTGTTGAGCTTTTGACGAAAGGCGGCCCCCAGGGGCAGGCCCGGTTCGATGAGGGCTCCGTCTTGATTGCGGGCGGAGACGATGCGGTCGATGAGTTTCTGGAGCCCCTCCCCTTCGGCGTCCTGGGAATGAAAAAAGTGAACGAACCCATCGGGTTCCAAGAGGGAGGCGGTGGTCAGGCTGGATTCCCTCACCCGGGTTCCCCAGGTCCAGCTCCATCCCGGTCCCAACTCCCGATGTCCCTCGCTGCGGTGATCATAGGCAAGAGTCAAGGAGGTCTGGGGGTCGGCCACCTCCAGGGAGAGAAGGGGAATTTCCACCTGGAACCGCCCACCCAGGAGGGAGACATTCACCCCTTCCACCACAGGAACCGCCAGATCGATGGCCAGCCCCGCCCCACCCTGGTCGCCGGGCCCCTCCCGGGAGGGATCGTGGGCCCGGGGAGGGGAGTCTTGGGAGCCCCAGGAGAGGGCGGCGAGGAGGGCGGGAAGGAGGATCCCGAAGGCCAGAAGGGCAACCTGGGGACGGGGCATCAGGCCTTGGGATCCTTGCGGGAGAAGCGTCCCAGAATTCCCTGGCCGGCCTCCACCACCTCGCCGGCTGCCGAGCGGAGCAGGCTGACCAGGGGGTCCTTCGATTCCCGGGCGGCCTCCCGATACCCAGAAGCCCCCGACTTGAGATCGGTGAGGATGCTGACGGCGGGATCCTGTTCCCTCAAGGGATACTCCCCGGCGAGGATGCGGTCATAGGCCCCCGAGGCGACCCACTTTCGCAAATCTGCCAGCCGCAGCACCGGGAAGGGGTGGGTGCGTCCCAGCAGGTTCAGGGCCTTGGCCACCGAATCCGCCACCGAACCTCCTGCCTCATATTCCTCGGCTTGGGCGATGAACTCCTCCACGTTCATCTCCCCGGTGCGGACTCCCCCCGCCAGGCGCATCTGGGCGACGTAATTCAGCTCCGGATCCTGGGTCCCCAGGAGGGCGGCTCGATCCGAGGACATCTCGCTCTTCCGGTCCCACTCCAGCAGGGCGGCCAGCAGTCCCCACAGGGCCAGGCCTCCCAGGGGCACCTGAAGGGCCAGGGTGGAGGCCTGGAGGAGGAGCTTCAGCATGGTCTTGTATAGGACGTGGCCGGAGAGAACGTGTCCCAGCTCATGGGCGAGGACCACCTGCACTTCGTCGCGGGTGAGGATGTCCAGGGTGGCGCTGTGAAGCACGATGAAGGGATGATCCACCCCGATGGCCCCGGCATTCACCAAGGGGTGGTGAGCCACGAACAGCTCGGGGGGCTCCCGCACGTCAAACAGGTCACAGATCTCTCGAAAGTCGCTGTAGACGCTGGAGAACTGCCTCTTGGAAACGCGCACCGCCGAGCCCAGGAGGATGAGGCGCAGGGACCTCTCCCCGAAGGTGCCGATGAGCTTTCGCAGCACCACATCGAAACCGGGCACCCGGCGAAGGGCCGCCAGGGCAGCGCGATCGGAGGGATGCTCCCAGGCCCGGGGCGAGATCCCGGGGAGGCGAACGCGCGTCCCTCGGGGGGGTGAGGCAGAAAGAGAGGAGTCATTCATGGTTCACCAGGTTCCTGGGTAGCTGTGCTGGCCTATGGCGAGGATCTGAAAGGTCTTGGGGCCCCGCTTGGGAATCTGGCAGCGATACCCCAGGATCTGCCTCCCCACATCGAAGAACTCGATGAACAGATAGCGCTCCCCGGGGAGGTGGTTTTGGTAGTCCGAGAGGATGCGCTCCAGGCCTCGGATGGCCTCCCCGGTCGGTCCTCCCTGGCCGGGGTGGAGCCAGGAGGTGAACACCATGACCTTGGCCTGGCACTTGGAGTCCAACAGCTTGTAGAAGTCCCGAAAAACCTCTTCCAGATTCAATCGATACATCTGGGTGCGCCGGGTCTGCCCCGGTTTCCCCCACTCCACCTGGCCGGCGAGGATCAACTGGCGGTAGGGGGAGCGGGGAAACTGCACGCCCACGATGCCGGCGCCGGTGGGGCGGGAGGTCTTGGGATCCTCCTGGCACCAGGCCACGTCCCAGAGATGGGCCCCTGACTTGCGCCGGTCGTCGGTGGCGACGGTGGCCAGCCCCCGCCTCTCTCCCAGGCGCACCAGGGATTGCTTGACGGCATGGGTCCACTCGGAATGGCGCTCGGCGATGGAGAGGCCCCGACTCCTCACGAAGTGGGTGCAGAACTCCTCAAAAATCAGATCCAGTTGCAGGTCCATGGCGGCGCTCAGGGGCCCCAAGTGTAGCCCAAGGGAGGAGGAGAGGGGGGAGCCCTTCGGATCACCCCGGGCTGGCAATTCAATGGGGGTGTTGTAGGGTGGAGAACACGGGGAGGGGGTCCTTGTTGAGGTGAGGTTCGCGCCATGTTTCCTGGAAGCGCCGAGGCGGTCTGGATGTGGCTCCTTCCCCTGGCCCTGGCCCTCTTTTCTCTCCTCTTTTCCATGGGAGAGGTCCGAGGAGAAACCAAGGCGGACTCGGGAGATGGGGGGACGGGAACCCTTCTGGGCAAGGTGGTGTGGGCCGACTCCGGGGCCCCCGCCGCCGGGGTCACACTCCAGATCGGTCGAAACAATTCCCTGAAGTTTCGGACCTTTCCCGATCCCTGGCGCCCCGAGCCCGGCTCAGGAGGGATGAAGCCGGTGGTGACGGTACCGGTGGGGGAGGACGGCAGGTTTCGGGTGTCCGGCCTGCGCCCGGGACCGTTTTCGGTGGCGCCGGCCCCGGGGAGCCCAAGGTTTCCCACCCAGGAGGTGGAGGTTCGCGGGGAGGAGGCGACGGAGCTGAACCTGCGCGCCGATCCCGGCGGAGTGGTGCGGGTGAGGGTGCGAACCGCAGGGGGAGAGGCGGCAGCAGGGGCTCGGGTGTGGCTGGCCGGCCCGGTGACCCAGGAAGGGGGCAACGGCTGGCTGGCGGCGGGGGAGACCTCCAAGAGGCTGACCACCGATGACAAAGGCGAAGTGTTGGTGGCGGCCCTTCCGTCGGGTCCCCTGGCGTGGAAGGCGTGGCGAGGGGATGCGGGATATGCGGAGGCGGTGATGGGGTTGCCGGGGACCTCCGGGCTGCCGGGAACGGTGGTGGTGAGCCTGCCCGAGCCGGGACAGGAGCCCTCCTCTCTGGAGCCCGGGACGGGGAGGCTGGGGATCTCCTTTGCCAGCGACCCCATGGCCCCCAAGGTGGTGGAGGTGGTGCCGGGTCGTCCGGCGGCGAGGGCGGGGCTGCGGGCTGGGGAGAAGCTCCTGGCCATCCACGGCGCCACCACCCGATGGATGGATCGCTCCGAGTTCATCGCCCGGCTGACGGGGGAGCCGGGAAGCACGGTGGTGCTGTCGGTGCAGGGGGAGGATGGAAGGGTCCGCACCGTGAGGGTGGTGAGGGAGGGGGATCCCCAAGAATGATGTACAGCCCTTCCCGGGGTGGGTGCGTCTGGTCCCACACCTCCGGCGCCGGCGGGGATCTCACCCTTTCCGGGGTGTCGGTCCTGGATTGCACCGTCACCGGCACCAACAACAACTGGGGAGGGGCGGTGGCCACCGCCGATGGGAGAACCCTCACCGTGCTGGACAGCGAAGTGGCCTTCGGCACCTGCCTGTCCACCGATGGCACCTGCTACGGAGGGGGAATCCTGGGGGGATACTCCACCGTCGTCTACATTGACGGGAGCTTCATCCACGACAACGAGGCCGTGGACGGCGGCGGAGTCCTCACCAACGGCCCCACCCCCATCCTTGATACGGCGATCCTCAATAATTCCGCCACCCAGGATGGGTGTGGATTCATGGAAAAGCGGGGAGTACCTGGAGGGTGATCGCTGGCCTTTCACCTACCGGATTCGGATCGATCTCCCATCCAAACAAGGCTCTCACTCCAAGGACATTTTTGAAACGGAGGAGCTGAGGAACGGAAGGAACGGAGAGACGGTCGCACTCTCCTTTTCCTCTACGCTCAGACTCGGTGATCTCGATGACCCTGTGGTTCGCTTCTGCCCGCAATCCCTTTCACCCCCTTACAGAAACCCGCAGGAAGGCTGAATTCACTCCCTGAACGGTTACGATTGTTCTATCCGCAGCGGAAGCCCTGAAGCCTCCAACATCGCCGCCTCGCGGTCAGTGGTTCGGGGCCCAGGCGGTCTCGATCCGGAAGGAGCCGTAAGGGGATTCGTCGTGCATCCTGGTCCAGACCAGCACGGTGCGACCGCTGGCGGAGGCCACAGCCCCGTTGCCTTCGGGCACGTCCGGGTCAGCCGCCACGGCGATGCCAGCGGGATCGGTCACCCTCCCGTTGGGGGTAACGGAAGTCATGTAGACATCCCCTTCCCCCGGTTCCAGACCTTCATGGATGCGCCAATCGGTCCAGGTCACATCAAAGGCCCGGCCGTTCCAGGTCACGTCAGGGTCGAACTGATCGTTGGCGGCGGAAGAGATGGGCGCCCCCCCGCCGGGGTTCAGCAGCATCCCTGCGGCGTCCAAGCGGCGACCTCGGATGTTGCCGTTGTCGCTCCAGGTGATGAGTCCGGTGGTGGACGAGGTGGCGACGCTGACCCCTGCCTCCCGATTCACCGACCCGATGGTCCGGACCTTGGCTTCAGCCACCACGGTGCCATCGGCCTTCACGATGCTGAACATGGCGTTGCTGTATGGGCTGTCATGGCTCCAATGGCGGGTCCAGGTCACCACCCATCCCGAGCCCAGGGGAGCTACGTCGGGAGCGACGGCAAACGTGGTTCCCAGGTTCTTGGGTCCTGCATCCTTCAGAGTTCCATCCGAGGCCACCCGAACCCCTCGCAACCGCTGTTGGTCGTAGCTGTACGGCTGGGTGGCCGCCACCAGGAAATCACC
>CAYRTW010000279.1:0-2100 GCA_964426935.1 uncultured Rickettsiales bacterium
GATCGTAGCCGTCGTCGAGAAGGCTGTCGCAGTCCTGGTCCACCCCGTCGCAGACCTCGGGGGCAGCGGGGTGAACGGCGGCGTTGGCGTCGTCGCAGTCAAAGCAGGCAGGAGAGCCATCCCCATCCCCATCAAACCCCTCGTCCTCCTCCCCATCGCAGTTGTCATCCACGCCGTTGCACACCTCCTCAGCCTCAGGATTCACCGCCGCGTCGGAGTCATCGCAATCATCGGGTGGGGAAAAGCCATCCCGATCCTTGTCGGTCAGCTCGGTGGTGCCTTCACCGGTCAGGTCCACCTGGGCCACCACGTCTCCCCCCTCCTCCACCACCAGGGTGCCGACGGCGCTGTTCCCCACCACCGGGGCAAATCGCACCAGGAGCTGGGTCGAATCCCCCGAGGCCAGGGTGCCCGCAGAAGCGGAGGCCAGGGAGAAACCCACATCGGAGTCGTCAGAGAGATGGGCCGTCCAGTCCAGGGAGGTGACCGAAATCGATTCCAGAGCCAAGGCCTCCACCTTCTCCTCCCCCAGGTCCACCGCCCCGAAATCCAAGGCCAGGGGGGACACCGCAAGGGAATCCCCCTGGGCGCAGCCGCCCCCCAGAAGGGAAAGAGCGAAGAGGAGGGGGGCGAGGCGCCCGCGCAGGGTCGGCCCGCCTGAGGCAGAGGAGGCCGGGTTGAACGTCATGTACACATCCAAAGGGGCGCCCCTGCCCGGCAGGAACGCCTCGGTGCCCATTGTACCTCGCCCCGTCTCCGTTCGCTGCCCCTTCCTCCCTTGACCTTGCCCCCTCCCTGGTCCTAGAGAAGCTCCGCTGCTCCTGACCCCCTCCGCAGGCCCGACCGTGACCTCACCCCCCCAGCCCCTCCGCCCTCCTTCCCTCCCCTGGCTCCACGCCGAAGCGCGAAACCTGCGGGAGCAGGCCATCTCCCGAGAACTCCGTCGAGAACAGGGGGAAACCGCCGTCGACGCCGGCCTGTCCCTGATGGAGCTCAACCGGGCGCGAAGCCTGGATCCCGCTGCCGCCGCCACCGATGCCCTGTTTCACTACCACCTGGGGAGGCTCCTCCTCCACATGGGTCGCCTGGAAGAGGGGCCCGCCTCCTTGAAGGAGTCCCTGGTCATCGACCGGGAACGGGGAGGGTTGACCGAGGAGCAGCGGGGCCGCGCCTGGCTGTCCCTGGGCCTGGCGTTGGGAAGGAGCGGAGTGGAGAGGGGAGACGAAAACATCGTCCAGGACGCCATGAGGGCCCTCAACCGCGCCATCGATCGAGGTCATGGCCAAGAAGCCGGTCCCCTCCTGGAGCGCCTGAAGGAGGTGCTGGCCTCCCTGCCTCCCGGTGGGGTGGGATTGGGGGATTCTTCGGCGGCCTCGTCTCGCCCCCGGGGGACCGAGGTGGCCGGGCTGGGATCGGTGCAGCTCAACGAGGAGGCGCGAGGGTTGGGAAACCGGGACCGGGTGCGCCCGCGTCTGGACGTTCTCTACCCCGCCGTGTTCACCCCCCTGAAGGACGGGCGGCCCCAGGAGGCGGTGATGGCCGGCCGGGCTTTCCTGGCCCCTCTGTTCCGAGCCCATCCCGATGCCCGAATCGCCCTGACGGAAGCCGATGAAGCCGATCTGGCCGCTCTCACCTTTCTCGGCTCTGCCCTGCGAAACCTGGGGAGGGAAGAGGAGGCGGCGGCCTGCCTGAAGGCGGTGATGGCCCAGGCGAGGTTCACCTCCCGGGTCCTCCCCGAGTTTCAGTTCTTGTTCCGCCTGGCCCACCAGGAGCTGCGGGGGCTGGCGGACGCCCACGATTGGATGTGGGTCAACGCCGCTCCAGTGAGGCTCCCTCTTCAAGCGATGCTGGGGGTGACTGCGGCGACTCCGTCCATCCCGGTCCCGTCCCGCAGGAGGCTTCCCTGGGGAGTGATGGTGGGAATCGGGGTGGTGGTGGTGGTGGTGGCCTGGGGGATGGGGTGGTGGAGGGGGCGATACTGAGGGCTGAGGGGGCGATAGCGAGGTTTCGAGGACGGATTGGCTTTGGGAAAATCGCCAAGGCTCTGAGACGCCAAGGCGCCGAGGGATCCGACCCCCGTCGTAGTTTTGTGAACGAGGC
>CAYRTW010000279.1:2200-6582 GCA_964426935.1 uncultured Rickettsiales bacterium
GCATGTTCACCACCCTGAGGTACCCGAGCACCTGGGCATGATGAACGGTGTGAATCGTATCAACCACCTTGAGTTCCACGACCAATTGGCCTCCAACCAGGAAATCGAGACGTCCTTCCCCCACCATCACCCCCTTATAGGAGATCTCCACTTTCGGCTGCCGAAGGAAATTGATCCGCCGCAAACTCATCTCCACTGCCAGAGCTTCCTCATACACCCCTTCCAAACTTGCGGAGGAGGAGCCAGGCCCTCACCCGGGGCCCTGGGTCGGCAGGCAGCTCCCCTTCTGTCCCCTCACCGCCGCCTTCAGGGTCTGGGAATAGGACGCCTTCTCCTCGACGAATCCAAGGCGCACCAGCACCCGCAACCCATTGGATTCAAAGGTAAGATTTTCAGGAAGACCAGCGAAGAGGAGGATCCTGTTGGCTCCCGGATCCCCGATTCCCGGGAACTTCTTCAACGCCCGGCGGGCCTTGGGAAGGGGGAGGGGAGCTGGCCTGAGGGAAGATACTCCTTTCCCACCCTGTCCCCCCCTGCGCTACACTTTCTCCCGGGTCCCCGTGGGAAGGACCCCAGGAGTCTCTCGGTGAAAGCGGTGGTGCAGAGGGTTCGCTGGGGTGAGGTGAGGGTGGAAGGAGAGGTGGTGGGGAGGATCGACCGGGGAATGGTGGTTCTGCTGGGGGTGGGCGCCGCCGATACCTCCTTGGATGGAGCCTGGATCGCCAGCAAGATCGCAAAGTTACGCATCTTTCCTGATGCTCAGGGCAAGATGGGGCGCAGTGTGGCCGAGGTGGGGGGTGCCCTCCTCCTGGTCAGTCAGTTCACCCTTCTGGGAGACTGTCACAAGGGGAACCGACCCTCCTTCACTGCGGCGGCGCCTCCATCTCTCGCTGAAGGCCTCTACGAAGAAGTGAGGGCTCGGTGGATGACGGAGGGAATCCCGGTGGCCACCGGGCGTTTCGGAGCGATGATGGAGGTGAACCTGGGTGGGGATGGACCCGTTACCCTCCTTCTTGACAGCCGGGGATCCTCTTCTTGAAGCCCTTTCCCAGATGCGTTTTCCGAGCATGGATACCCTTCCTGGCCCTCCTGTGTGCGGCCCTGGTGGGGGGAGCGAGCCCACCTGCGGTGGGGGCGGAGCTCACTCCTACGGTCGCCAATGCAGAGGCCGTTGCTTCTCCCCCCACCCGGACCGCCAGCGTCGAAGCGGTGGGATTGGCCTGGAGGCCGGGGCTCCCCCTCACCCACACGCCGTCCCGGTATCGGGTGCAGGCTCTTCTTCGCCGAACCGGCTGCTCCCTGCTGCTCTCCGCAGTGGTGGATCTGGGGTCCTCCCTCCCCTCCTCACCCCTTCTCCAGGTGGCACCGATGAGGTTTTCGGCGGTGGGGGCCGAATTCGGTGATTCCTCTCAGAATGACGACTGCAAAGAGGATCGCCTGGCATGGCAAGGGCTGGAGGCTCAGGAATCCCTGCTGGCGGCGGGGTTTCCCCCCGTTCTCCTCCTGACCGATGCCCATCCGGAAACCCATCCTGGAAGACAGGTTCTCCTCCTCCTCCTTGCTCAGACCCTGGCTCCCGGCCTTCCCACCACCTGGTTTCCCGAGAACCCCAGTCGCGCCCTGCCCCGAGAAGCGGTGACCTCGGGAACCCTCCCCTCCGGCCCCTCCCTGGGCACCGCCTCCTTGGACCCCCGTGGAAAGACCCTGCGGATGGCCGCCACCGGCTCTCCCGGCGACTTTGGAGCCACCCTGGGTGCCGACAGCTTCGCCCTGGCCTGGGAAGCAAGGAAGAAAGATGGGGGAATGCACAGGGCCATCGCCTCTCTCCTCGCCGGAGATGTGGAAGTAGCCCGGGTGGAGGTGGAGGCGATGCGAGTTCCCCGCTCCCTCTCGGTCTCGGGGAGGTCGGTGGCTCCCCTGGCCGGAGCTCTGGAAACCCTGACCTGGCTTCGGCACCTGGCGCCGGGGACCCTGACCCGCGCCCTTTCCCCTGATTCGGCCTCTCTTTCAACTCAGCGGGAGGAGGCCGCCCTCACCCGCAGCACCTTTCTGGCCCGGCTGCCCCTCCCCGACGATTCTCTTCCCCAGACCTTGCGAGGAACCCTGCTGGCCACCGCCTCCACCATGGCGGAAGCGGCAGGACAGCAGGACGCAGCCATCCGTCTGGCCTCCCAGGCAGCGCTGGCCCTGCAAAGAGATCCCCGGCAGGCCTCCCTCCATCGCTCCGCCCTCCTCGCCTCCTGCTGGGGAAACCTCCCCCCCCAGAGCCCTGAAGCCGCCGTGGACCGGGCGTTGAGAGGCATCTCTCAGGAGTCCCTCGCCGGCGTCCTGGAGCTTCCCCTGACTTCCGTTCCTGACGAGCTCCTCTCTTCTTTCACCCGGGGTCGTCTTCAAAAAACCCTCTGCCCGGGCCCTCCCGTTCCCATGGAAGGGGGCGCCTTCCTGATTCCCCTTGCCGAACCGGGGGACCCCCCCAGTGCTGAGGCCTTGGTTCTTCCCGGAACCGCCGGCTACCGTCCGGTCTGGCTTCCGGTGCCGGGAGGACCTTCCCTCCTCCTGGCCACTGCCCCCCACCTCGTCCCCTCCCTTCTGGCGGCCGCCTCTCGCCGGGGTGAACCCACACCCTGCACCGATCCCGGCAGCTCCCCCTCTCTCCATCCCGCCTGCCTTGCCCTGGTCGCCGGCGTCGAAGGCGCTGCCTTCCCCGACCTCCCCGAGGGACCCTCTCCCTCCCAGCAAGCCGCCTTCGCCGTTCACGACGCCTGGACCCTGCTGGGAAGTGCCTCCTTGACCCTGGAGCGAATCGCCCTGGCCTTCCCGGAAGGACCCTCCACGGCACCGCCTTCGGTCCTCCAGGCGGGAGTGGCCGCTCTGGCGGAGTTGCATCGAAAGGATCAAGAAGCCCGAAGCTGGGCCGAGGAGGCCCTGCGCCACCCTCTTCCCCTTTCCACCACCGCCCAGGCGGGTCTCATCCTCTGTCAGGAGGGCCGTACTCACCCAGGGGCGGCCTCCTCCCTCTTGAACTCCCTCTCCCTCTCTCCCGGAGACGAAGCCGTTCTTTCCTCCCTCCTGGCCTGCACCGGGGACGGCAGGGATGAAGCCCCCGCCCTGGCCCGGGTGGCCCGCCGCGCCCTGACCCTCTCCCCCTCGGTTCCCGCCGCCCTTCTCCATGCCCGGTCCCTGAACTCGCTGGGGCAGGGAGATGCCGCCTTGGACTTCCTGTATGAGTTTGAGGCCCTCATCAACCAGGCAAAAGAGGAACCAGATGAGCGGGTGGGGAGGTGGATCGCTTCCCTGAGAGCCCAACGCTCCTCGTTTTCCTCCGCCCCCGCCGCCGAAGGAGCCCCTCCCCCGTGAATCCTCCCCCCTCTCTTCTCTCCGCCCTGGAAGTAGCCTCCCAACTGGCCCGAGAAGCCGGCCATCTCATCCGCGCCCATCGTCCCCTTCATGTCGAAACCAAGGGAGGCCCCATCGATCTGGTCACCGAGACCGACAAAGCGTGTGAGACCCTCATCGCCCGGGGCCTGGCAGCGGCTTTTCCGAAGGATGGATTGCTGGCGGAGGAAGGAGGGGAGTCCCGTCCTTCCCTGTCGGGGAGGAGATGGGTGGTGGATCCCCTGGACGGCACCACCAACTTCGTTCACGGCATTGAGAGAGTGGCGGTGTCCATCGGACTGATGGAGGGGGAGCAAATCCTGGTGGGGGTTGTCCTGGACGCCTTCCTGGACCGTCTGTATGGGGCAGTCCTCGGCGGCGGAGCGCACTGCAACGCCCTTCCCATCGCAGTCAGTCCCGTTCCCTCCCTGGAGGTCTCCATCCTCGCCACCGGGTTTCCCTACGACCGGCGCCAGCGTGCCGCCTTCTACCTCGACTACACCCGCGCCTTCATGGAAAGGAGCCACGGGATCAGACGATTCGGCTCCGCCGCCCTGGATCTCTGCGACGTGGCCGCCGGCCGTTTCGATGGCTTTTTTGAGTTCGGCCTGTCCCCCTGGGACACCACCGCCGGCGCTCTGCTGGTCACCGAGGCAGGAGGCAGGCTCAGCGACGGGAGAGGTGGGGCCTGGCACCCCGGGGATCGCCTCATCCTGGCCAGCAATGGCCGAATCCATGAGGAGATGATTCGGGTGATCACCTCCGTTGAGGCCAAAGAACAAGGAGTTTGACCCTTGGACGAGGGGGGGAGCTTTCAGGGCAATCGCACCTGAATTGTGCTGTCCGAACGGGGCTTACGCGACCGAGGGGTGCGGAGTGGGGTGGTGGGGGATTGTG
This sequence comes from uncultured Rickettsiales bacterium, assembly GCA_964426935.1. Classification (GTDB taxonomy): domain Bacteria; phylum Myxococcota_A; class UBA796; order UBA9615; family JAKLKC01; genus CAYRTW01. The sequence goes on from CAYRTW010000279.1 coordinate 6,473, forward strand.
TGAGGAGATTTCTTCGGTACTCGTCGTCGAGGGCGGCGCGGAGTCTGCGGACGTTGTTCGGGGGTGGTCTTGCTACCGATGATGCGAGTGCTCTCGATGAGGGCGAAGCT
>CAYRTW010000280.1:0-6577 GCA_964426935.1 uncultured Rickettsiales bacterium
GACCTCCATGCCGCTCTGGTGGGGTCCTGCGACGTGGATTTCTATCAACTGGGACGGTTGATGGGATTTGACCGCATCGCCAAGGTGGCCTCTAGCTTGGGTCTGGGACAGCCCACCGGAATCGGCATCAACAGCGAACGCTCTGGCCTCCTTCCCACCTCTGCCTGGAAGGAAAGAACCGGCAGGGGGCGATGGGCTTTGGGGGACACCATCTCGGCAGTCATTGGCCAGGGATACACCACGGCCACCCCCCTCCAGATGGCAGTGATGACCTCTGCATTGGCCAACGGCGGCACGGTGTATCAGCCCTATATAGTTGAAAAGATTTCAGATTCCAGGGGAAAGGAGCTGTTTCATGCCACACCCACGGTTCGCAGTCGGGCTGACCTGAAGGCCAGCGATCTGGCCGCCATCCAGAGGGGGATGCTGGGGGTGGTGGAGGAGCCGGGGGGGACCGCCAGGCGCCAGCGCATCCGGGCTTTTCAATATGCCGGCAAGACCGGGACCGCCCAGGTGGTGGCCCAGAAGAAGGGGGGGCTGTCCTCCAAGGCTCCCAAGAAACTCCAGGACCATGCCTGGTTCGTGGCCTATGCCCCATACGTGAATCCCCAGGTGGCCATTTGCGTGCTGGTGGAGAATGGGGAGCACGGGGCCACCACCGCCGCTCCCATCGCCCGCAAGCTGATTGAGCACTTGTTCCAGGGAGAGATCCGGGAGGCCCGCAAGGCGGCAGGGTTGCCGGAGATCTCCGCCCCCACTCCCGAGGAAAAGGGTATTTCCGTAAGGGCCCCTGCAGAGGAGGGTCGATGAGAATGGTGCCGGGGACGAAGGTCGGAAGGAGGGGATATGGCGGGTGAACGGCGCCTCCTTCAGCATCTGGACTGGGGGCTCCTCCTGACCACTCTTCTGCTGTCGGCAGTGGGGCTGCTGACCCTTGGATCGGCTACCTTCCAACCGGGTACCGAAGGAATTCCGGCGGCAACTCGCGCCCAGGGACTGTTTCTGCTGGTGGGATGGGTGGGCCTTGGAGGGGCGGCCCTGGTGGACTATCGGGTCTACCTGCGCCTGGCCTGGCTTCTCTACGGGGCGACGGTGCTGCTGCTGGTCATGGTTCTGGTGGAGGGGCAGATCACCAAGGGATCGGTGCGATGGATCTCTCTCGGGGTCTTCAACGTTCAGCCCTCGGAACTGGCCAAGCTGGGATTGATCATCGCCCTGGCGAGGTGGTTTCACGAAAGGGAGAGGAAGGAGGGGTACACCTTTCGGGACATGCTGGCCCCCCTGTTCCTGTTCTTCCTTCCCATCGCCGCCCTGACCCTCCTGGAGCCGGACCTGGGGACGGCCTTGTTCTATGGGTTCATCTTCGCCACCGTGGCGTTTTTCGTGGGGCTGCGGGTGAGGGTGCTGCTGGTCCTCACCCTGCTCCTGGCCTTGGCGACACCGGTCGCCTATCGCTACGCCCTGGATGATTACCAGCGAGACCGCATCGAGACCTTCCTCCATCCCATGCGGGATCCTCAAGGCAAGGGATATCAGGTTCTTCAGAGCCGCTACGCCATTGGATCCGGGCAGATCACCGGCAAAGGCTGGCGCAAAGGAACCCAGGCCCAACTCCACTTCCTGCCCGAGCAGCACACCGATTTCATCTTCAGTGTGTTTGCCGAGGAGTGGGGCTTCGTGGGCTCGTCAGGCCTGCTGAGCCTGTACCTGCTTTGGCTGGGGCTGGGGCTGCGGGCGGTATACCGAGCCCGAGAGAGGTTCGGGGCCATCCTGGCCATGGGGGTGGTGTCCATTCACTACTGGCAGGTGATCATCTCGGTGGCGGGGGTGCTGGGGTACATGCCGGTGTCAGGAGTCACCCTCCCGTTGATGAGTTACGGAGGGAGTTCGGTGGTGACGGTGCTCCTGGGCACGGGGCTGCTCATCAATGTGTCCACCCGTCGCTACATGTTCTGACCTGGGGCTCCGATATCAGACGGCCTTGCTGAGAGCGTCTTCCACCATCGCGGTCAGGCGGGACTTGGGCACCGCCCCCACCACCTGGCCAGCCACCTTGCCATTCTTGAAAATCAGGATGGCGGGAATGGAAGAGACCCGGTAGCGCATGGCGACCTGCTGGTTGTGATCCACATCGCACTTGCCCACCTTCACCCGGCCCTGGTACTCGGTGGCCAGGGCGTCGATGTGAGGCGCGATCATCTTGCAGGGGCCGCACCATACGGCGGTGAAGTCCACCAGGACGGGTACATCCGAGCCGAGGACATCATTGTCCCAGGAGGCCTGCTGGAAGTTTTCGACGAGAGCGTTGGCCATGACAATCTCCATGAAGGGCGAAGAAGTGGAACCCCCGGCGCAGCGAACAGGTCTCTGGGGGAGGACAATGCACCAAGAATGGCCACCATTACGGCGGAGGCAAGGGGCGGGGCCGAGGAAGAGGGGAAGGAATCACCGTCCTGAGCTTCGTCGAGCCGCCAGCACCTGTGAGATGCCGTCATATGTGGCGGGAAGGACGCCATGTTCGGTGATGATGCCGGTGATGAACCGGCCGGGAGTCACGTCAAAAGCGGGGTTTCGACCCGGACTTCCTTTGGGGGTTACCCTGACCCTGCGGATCCGCCCCTCCTCGTCCTCGCCGATGGCGTAGAGGATCTCGTCCTGGCTGCGTTCCTCGATGGGAATGTCCATTCCGGTGGGGCAGTGGGGATCGATAGTGGTAGAGGGGGCGGCGACGTAGAAGGGGACCCCATAGGTGTGGGCCACCACGGCGTGGGTCATGGTGCCAATCTTGTTGGCCACGTCGCCGTTACGGGCGATGCGATCCGAGCCGACGATGACCATCTGGACCTTGCCGCGCTGCATGTAGTGGCCTGCGGCGTTGTCAGCGATGACCGCATGGGGGACTCCCTCGGAGAGAAGCTCCCAGGCGGTGAGTTGGGCTCCCTGTCCCCGGGGACGGGTCTCATCCACAAACACGAAGGGATTCTTGCCGGCCCGGTGGGCGGCGTAGATGGGGGAGATGGCGCTGCCCCAGTCGACAAAGGCCAGCCAGCCGGCGTTGCAATGAGTGGAGATTCCCCAACCTTCGCCAATGAGTGCGTTGCCGTGTTCTCCAATGCGGCGGCAGCAGTCGGCGTCCTCGTCGGCCACCTCCTGAGCGGCCCGAACGGCGGCCTCCTTGGCAGACGCCACATCGGGGAGGCAAGACCGCACCGCCGCGTCCACCTTGTCAATGCCATAGAACAGATTTTGAGCGGTGGGACGGGTTTCCCGGAGGTGAAGGGCCGCCCCTTCAAAAAAAGCAAGGAATCCAGAGAGGTCCGAGGGGGCCTCCAAAGCCGCCTGGGCCGTGCCGAAAGCTCCCGTTGCCCCGATGGCCCCCGCGCCCCTCACCACCATGTCCCGGATGGCCGAGGCGGTCTCCCGGTGGGTTCGGGTGGTGGTGATCTCAAAGCGATGGGGGAGAAGGGGCTGGTCGATGAGATGAACGGTCGAGCCTTCCATCCACACCGTCCGGTAGTGGCGATCAAGAACCTTCACGATGGACTCCGGAGTCGTCGGGTGAACATATCGGGGGGAGAGAGGCTAAAAGAGAGGGCGCGAGGAGAAAAGTCGAGGAACTACACGGGGTTGGGGATGTTGAACATCCTCTTATAGACCTGCCGCGCCTTGTAGGCGGATTGCACGGTATTGATGAGGGCATCACCCACATGATTCATGGGGAAGGGGTTGTAATAGACGGGATCCACGAGATCGTGGTCGTCTCCAACCTGCCCTTCCTCCAGCATGGTGCGGTGAAGCTCGGAATGGGGGTAGACCCGGGTGTTGACGATGAACAGCCCATGCATCAGGAAGTTCTTCCCCAGCTTCATCTTGGAGGTGACGATGAAGTCCATCATCTCGGCAAAGGTCTTCATGTTGTCGCCGGGATTGGGGAAGAAGAAGTTGTAGCTGATAGGGATGTCCACCTTCTTGACGATGTCGATGGTATGAAGGAGGTCGGCCCGAGTCAGGTTCTTGCGAAGGGCCCTGAGCACCGAGTCGCTGGTGGAATCGGGTGTGCAGGACAGGAACGCGCACCCCGCCCTTTTGGCGAGGCGTACCTCCTCTTCATCCAGTCCCCTCTCATTGAACCATCCCGTCCACTTGATCTTGATGTTGCGGCGGATGATCTCCTCGCAGATGGCGTTGGAATGATCCGAGGGGATGTTCCACTGCTGGTCCACGAACATGTGGCTGCGGGCCCCGTAATCCTTCACCAGGGCTTCGATCTCATCCACCACCTCTCCCGGCTCCCTCATCCTCAACTTGCTGCCCACCAGGTAGGTGTCGGAGCAATGCAGGCACTTGAGGACACAGCCCCGCTTGGTCTGGACGCCGATGGAGTAGTTGTGATCCAGGTATCCCCGCATATCCACCAGGGAGCGGTCGGGGCGAGTGGAATGGGAAAAATCCACGATGCGATGGGAATGGCCGGAAAACAGCACCATGTCCCCGTCCCGGTAGAAGACTCCACGCACCTTTTCGGGAGTCTCCAGGTTGGCCAGGAGGTCCTTGAAGACGTGCTCTCCCTCGGCAAACACGCCGTAATCGATGTCGGGCATCTGCTCCATGAACACCTTGGCATAGAGCGAATAGGCGCAGCCCCCAGCAACGATCTTGACCCCCGGCCTGGCCTTGCGGATGTACCTCAAGGCCTCCTTGAAGGGCTCCAATTGAGAGAACTGCCCCTCCTCTCCGGGGAGGGCCACCTTGATGTTTCGCATGGAATACCCGATGACCTCGGGCTGCCACTCCTCCACGGTGCGGACCAGATCCTTCCACTTCCCCGGGGCGGTGTTGATATCGAAGATGCGAACCTGGTGGTCACTCTTGATGGCGGTGCCGCAGTAGGCGAGGCCGATGGGGAAGATGGGTCCCTCGGCGCTCATGGTGCAGGCTTGGACGAGGAGGACTTTCATGGGAGATTCATCCTTACCGGGAGCGCACCGGGGCGCAGGAACACTGCGCGGAGACGGCCGATTCCCACCCGTAGATAAGGGCGGAAGGGGTCTTTCGTCAACCGTCGAGGACGAGGTTGTGGTGAGGATCCTCTCCCATCTGGGATCGTTGCCGCATCGGGTGGGGCAGCCGGAGGCGTTGCAATGCAGGAGGGATTCCCCGATGATCAGCACGCCGCCGTCATGAATTCATCTTCCCACCGCCCATGGATCCTCTTCGGCCCCCTCGCCGCTCTGGGCTTGGTGGCCTGTGCCCGCTTGACCGGGGATCTCCCCTACGCCCCCCTGGCCGACGACGACACCACTCCTGGTCCCGACGACGACACCACTCCCTCGACGGATGATGATTCCACCCCGGTCATGGATGACGACAGCACGTCTTCCGACGACGATTCGGTGGAAGACGACGACACGTTTGTTCCCGATGATGACACCACGCCGCCAGACGATGACATTCCCGAGATTTTTCCAGACCCCGACGGCTCCCTCTACGGAGTGGTCTCCCTGTCTTCGGATCTGGTGCCCCTGTTCGCCGACCTCACCTACGGGTGCTATTGCCACCTGAACAAGGCGGGGCCTGTTCCCGGGCTGATGCTGACGGCTGATCAGGCGTGGTTGTCCCTGGTGGGGGTGGAATCGACCTTGGAGCCGGGTCGAATCCGCGTCATTCCAGGGGATCCAGAGGCCAGCTTGACCTTCGCCAAGCTCTACCAGGAGCCGTCTTTGTATCCCTACGAGGGGAGTTTCATGCCCCCTGCGGCGGCGCGCCTCTCCGATGAGCAGTTGAACCTTGTCTACAACTGGATTCTTCAGGGAGCGAACGACAATTGAGAGCGAGTGTGGTGTGTCTCTTCCCCTTGCTCTCCTCCCTGATCGTCGGGATGGCCTCTGTCTCGGCTGCTACCGGAGCGGAGGCACCGGTGAGCGTCCGGGTAGAGGAAACCACCTCCTTCCAACTCTGGTATCTGCCCACCGCATATGGGGAACTGGTCTCTCGCAGCCCCCTCACCCATGCCTTTCAAGTGCGGATCCAGGAGGATTCCCCCTCTCCCCATCTGGCATTCCAGGCGAATTTTCGGGGCTCAGTGGATCTGTTTTCCCAGCAATTTCAGGGAGATGTCCTGGAAATGTGGTGGGAAGCCAGCCCCGAACCCGGCACCCTGTCCCTGCGCCTGGGCCGTCAGCTTCGTTACGATGGGGGTCCCGACGGGTTCTCCCGGTTTGACGGGGTGTCCATGAAGGTCAACACCCCGCTTCACTTCCAGATCGAGGCATGGTCGGGGGCTCCTTTGGACTCTCCTCGCTTCTTCTCCACCGGGTGGCCTCCTTCTACCTCGGAGATGGGGAGCGGCTGGCTGGGAGGAACGGCGGTGTCTCTCACCGGTCATCCCCGCACGGCCTTTCGTTTCGGTTACCAGGCCCGAGTGAGAAACAAGGCTCTCTCCCGTTCCGACATCTCCTTGGACGTCTCTCAGCGCTTCCTTTCATGGGGAGGGGTGAGGTTTCATGGGTCCTTCAACGCTCTTCTACATCGTCTCGACGACCTCTCGATGGGAGTGGATGTGCGACCGGGGACCCAC
>CAYRTW010000281.1:0-6532 GCA_964426935.1 uncultured Rickettsiales bacterium
ATGACCCCCTTCCCCTCCCGCGACATGTCGGTGAGCTCGTCCAATTCAGCATGAAACCCGGGCCGAATCATTCCCCCTTCCCGAATCCCCAGGGGGGGCTCATCCACCAGGGTCTGGGCGATCTGGTGAGCCAGGTTCCGCATCGGATCCAGGGGGGCAAAGGAGGGGAGAACCCGAGCATCGGAGCGCTCGAACAGGGCATTCAGGCCGGGAACCTGGGCCAGGGAACCCCGAATCACCTGGAGGTCCCTCGGAGAGGCGGTGCCCGAGGCCAGCTTGCCGGTCAGGCGCTCCAGATCATGAACATCCTTGAGTTTTTCCTGAAGGGCCTCTCTCAGATCCGTCTCCCGAACCAGGAACTCCACCGCATCCAACCGGGTCCGGATCTCGCCAGGACGAAGAAGGGGGGCCCCCAGCCAGGAGCGCAGGCGCCGCCCTCCCATGGAGGTCTGGGTCTGGTCCAAGAGCCCCAGCAGGGATCCCTTCTTTTTCCCTTCCTTGAGGGTGGCGAACAATTCCAGGTTGCGCCTGGTGGCCTCATCCAGCGACAGGGTCTGAGACAGATCATATCGCTGGATGCCTGTCACATGAGCCAGGCTGCCGGCCCGATTCTGTCTCAAATAATACAGGACCGCACCGGCGGCACCGATGACATCTCCCTCCGACGCCAACCCGAATCCCGACAGATCGGCCACCCCAAAGTGCTCAGAGAGATCCCTTTCCCCATCGGTGGCATCAAAAATCCGGTCCGGCAACCGATTCACCAGCACCCGACCTTGGGCCGCCCACGCCTCAATGGAGTTTCCCTCGGGGAGGGTGTCCGGCACCAGAAGTTCCCGGGGAGACATCCTCTGAAGTTCCGCCAGCGCTTCTTTTTCTCCTCGCAGGCGGGTGGCCTGAAACTCCCCGGTGGAGACATCCACAAAGGCCAGACCGATGCGATCGCCATCGGGAAGAAGGGCGAGAAGATAATTCCCCGCTCGGGATTCCAGCCTCTCCGGGTCGGTGATCATCCCCGGGGTCATCACCTGGGTGATCTCCCTCTTCACCAGGCCCTTTGCCTTGCGGGGATCCTCGGTCTGATCGCAGATGGCCACCTTGTAGCCCTGCTCCAGAAGGCGGGTGATGTAGTTCCCCACCGCGTGATGAGGCACCCCCGCCATGGGCATGGATTCCTCCCCCTTGTCCCGGTCCCGGGTGGTCAGGGTCAGATCCAGGAGGCGGGAGCAGAGCACCGCATCCTCCCCAAACATCTCGTAGAAATCCCCCATGCGAAACAGGAGCAGGGCGTCAGGATGCTGCTGCTTGGCCTCCAGCCACTGCCTCAGCATGGGAGTGATGCCGGCTTGAACGGCAGCGGCGGGAGGCTGATAGGTGGAAGTGGATCGGGCCATGGGCGGCGAAGCTACCGGGAAGCTCCACGAGGGGCAAGGGGACGAAGGAGGGGAGACCGCCAGGGGCTCCTCACCCTGGGGTTCTCATCTCAGGATCCGGAGGCGGCGCCAGAAATCCCGTTGTCCCCGTCCCCGTTGTCCAGAACCCGGGTGGCCGAGAGGGTGGTGTAGGCCGTGCAGGTCGAGGTCACCGCCAGCCGGCACTCGTTCTCGGCACAATCGATGGCGGTGGGATCGTTGGTCACCGGATTCAGGGCGGCATCGGCCAGATAGGTCCCCGACGGCACCTGGGAGGCGTCCAGCCCCACCGTGGCGGCATCCCAGGTGTCACTCTCCCTCCAGGCGACCTCCTCGATGACGGTTTCGCTCCAACTCCCCGTGGCCAGGGAGTTCCCGTCCCGCAGCAGGGTGACCGTCAGGATCTGGGTCTGGGTGGAGGTGGTGTTGAGGCGATAGCCCGAATCGTGGAGGGAGAGATCGTCGGTGGTGGTGGAATCGGTCCAGGTGAGGGTCAGGGTGCCATCCTCCCCTTCGGTGCCCACCAGCACCCGATCCAGGGTGTTCAGGGCCCAGGAGCCGTCGTCCAGGGCCACCAGATCTCCGTAGAATGCCGCCCCGCTCTCCACCAGGAGGGTGGTCTCGGTCCAGGGATCGTCGTCAGGAATCTCCCCGGAAAAGGTCACGTCGGCGACGTAAGTATCGGTGGTGGTGGTGGTGCAGGCGGCATCGGGAGCTGCGGCCCGCTGAAACAGCCACATGCCTGCCGAGGCGGGGACGCAACCGCTCGCAAAAAGAAGGCCCACACCGAAGAGGGCCAGGGGCAGAGAGGGACGAACCATGGGAGGCATCTCCTGAAGCGCACGGATTCTACACCGGGCCAGTCAGGCGGTCGCTATTCCCTCACCGAGTCAGGTCAATCGCTTGGGAACCTTGCCGTGAACCACAAAGCGCAACGCTTCATGAGTCACCCTCCCCACCCTCCTCTCCTTCACTCCCAGGGCCCCCAGCCGCACCACCGCCAGCAAGAGCAGGGGATGGTGGGGAGAAGAGGCCATGGCCCTGTATTCGTCCCAGGCAGCCAGGGTGGTCTTCAGGCGATGAGCCACTACCACCGGCCGAACGGTGTCATCCCCCAGGGCCTCCTCCATCAAGAGGCGAAACAGGGAGTCCCCCTCTCCTCCCCTGTGCAGGTGAGCTCCCGCCGCCGCCACCGCCCCTTGGGGATCCCGCTTCCGCAGCGCCTCCACCATGGATTCCAACGGCGATTCCCCCTTCCACTGCCAGGCCAGAGAGGTCGCATCCAGGTGCTCCTCAGGGGGGAGGTCCAGGGGTATGCCCCGGTTCACAAAGTAGCAGGCCATCCAAGCCAACCTCAGCCTGCGGGGATGGGACCACCTCTCCAAGGCGGCTCGCACCGAGCGGGGAAAGGTCAGCCGGTGGGTGGCATCCAGCACATCGTCCTGCACGGTGATGTCGGCGTCGATGCGGGGGTCAAAGCGCCACAGGCGAGCGGCTCCAGCCAGGGATGCCGCATCCACCAGGGCAAGGGGGGAAACCCCCTCCTCTCCCGCCCTCCGGAGGGCCACCAGCATCTCCTCTTCGCTCCCCTCCCGCACCGCCTCCTGCACCCAGGAAATATCCCGCTTTGGCTCCAACTCCCTGGAACAGCGCCGCGCCAGATCGGCCCAGTCCAGCCCCTCGGTGTGTTTGCGAAAGGTGGACCATTCGGGGAGAAGGTCCTCCCGGGTACCCAGGGTGATGCCATGAACCAGGGCGGGAAGAATCTCCCCCGCCCTCTCCCATCCCGCTTCAGCCAACAGATCTAACGCCTTGTGGACGTATATCACCGGATGTCCGAAATCCAGGAAATGATCGGTGCACAGATGAAGCAGGCAAGACTCCACCTGGCTCCTGTTCCATCCGCTGGCCAGGGCACCGCGAAACAGAGCCTCTGCCCCCATGGCATCTTCAGCTTCCACCCGGCGGCGGATTTCCTCGGATGTATCTTCCGGACTTGATGACGGTATTTCTGCGACGGGAACCGGACGAACCGGACACCTCACGTTGGCTTCCGAGGCCATGTCCGCCGCCTGCATCAAGGGCAGAACCATCTCAAACCCATTGCGCCACTCCCGATACCGAAGCACGTCCGCCGCCACGGGGAGGGCGTGGGTGGTGCCATATTCGGCCCTTTCCGCATCAAAAGCGGCGATTTCCAGGGCCAGATCCACTGGAGAGGCCCCCGCTCCCATCAGCCGAGTCAGATCCCTGGCCACCTGCCCCAATCGCCGGTCGGCCAGGCCCACTCCCAGGCTGACCCTGAGCTTGGGAATCTCCACGGCGGGATCAGGGGGCACCATCTCAACCTGGATGGCATCCCCTTGAATCTGCACCGGAAAGGAGGTGACCGCCTCGTCTCCCATCAAGCAGTTTCCATTCCGCAAATCGAACTTGTAGTTGTGCCAGGCGCAGGTCAGCACGCAGCCCTTCACCCACCCCTGGGCCAGGGGGTAACCCTCGTGAGGGCAGCGATTGTCGACGGCATATACGTCACCCGCCTCGGTGCGAAACACCGCTACCTGGTACCCGGCCACTTTCACCACCCGGGCAGCCCCAGGAGCAAGTTGACTCAGAGGCATGACCTCATGCCAGAAGGACTCGCCGGCACTCATGGTTCCGCCACGTCCCCCTTGACGGGGGTGTTTCCACAGGGCGGATTGGGGCAGGGAGCCTGATTCATGAAACTATTTATGAAATAATATGCCACTGCGGCCAGGGCACCGATGAACAGGAGCTTTTTCATGTTCTTGTTTCTTTCGTATATTGCATTATTTTATTTTTCGCATTCATCTCGTATGACGGATTGGCGAGGACGGATGCGTCGAAGGCGAGGGACGCATCGGGTGGCATTGTACTCTTCTGCAAACTCCAACCCCCTTACGGTGGCCCAATCACCACCCTCAACGGCACCCCACCGTCTGACTTCACCCACACCCTCCCCTCTTCCGCCATGGCCTCGACCGCGCATCCTCCTTCCACGGCGACCTTCACTCCCGTTGCATACAGCCGGGAGGGGACGGAAATTTCTGTGACACCTCCTGTATCGGGGGACGGCACGTTCAACTCCGCCTGCCGGGGAGATGCGTCAAAGGAAAACGAGTAGGACTCTCCGGCAATGGCAACGGGATAGACCCGAGTCATGGGATTGGCCAGGGACGCCATCTCCAGGCCATCTGCGGAGACCAGGGAGAGGAGTTCTTCATTCCACACCTCCGTCGAATCGCTATATTCCCACTGGGTGGCGTGCATTCCCAGGGCATCGAAGGCGTCGTAGTGGGCCTCCAGATACGGGCCGGCCTCCAGATCGGTCTGGGTGGCGCCAAACTCCCCCAGCAGGACGGGCAGGTCCCACTCCACCCCGGTGTCCGCCCAATTCTGAAGACTCTCCGCCACCCCATCTGGGTCTCCCGAGCCTCCTGAAAGAGAACTGAACTGGTAGTAGTGGGGTGCAAACACCAGGTTCTCCCCCGACGGCTTCTGCAACGAGGTCTGGGCCAGCACGGCATCGAACCCGGTGGCATCGAAGAACACCAAGGCACCTTGGGCCTCCTGATTGAACAAGGTCGCCATCTCCGAAGTGAACTGGGTCAAGGTCCCTGAAGTGAATTCGGTCATGTCGGCGGTCCCCCAGCCCGGTTCGTTCAGGATCTCGAAGCCAATGACTCCAGGGCGGTCCCGATGCCGCTCCAACATCTCCTGCCACATCAAGCCAAGGGCGGTTCGCACTCCCGTTTCATCGCTCCACAGCCTGTCAAATGCCGCCTGCACTTCGTCTCCGGTGGTGTAACCCTGGAACCAGTCAGGGCAATCGTGGTGGGGCTCCCCCACCGGCTCGGGCAGGGTCCAGGGAGGAAACCCGTCGCCGCAGAAGGCCTCGGCGTACACGTCCTGGTGGAAATCCACGATGGTATACAGCCCCCGGGCCCAGGCCTCGTCCAGCAACCTCCCCTGGCGATACAGAAATTCCTCTCCCCACACCCCTGGCTCAGGCTCGACCGCCGCCCAGGAGAAGGGAACCCGCAGGGTGTTGATGCCCCAGGCCAGGGTTCGGTCCAGGTAGGACGCCAGGGCCTCCTCGAAGTGGTCATCTACGTAATCGAAGGGGAGATACGGGGCAAACTTGGCTCTTCCCCCGGCATTGACGCCGCGAAGGACCACCGTGCGACCGTGAACGTCCACCACCCTGCTTCCCTCGGTGTGGAGGCGCCAATCGGCCCGGGAAGGGGGAGTGAGGTCGCATACGGGCTCCTCTTCCACCTCCTCACACCCGAACGCGAAGAGGCTCAATAGAAGGGCAGGGCCGGCACCCGAAAAGGTCTTCATGCCGGCATCTTGTCGTTCCCTCGACCTTCGGTCAACGGCTGGAAAATCCTCCCTCCTCCCCTCTCTGGTACCCTGGCCGAATGGGAATCACGCCAATACCCGTTCTCCTGGTGGGAGGGGGAGAAAGAGCCCGGAGCGCCTACGGCCCCCTCCTCCTGGGCCCCCTCTCCTCCCGATTCCGCCTCGTGGGGATCGTCTCCCGCAACGAAGGGAGGGCCCTGGCCCTGGGAGAGGCCCTGGGAGTGCCCTCTTCCATCGACCTCGACCGGGCCATCGCCACCTGGAAGCCCGAGGTCGCCCTTTCCTGTGTCTCCTCCTCCGAAAACGGAATCATCGCCAGGCACCTGCTGGATCGAGGCCTCCCCTGCCTCTTGGAGACCCCCCTGGCACAGACCGTCACCGAGGCACGAGAGGTTGTTCGGGTGGTCCGCCAGACCGGGTTGCCGGTGGAAGTGGCCGAGCAGAATCCCCGCTCACCCTTGTTCTCCCTGTACCAGTTGGCGGCAAGGGCGGGGTTCCTGGGGCAGGTGCGAATGGTGTGTTCGGATTTGGGAAATTACCGCTATCACGCCACCGCCGTGGGCCGCTCCCTCCTGGGTCGCCACCTTCGCGGTGAGGTGGCCCGGGGGATGCGAATCTTTTCCGGACCGGCGCGCTCCCTGGTGGCGGGAGTTATTCAAGTGGAGGAGGGACGGGTTTTCACCTTTCGGGATGGGGATGCCGCGTATGGACCCCACCGACCCTGGCCCCGGGGG
>CAYRTW010000282.1:0-6492 GCA_964426935.1 uncultured Rickettsiales bacterium
CAGGCAGGTCATGTTGCGGTTCAGGTAGGTGGTGAAGAACACCTCGCCAAAGGACACGCGCCGATTGTATTCGGTCTCCTCAGCGGAGACGTTGGCCCCCTGTACCGGGCGATTCATCCGGGCGAAGAGGTTGGCTCGGTAGATCACCGAAAGATCATCGGCCCGAAGACCGCTCTCCATGACATCGGCCATGTTGAAGCGGCTGCTGTAGGCGGTGGTGGGTTCGGAGGCAGCGATAAACCGGGCCAGGGCCCCCCGATCCGTGGTCAGCAGGGGCTCCCCAAAGCAGGCGCCGAACTCCTGATCCCCGGTACGGGCCACTGCCAGGGCGTCGGAGAAGTAATCCCTCCACCTCTCCACATAAGCGTCGGAACGGGTCATGGCCCGCACCACCTCCTCCCGGCCGTGCTCATGGGCCACCTTCGCCCACATCTTCACCTCGGCGGCGCCGTGGGGTTTGCGGCCCAGGACCAGGGGCATCACCCGGGCGATGAAGGCCTGATCGCCGGCGTCACAGACCTGGGCCTCGGTGCTTTCTCCTCCCGAGGTGTCATCGTCTCCGCCTCCCCCTTCCAGGGGCTCCAGGAAACCGGAACCCGCCGGGAAGCACCCCCCTCCCATCACCCCCATGAGCGCTGCCACGACAGGAAGAGACGTTTTCCGACGGCTCATTTGCGCCCCAGGACTTGTTGGTTGAGCCAGGCGAGGCCGTCCAATTCGTAGGTGAACCCACCTACGTCGCCAATGGCGAAGGACTCGTTGGTGAAGGGATAGATGCCCATGGCCGCCAGCACCGCCGCCCGACCCTCCACCGGAGTGATGTAGCTGTCCGCAAAGGAAGACGGGCCGATGGCTCCAAAGATCCCTGCCTGGTCCTCCTGGATGGGACCTCCCAGGAGCACGGTCACGTAACCGTAGGGGTGATGGTTGGTGCCGTTGAAGGTGCCCTCCTGGGTGTAGGGAGTGCGGCCGAATTCCGTGTTGAGCACCACCAGGGTATCGTCCAGATTGAGCTTTCCCGGATCCTTCTCCCCCGGCTCGTTGATGATGCTGCACAGGGAGGTGAGGGTAGCGATGAGGTTTCGGGCGGTGTCGGGAAGATGGGAGTCGTGCACGTCGAAGGCTCCTCCACCCGAGGCCGGAATGAGCCCCCCATCCACCACGGTGACGTGACGGGCGGGGCTGTCGGGGTGGGTGAGGAGGTGGGCCGCCAGACTCAGCCCCATCAGGGTGGTGTCGGTGTCGTTGTCCTGGCCACAGCTTTCATTGCCCTGATTGGCCAGCACCTCGGCGGTGAAGATGTCCAGGAGGGAATCGGCGTTGGCCAGGGCCTTGAGCATGTACCCGTAGTCCGACAGGGATTTGCTCCGCAAGGCGGTGCCGTCGGTACGGGTGTAACGCCCCTGGGCCTTCTCGGCGTACCAGGCCACCAGGGCGTCGTATTGGGTTTTTCGATCTCCCAGGACCGACCGGGAGAGGAGCTCGGGCAGGGTGGAGTCCGCCTCGATGCGAAGGTCCAGGGGGCGGGCCGAGCCCGGATGGAGGCCTACCGAAGAAGCGGCTCGCAGGTTGTCGGTGGAGATCTCGGTGTTGGGATAGAGGACGTAGCTCCAGGGGACCAGCCGTCCCGTGGTGTCCCTTTCCACAAAATAGCGCTGCACCGAGGCCCCCAGACCGGCCAGCCGGGGCGAGCCCAACCTCTGCCCGGAGAGGGCCAGGGGGATGGCCGCCTCATGGGGCTCCAGATCGTGGCGCATCACCAGAACCCGCATCCGGGAGAGGAGATCGGGGCGGTTCCGCAGGGGCATCACCAGGGGGCCCAGGTTCACCATCACCCCCGCCGCGTCGGCCTTCCAGGGCATGAGCCATTGGGCCTCCTCCCCCAGTCCACAGCGATTTCCGAACACCTGGGCGTGCTGGGACTGGAACAGGTACCACTGCTGGTTGGGGTAGGTGGGATCCTCGGGGCGCCCATATTCCGGCACCACGTAGAAGCTCTCAAAGGGCCCCAAGCCGCCGTACAGAAACAGGTCCAGCACCTTCTCCGCCCGGGTGCCCGAGGGGAGCAGCATCGCCGCCGCTTTGTCCGACGGAGGCTCTGCCCAAAGGGAGGCTCCCGCCCGCCGGGGGAGGAACAGGGAGGATCCGGCTGCCAGGGCCGCCGAACGCAGGAAGTCGCGACGCTTCATGGTGCCATGCTATCGAAGGCTGTTTGCCGAAGAGTCAGGTTTGTGTGAATTCCGCCTGCGCCCAACGGCCCACAGAGCCAGCATCCACACCGTCAAAGACGAAGTTTTCTTCGGGTCGGTGTCACAGGAGCAGCCCCCCTCTCCTCCCAGGGAGGTGGTGTCACCGTCGTTTTCATCGTGGTCGTAGCCACCGTTGCCGTTGCCATTGCCGTTGTTTCCATCGTCCTCCCCTTCGAACCCCGGCCACAGGAGCTGCTCGGGGCCAAACACGTCCACCGCGGGAGCACAGGTGAACACCTCGCCCTGGTGGATGGCGGCAAACTCGGGATCGCAGGCGCAGGTGGCCGCCCCGTTCAAGGCCAGGCACTCGCCTCCCTCTCCACAGTCCACCTCCTCACAGGGGTCGGGCAGGGCCTCCACCTCCGACTCGGACAAGGAGGCGCGCAGATCGAAGGCGGAATCGGTGCACACCACCCCATCCACCAGGCTTCCCGCCCCCACCATGGGCTCCCGGCTGGCCCGAGCCACGAACCCCTCCCCGCAGATGCACCCGTCCACTCCCTCCTCGGTGGTGGCGCACTGACCCCCCAGTCCACAGTAGGTGGTCCCGCAGGGCACGACGGGGAGCTCCTCCAGATCGTCGGGGAGGGGATCCCGGTCCGACAGGTCCCACAGGTTGATGACTTCTTCCCCTCCCTCTTCGGCGAGGCCGATATCCCCGCCGATCTCGAAATCGGAGATCCGCCCGTACAGGCGGGTCATCCACGGGTACTCGACGAGAATGTCCAGGACGGTCTCCCGAGCCTCCTCGGCGTCCTCCTCGGGCAGCGCCAGCCCCTCCACCTGGGAGGACAGCACCCCTCCCTCGCTGGCGTATTCGGTGAACAGGGCGTTGCCCCCTGCCTCGTCGCACAACCAGGCCAGCAGGGGGAAGTAGTTGCTGGTTCGAACCCGGGGATCGGCCTGGAGCTGGCTGATGTCGATGTCCAGGTTCTGGAAGTTGGTGGCCACGTATCGGGAGTCCCCGGCCACGAACACGATGAGGCCCATCTCCGGCTGGGCAGAGAGGGCGGTCAACAGGAGGGGGACAGATAAAACCTCGGAATTATAGGTGATTCGCTGCGGAGCCACGTTGGTGATGTTCTCCCCCGCCTCGATCTCAAACCCCACGAAGCTCATGTCGGAGAGGGCGGCCTCATCGATGAAGGGCTCCATCTCGGTGGTCAACAAGGCTCCCCTCTCCGCCAGCCATTCGTACACCGCCACCCCATCCCCCTCGGAGATCACCTCCCAGGACACCGGGGCCGCCCTCTCCGCCACCTCGTTGTCCCCCTCGTTGCCGGTAGGCTCTCCCCCTCCACCGCCGGTGGTCTCCGGGGACACGATGTGGGGTGCGGTGGCGGCATGGAGGAAGCGCAGGGTCGAGGGGGACACCGAATCCACTTCGGACACCTCTCCGGGGACCGCGACCACCCAGGCAAATCCCCCCTCGTCGCCATCGAAAAACACCTCCACCGTGGCCCGCACCTCGCCTCCCCCCAGAGGCTCCAGGAGCATCCGGGAGGCCGTCTCCTGAACTCCCCCGCCGGGCTGGAACAGCCCTCCCGCCCCGCTGGCGAGCCCCGGCACCAGGCTCAACGCCATCACCCCAAAGGCGCTTCGCAGCTCTCTCATCTTCATGAAGACTCTCCCGCCCCGTGATAGGGGAGACCCACCGCCTCGGTCAGGAACTCCATGAACGGGGAACCCGTCTGGCAAAGCTCGGTGAATCGATCCAGGAAGTCGGGGGCGCAGGCCTCCTCCTCCCTCAGGGTCGTTGAACAAATGAAGTCCTTGCGCTTCAGATCCTCGATGAGGGGATGAGCGGGATCGAAGCCCGCCGGGGGCCTTTTGGCCGCTTCCCCTCCCATCTGGAGGGCCTTCACGAACCGAGGCTCTCCCCGAATCTCCCTCCACCGCGCCTCCTCGGCGACCAGGTGCTCCCGGATGGTCTTCAGCGCCCCCGGTTCGGGGTGCCACAAACCCAGCCCCACAAACACCTCCCCCGGGGCCAGGTGCAGGTAGAAGCCTGGGGCGTGGACGCTGCCGGCGGACTCGTGGCGAAACTGGACGGCGGCGTGGGTCTTGTAGGGGCTCTTGTCCTTGGAGAATCGGATGTCCCGGTAGATGCGAAACATCGAGCCCCCGTTGGGGCGGGGATCGGCGACAAAACAGGGGGTGATGGCCTTCAGCCGGGGGGCGAACCCGGTGATGAATCGCAGCAGGGGATCCCGCACGTCCCGGATGAAGAGGTCCCGATGGGCATCGAACCAGCTCTTGTCGTTGTTCGCGGCCAGCTCCACCATGAAATCGAAGAGGGCCGGGGAGAAACAGGAGGCAGCGGTCACTTGGGAGTGTCCTCGTCCAAGGAGAGACGCCAGCCTACCGCTTTCGGATGCGGACGGCGATCCCTCCCGAACCGGAAGGAGCAATCTCCATCACTTCATGCCCGTCCAGGGTGACCGACTCGGGCACGTTCCGAGCCGGCTCCCCCTCATCCAGGCACACCTCCAGCACCTCTCCCACCGCCATCTTCTCCAGCCGCAGGGTGGTCTTGACGTAGTTGATGGGACACAAGACTCCCCGCAGATCCAGCACCGGAAAGGGATTCCCTTGGTTCGTCATGGCCTTCGTGCCCCTCTCCAGAGTCAGAAATACCAACCGACCCGAATGTCCGGCCAGGGGACGACGGGAATGTGCTGGGGTCCGTCGAACAAAAGCAGCACCCCCACCTGAACGCTGAAGCCGTTGCCCTGCACCCTCATCGCCCCGGCCTTCAGATAGGGATAGGTCCTCCTCAGGGGATCCTCCGGATCTCTCCACAGGAGGCTCCCCGGGTTTCCTCCATCGGCGGTGGAGGCGGGAGAGACCAGCTCCCCTCCCCATCCGAAGCCCACGTAGGGGGTCCACAGCCCCCGCACGGGGAGGGCCCTGGCCTCGACGAACCAGGTCTGGTTGACCACGGTGAACGCTCCCCAGCCTCCGGTCACGGCGACGAACTCCACCGGCATCAGCTCCAGATAGAGGCCAAAGGTCATCGCCGGGCCTGCCCCGATGAATCCCAACCCCATATGTCGTCCTTGACGGAAAGACTGACCGGGTGGAGGGGACTCCCCGGGGCCTCCACTCTCCTCCCGGGCCACACCTTCCCCGGCCATCCACACCCCTCCCAGGAGGGCCAGGGCCGCGCCCCGCCGAATCAACCTGACCATCACCGACCGCCAGCTCATCCTCGTCTCCAGTCTCCTCATGGTACCCTTTCTTCACCCTCGCGCTCCTCGCCACCCCTCAGGGCAGACGCAGAGCTTCAGGTTCCATTCGCCCATGCCTCCACGCAAGACCCCGGACCGCAAGACAAAAATCGTGGCCACCCTGGGCCCTGCCTCCTCGTCCTCCGCTGTCCTCCAGCGAATGATGGAAGCGGGCATGGATGTCGCCCGCCTCAACTGCTCCCACGCCACCCACGAGGAGCTGACCGACCAGGTGGAGCAGATCCGCCGGCTGTCTCGCCTCCTGGAGAGGCCGGTCGGCATCCTGTTGGACCTGTCGGGGCCCAAGGTCCGCACCGGTCTCCTCGCCGGAGGTGAACCGGTTCTGCTGGAAGAAGGGGCACGGCTCGCCATCACCCCCGACCTCACCCCCGGCACCGCCTCACGAGTGGGCTGCACCTACGGGGGACTGGCAAACTCAGTCACCCCCGGAGACGTGATCCTCCTCGACGACGGCCTCCTGGAGCTGCGGGTGGATTCGCTCGCCGGGCCGGACGTGGTGTGCAAGGTGGTGGTGGGAGGGTGGCTGGCGGAGCGCAAGGGGGTGAACCTCCCCGCCACGGTGGTGGACATTCCTCCCCTCACCGAGAAAGACCGACTGGATCTGCGGGTGGGGTTGGATCTGGGGGTGGATTTCGTGGCCCTCTCCTTCGTCCAGAGGGCAGAAGACCTTCGCCTCCTCAAGGCAGAGATGGCCCTTCACCGCACCCGGGTCCCGGTCATCGCCAAGATCGAGAAGCCGTTGGCCATCGAGCACCTGAATGAAATCCTCGCCGAAGCGGAGGGGGTGATGGTGGCTCGGGGGGACCTGGGGGTGGAAGCGGGTGCCCACCGGGTGCCCCTTCTCCAAAAGCAAATCCTTCGGGAGACCAACCGCCGGGCCCTGATGGACATCACCGCCACCCAGATGCTGGACTCGATGATTCGCAACCCCCGACCCACCCGCGCCGAGGCCTCGGACGTGGCCAACGCCATCCTCGACGGGACCGACGCCG
>CAYRTW010000283.1:0-6488 GCA_964426935.1 uncultured Rickettsiales bacterium
TTTGTCAAAAGGAGTTTGATTTAATGCTTTAAAAATATTTTTTTCTTCCGGAAACATTTCACACACATATTAAAGCGGGGTTTTGGGGTTTTGGGGTTTGGGGGAGGGTTGGAGGCATCAAGAAAAGGGCACATGCCTTCCTATGAGGGAAGGATGCCCTATTGGAAGAGGAGGCGGGGATGATGGGGACAGGAGGCAGTGGGAGTGGGAAAACTGGGGAAGGGATCGTCCTCGTCCAGGAAGCCGGGGTGGCCGCCCGGCGTCTGGCGGGGCGCTACCTGGGAAGGGTGGAGATCCTACCCACCCACCTGGAGTATGAGCCCCGGGGATTCTGGGGATGCGACCTGTGCGGGGGCGTGCTGGTGGGGGTCAAGAGTGGGCGGCTTTATTGGATCAACGGGGAAACCGGGGAGGTGGTGGACGTCACCCCTCAGGAGGAGAGATCCGTTGATGAACTGGCCTCCTCTGCGGATCCAGGCCTTTCCGGTGGCATCCAGTCGGTACAGGGGTGCAGGAATCGGGAGTGCAAACGGCGGATGCTGGCCGGGGATGGGAGATCCGGGCTGTGGTTCGAGGGAGGTGACCGCCAGTGGAAGCATCTGGTGGTGGGTGGGTCTGATGCGGCGGAGGGTGTGACTGCCCCGCTGAGGACTCCCAAGGATCGGGTAGGAGTGGTGAGGCTCCTTCACCCTGTCGCATCAGGATCCCCCAGTCCCATCGCGTTTGTGTCCCTGGCGGGGGGAGGCATGCACCTGGCGGACTTGCAAAATGGGAAATGGATTCCGATCCCCTCTGCCCCCAGCGCCGGCATCTGGTGGACGTTGCGACGGGGCCATGTGTGGGGCAGGCCGGAGGGACACGGTGACCCCTGGCTGATGCTGTCCAAGGATGGGTACCTGTTCCACGCCGTGTTGTCTCAGGCGGGGGAGTCCTCCTCCTTTCGGATGAGGCCCGGGGGGCGCCTCAAGGAGATCCCTGCGGTGGTGGCCTCGGACAGGCGCCAGGATCGCCTGCGCTCCATCTTGTATGGGAGCGATCGAGAACTCCGGGTGGCCATCCTCGACGAAGAGGGGGGGCTGCTGCGGGAGAGGGTTCTCCGGCGGGGGCGGCCAGTGGTGTTTGTGCGGGTGATTCGGTTCTTCGGAAGCCCATTTTTACTGGTGAGTGAGGAGGGAGGTGGGGTCTGGACCCGGCCTTGGGATCATCCCGAGGACACCACCCGGGATCAGGACTGGCTCCAATGGCCACCCCTCCCCGATGACGCCCTTTTCGCCCATGTGCGTCAGCAGTGGGGGGACGTACCCGATTCCACCAAGGTCACCTTCCTCTTGCGGAACAATCAAGGGGCTCAGGTGGAGGTCTTCAACATCCGCCGGGTTTGGCAGACTCTGCTGAATTTTGACTGGAAGAAATGGCGAGTGGATGGAGGAGGGGATGATCCCATTCAACGGTCAAAGAGTGGAGAAGAGATGGCGTTGGCGGAGGTCCTGGCCTCCCAGGACATGCCCACCGCGGCTCGTCTTTTGGAACTTGTTCCTAAGGGAGGAGTCGATCTCCTGAAGGCCATCTGCCGCAGGCTGGAGAGGACCCCCGATCTGACTCGCGAAGCCAGCATCCGCATCAGCGAGGCACTGTTGACTGCGGCCATGGAGTTGGAGGGGGGTCACCGAGAGGTGCAGAGTCTGGCCAGGGAGCTTCACCGGATCCTCTCCCACTGGGAGCGTGGCTCGAAATCTGCCCCAGCGGCTGAGGGGGCCGACCGCTTTCGAGCATGGCTGAGGCTCCTCCGCAAGCACTTTGTTCTGGGGGCCACCTGGTCCGAGGAGCACCAGGGCATGTCCAAGCTGAGGAAGCTCAACCTGGATGCGGGGGAGTGCCTGGATGCCCTGGTCTACGATGTTCGCCTGCGTTTTCAAGGATTCGATGTGGAGAGGGAGTGGCGGGTGGACAGCCCGGTGATGGCTCTGGCCCAGGGGGGTAATGGGACGGGTGGGGAGATCATCGGGGCAACCTTGGCGGATGGATCCCTGGCAACAGTGGAATGGAAAAGAGAAAATCCCACCCAGACGGAAAAACTCCAGATCTCTCCCCTTGCGGAGAAACCTGCTTCCGGCGGTGATTTTGGTAATTATTCCCGGGTGCTCGCCTGGAGAGAGAGGGAACCACGCTGGGTTGTGCGCCGACGTGAACCAGTGGGGGAGGGTCTGAGTCTTGTGTGTGACATTCCTCTTCCGTCGGAAAAAAGCAAATACCCAGCCATCCGGCAGATTCACGCATTGACTGCCCGGAAGGAAGGGGGCTTCCTGGTGGGGACCCGAGACATGAAACATCCCCTCCTATGGTGGGGAGGCGGAGAGGATTCTCTCAAAGAGGAAGCGAAGATAATCAAGACGGATTGGGAGGCTGGAGTGCATGTACGCACTCAACTTCCCGGCGGTGAGAGACGGGTATGGAGCATCGTTTCCATGGGAGAAACGACGGGCGGAAAGGAAGTGTGGGCGGTAGGGGCGGAGGATGGACACATTCGGCTAGGAACTGTCGCCAGGGAGAGGGACCAATGGGAATTCACCCTCCTGGAGGAGCCGTTTCCCCGAGCCAGTCGCCCCTATCTGGGGAGTTCGGTGCGGACCATGACCGCAGTAAGGGTGACGAGTGGGAAGGGGGACAGGCTCTTTTTAGCGGCGGGTACCGAGGGGGGAGAAATCTTCGTCTTTGAATACATCTCTGCAAAAAGTGACGATACGGTCGCTGAAAGGGAAGCGACTTCCCATTTGCGTCTCAAGTTTCGGGATCTGCTGACCCACCCGGTGCGAACCGTGTTGAGCGCTCCCGGAGTGGAGAGTGGAGAGGGGCAGCCCGACCTTCTGGTGCTGGACCATTCCGGTCGGCTCACCCGCTACTCCTTGGGGCCCCTCGGGAAGGACAATTTCCTGGGTCGGCGGATCAGGCGATATCGGATGGGGATGGCGGCCACCGCAGCTGTGGCGCTGGGAGGGGGCTGCATCGCCGTGGGAGTGATGAATGTTCATTCACACCCACGGGGAAGAGGAGGGGGATGGGCTGGGAATGGATGGATTTCCAGTGGGCCCGGGGATTCCCAGGCAAGGGGCGGATGGGTGAGGATCATCTCTCTGGCAAAGGAATGGCAGGAGGGAGCACCGAACACGACACTCCTGGAAGGCGCGCTGGCTGAAATCAAAAATTATCACCCTTTCCCTCTCCCCCTTTTGGCGTCCTTTCCCCTCACCGATCCAGCCATGAGGGTGGCCCTGATGGAGGAGCGCCTGGCCTCCTCTTTGGAGGGTAAATCGTCGAAGGAAGAATATGTGGAGGTCATCCAAAAGTTGGCAGAGGTCGCACTGAAAGCTCATCCCGGCACACGGGATGAGCTGCGAGCTCTCCTCAAAGCCATGATCCGTCGTCTGACTTCGGGGACAAATGCGGACAAGCTGGGGCTCCTTCAAGCGGTGAAGGAGGTGTTCCTGAGCCGGGGACGTTTGGCGGCGCAGCGTCGTTCGGATTCTCGCCTGAGGGCCCTGCTGGTGCGACAGCTTCTGGTGCCCCCGGTGGTAAAGGAATGGAGTCGTGCCGGGAATGGGGACGTGAGTGGGTTGGGGGCCTGGGTGGAGATGGGCCTTCAGGACCGGGACAAGGTGGTCCGCATGGAGACCCTGCGGGCTCTGGCCGAGACCTTCCGTGGGTTGAGGAGTGGAGAAGGCTTCCCATCCCTTTCTGATGCTGACCTGCCTCCTCTGCTCAGGCTCAAGCCCATGCTGGATCCCCTGGTCCGCTATCTCTGCGCCCACCACCCTCGAATCGAAGGCCACGAGTGTGATGCCGGCACCTGGTCGGCCATCTCGGTGCTGATGGGATTGATGCGACTTTACCCTGACGGAGTGTGGATGCTCTGTGATCACCTGTCGGTGAACAAGGTGAATCCATTGGTTTTCGCCGTTCTCAAGAGGCGCCTGACGGCCTCAGGGGACACGATGATCAGGGAGAAAGTGAAGCTCTACATGCCCTGGGAAGGAAAGGATTTAGATGTCTATGAAATCAAGGAATTTTACCTGAGATGGGACAAGTTCGATTTGGACGCATACGCTGAACCCATGGATTCACCGGATCGGATTTTCAAGAAAGCGTTCGAAACGGTACATCACTGGATTAAAAAGGGAATTGCCTTGAATCGACCGGACGATTTAAAGGAATTCGCCGAAGTCGTCGAACGCGATGGACGGAGCACGGAGATCACTTTGCGTGAACTCTCGGAGGAAAAGAAGGGTTTGTTGTGGTCCATGTCTCCCCGGCGCTGGTTGTTCGATGCGACACGGATATGGATGAAATGTTTTATCAAATCGTTGGTTCAACAAGCAGGAGAGAAATCCGGTGCGATCTTCAGCAGCAATCTGGTCCGGTGGTTGGATGACAACCCCCCTGCCCAGATCGCCAGGAAAGTGGAGGAACTGTCCCCCCTTTTTGAACCGGAAGCGGGGTTCATTCGCACTCTTCTTTCTCACTGGCGGTTGGTGTTGGAAGCCCCAGCGCCCCGGAAAGGGGACCATTACGGGGACTACGACCTGGGAAAAAGACACATGGGACGGGATTGGTTGTTTTCCATCAAGGATCGAAAAGGACAGTTGATTCGTATTTCTGAGCACCGCTCCGAACATCGAGGCAAGATGTGGGAGGCTCTGAAGTCCAGGATCGATCTCCTGGCACGCGGAGGTCAACCGGTTCAATTTCCCAGAATCCTGGAGGTCGGGGTCCGTTTTGGACGTCCTTTTTTGCGCATGGAGGAGTTGGAGGGCAAAGATCTTCACACGGACTGGGAAGAGGAGGTTGGGGCCAGAACCCAAGGGCAAAAGTGGGAGCTCGCCTGGGAAGTGTGCATCGACATCGGCACTGCGCTGATGCACCTGCACGACCCTGGCTCCGTGCCCCGAGACGGGGTTCATGGCGCTGCCGGCGAGAGCACAATGGCGATGTCCCACGGCGACCTGGTGACCAACAACATCCTTAGAGAGCGACAAACCAGGAGGTTCTATCTGCTGGATTTCGAGACCTGCTCCGACGACAAGATGGAGTCGCCGCCCCCCGGGGGAAGCGTGTTCAAGCAACTCTCTCCGAATCCGAATCTGTGGAAGAGGTTCAAAAAAAGGGTCGGCCTGACGGATGAGTCAAGGTGGGATGGGGATCGCTGCCGTAAGTCGGACGTGGCCGCCCTGGTTCAACTTCTGGTTCAGATTGTGATGGGGACAGAGGCGAGGGAAGGCAGGGAGTCGAACAAAGACGGGAAGTCGAACAAAGGCGGGGAGCCGAACCAACAAATCCAGGAGCCTGATAGTGATTGCCTCGACTCTCTGAAAAATAAAGCGCCCGTGTATCTCAGAGATTGGGCAGATGACTTGAATCAGATCTGGAAGGCGGCGGCGCCTAGGTCCCTCCTTCCGTCGGCCCCAGAACTGGTCAAGAGTGCGACTTCCACTGCGCAGGCCGGGTTCGTCAGCGGGGTTTCCCAAGACACAGAGGACATCCGCAACAAGCTTGTTGAAAATCTCCAAGGTGCTCGGGCTTGGAAAGCCCAGGGGGGGTGGGCGGACCAAGGAAACAAGACCGTTCCGATGCTTCTTAAAGTACTTGTGAAGTGTGAGTGGGTGGTGGTCCTGTTGGGGTGTGCCCAGGGCGCTGCGGTCGCCGAGGACACCACCATCCCATCATGGATGACCGGGCTTGCCCGGGTCCTTGTGGAGAAATGGGAGGCCACGGGTTGGGATCCGGTCGCCAATCCCCTCACCTACTCCCAGTGTGAACTCCTGGCGGCCCTGAGGATGAACAAGGAACTCTTCTGCTTCACCCTTGAGGGATGGAAACGGGGCGGTGCTACCCATCCCGTGCAGCGGGCCTTGGAGAGTGAGATGGCCTGTGATCGAGACCCTTGGCAGGAGGTGACTGCGGAGACGGTTGGGTGGATTGTCAGTCAGAAGCTCATGAAGGTCTCGTCCCCCTGAACCGGGTGAACCTCTCCCCCCACCTCTGCTATCCTCCTCAAACGGGGTCGTTCCCCGCACCCCCTGCTGGAGCTGACCGGATGTCTCGCCTGTCCTTCCTCTTCTCCTTGTTGGCCCTCTTCCTTCTCTCCTCCCCCGGGTGTGAAGTCACCGCCACGGATGATGATTCGGCGGGCCCGGACGATGACACCACTCCTGTGGATGACGATTCCGCTGCCGACGACGATTCCACCGCCGTTTCCGACGACGATTCCACCACCGTTTCCGATGACGATTCGGCGGCGGATGATGACTCCACGCCGGTTTCTGATGACGACACCACCCTTCCCCCCGACCACGATCTCGACAACGATGGACATTCGGACCTCGCCTCGGGTGGGGATGATTGCGATGACGAGGACGCCTGGACTCACCCGGGAGCCTCTGAGTTCTGCGATCCCGCTGGCAAGGACAACGACTGCGATGGCTGGGATGATGCCG
>CAYRTW010000284.1:0-2201 GCA_964426935.1 uncultured Rickettsiales bacterium
CTCCATCCGGAGAGGGGGGAGGCCGGGGTTCCTTGTGCTGGAAAGATGGGCTGGAAGGCACGGGGAGCTCCAATTTTCAACTTCCGAGGCAGTGACCTCGGAGAATGAGGGTCCATGCCGACCGACACGTTCCGAATTGAATCCCACTGGGTGGGGGTAGGAGCCACCGTGTCCGCCACAGCCGAAGGAATTCCCTTTGCCGCTCGGGCTTTCATCGCCGGAGCGGGGGAGGGATATCGCCTGGTGATGTGGCTCCTCAGCGACGAAGTGGTTCCACCCAACCCTGTCTACAACGCTGTTTCCCAGGAAGGAACCCTTTTTCTTCCCTTCAGCGACTTTCCCCTCTTTCTCGATCTGGTCCGGAACGTCTCTCCCCTGTATGGATGGGTGAATGACGAGCATCCAGAACGAAACTGTCTCAAGACCTCCCCTGAACAAGTGGCAAAAGAGGAGATGTAGCCTCATTTCGATTCTTTCGCCATTTTCCTGCTCTAGGACAAGGGAGGAGGATTCCAATTTCTGCATTGGATTCACTGCCCGTTGGTCTGGTCTGCGGTCGATCCGCTCTTCCAAAGGAGGTTCCCATGCTCTTGCCCCCGACGTGTTCTCTCTCTTTATCCCCAGGAGTGTCGGCGAAGTTCCAACTCTCCCTCCCGGGGGGTCCTGGGGGGCATGGACTTCACGGTCTTCGTTTCCTGATCACCCTGGACGGTCGGGCTCAGGGGGCGAATGCGAGAAGCACGGCTACGCCAGAGAGGACAGAGGGCCCCCTTCGTCTTCTCTTTCCGCCCTCCCTCAACCCTGGGGTGATGCGAATGTGGGTAAGAGACGTCCGAGAGAAGCGTTCGAACGGATGATGCCCCTTGATTTCTCTCGGCATTCCACCACGATGCTTTGGCACCGCCAGAAAGGAGGTTCCCATGATGAGTTCCTGTCCCCTTGCCCTTCGTCCAGCGTATTCCAGTGAATCCTCCCGGGCCGGGACGTCCGTCTACCCGAGTTCCTTTCGGCCTCTCATTCCGGAGATCAAGAGCCTCAGGGTGTGGGTGATCGTGAAAACCCGAAGGGCCGTGGCGGAGGAGGATCGAGACCCCATCCCCCCTTTGTTGCCCACTCCCCGGGAGTGGACCCTCCGCTTCACCCCTGCAGAACGGGGCTGGGGTCAGGTGCAAGATTCCCGGAAAGGCGGGCGAGGCGCTCACGGCCGGGCTCGCGGAGTTGCTGGCCCCCGCTGTCGCTCCCGTTCCGCTTCTACCCCATCCAAGAATGAGGGGTAAGGAGAAGATCGTTCCGAATCGTCCAGGATCGCAATCCCCGTCGGCATTCCGTCGACTATACTGCGGCCCAGCCGCCCAGGAGGTTCCCATGCTCGTTCAACAGACCCATCACATCGGCCATGAGTACACCAGCGAGACCACAGGAGCAGAAAAATTCTACCCGGTCCGCCTTCAAGGTCCCCTTGGCCACAAGGTCAAGAACCTTCGGGTGTGGGCGCTGGTTCACAGCAAGAGCGCGTCCTGCAAGGTGAATGTG
This sequence comes from uncultured Rickettsiales bacterium, assembly GCA_964426935.1. Taxonomy (GTDB): domain Bacteria; phylum Myxococcota_A; class UBA796; order UBA9615; family JAKLKC01; genus CAYRTW01. Next base: position 1,534 of record CAYRTW010000284.1, read on the forward strand.
TACGTCAAGCATGCCCCTTCCCAGACCTTCCGGGAGTTCCCCACCCACTCCACCCCCATCGCCGAAGGCGCCTTCAACACCACCGCCCAGCTCCTCCCCGGCCACACCGACGTGAACACCAACGGCCCCCTGGGACCCCACCTGGAGATCGTGGTGGGGATCGTGGGCAACGGTGCTGTTGGGGCCGCCCGGCTGGAGATCTGGGTGGATGCCGGACCCTTGGCCTGATCGGTCGGTTCCTACAGAAACTCCCTCCTCCTCCCCTGTTTCCATATGGAACAGGGGTCAGGAGGGGGGAGCTGTTCATGCCTGATCCGGGGGGAAATCCAGCCCCCTCAACGGTTTCGATCTCACTCGGGAGAGAGTCATGAAGGTTTGGAACGGGTGGCGGAGGGGAGTTTGGATGTCTGGGGTGGGACTGGCCCTGCTAGGGGGATGCCAGGTGTCTGGCAGCGCAGACGACGACGTTGCTGACGATGACGCGACTCCTGTTCAGGACGATGACGCCACGGCGGCCGATGACGATACCTCGCCTTCTGACGATGATGCGACACCCCCGGATGATGACACGATCCTGGTTTCGGACGATGATTCGACTTCGGTTCCTGACGACGACACGACCCCCGTTTTGGACGACGACTCCACCGTCGTTCTCGATGATGACACGG
>CAYRTW010000284.1:2301-6419 GCA_964426935.1 uncultured Rickettsiales bacterium
GACACGACCCCCGTTTTGGACGACGACTCCACCGTCGTTCTCGATGATGACACGGCCTCCGATGACGATTCCTCCACCTGGACAGCGGAAGTTCATAGTTTGGATGGCGAAGCGACGGCGGTGTTTGAGATGTATTGGCCCACCTACGATGTGGAGGGCCTGACTCTTTTTGGCTATGACGTGGCCTTGGATGGAGACATCAACGGGGATGGATACGACGATGTGCTGGTGAAAGCGCCAGGCGATTGGTACATTCAGGAATATTTCGATTCGTGGGTGTCTCGGTACTACATCTATTTCGGACCCAAAGCCGGGGCCTTCTCCTCCGAAGATGCTGATATTTGTATTCTGGCCGGAGCCAATACTTCCCAAAGTGGCCTGGGGTACGCGGACCTGAATGGGGACGGGATGGATGACCTGTATTTCGAATGGGGATCCCTGATCGTCTACTTTGGACCTTTGGAGGCGGGAACCTACAATGCCTATGATGAGTCGGGAAAATGGGACGTGAAGATCGATCTTTCTCCTGCGATCGAGGACTCCGTGGTTGCTGGGGATCTGAATGGAGATGGGTACCCCGATCTGGCCCTGCTGACCTCCTATCCCAGCAGCACCTTATCCATCCTGGATGGCCCTCTGGGAGAGGGTGTGGACGGAGAGATTGATGGGGAGGAGGCCGCCCGGTCGACCTGGACCAATGACGGTCCTGGTGCTGTGTATCCCAGCGTGGTGGCGGCTCCAGGCGACATTGATGGGGACGGCCTGGCTGATCTGCTGGTGGGGGATTCCCTCTATGGGGACGGCATCGGGGCGGTCTACGCGCTCTATGGACCCATTGAGGATGGGGTTCACAGTCTGGCGGACGCGGACGCCCGGTTTGTCGGGGATGAGTTGGGTTCCAACGTGGGGTACCAGATCTCCCCGGCGGGGGATCTGGATGAGGATGGCTTGGATGATTTCATGATTAACAATCGCTATATGTCCTTTAGTCTTGTATACGGAACGATCACACGTTTGAGTGGTGAAATCCTAGTCTCCTCCTTTCCCGACCATATCACATTTGATGCCGCTTCGATCACCGACCTTGGATTTACCATGGCGCGGTCATCCCTTGGCACCAGAGGCGATCTGAACGGGGATGGTCTGAATGATATGGTGATTGGCGCTGAATACTCCGATGGGAAGTACCCACGATATGGTGGTGTGTCCATAGCCAGCGGCCCAATATATGGCGATATCTCTCCGTCCGACCTTGATGAGCTTTGGCTCTCTGATTTGGCGGGGTGCTATCCACCTGAGGCGGTCAGCACAGGTGGAGATGTGGACGCGGACGGATCTCCTGATTTTTTAGTGGGCTGTCCCTATAATGGCTACTACGCAAGTGGTGTTGTCTATTTGGTGTCCGGAGCACTCTGAATTTATTGGATGTATTCGAACGGATAAATGGAGAGGCACATGAGTTGTGAATGCAAGCCAAGGACTCCAACACGGAACTCTTCACGGAGAGAGACGGAACTCCAGGGGGACTCCCGCAGTGGGATGGGGTCGTCTAGTTCCCTCTCCCAGGTCTTGGATGACCCTGTCCCGAGAAGGATCCTGTCAGCCTCGAATCTCAAAGGTGCTGCAAACGGGAAACACACTTCTCCAGACTCAACCCAAGCCGTTTACGATTCGGGGGGACGGTTGGGATACTCAGGAGGACAGATCCGACCTGAGGGGTGGGGAGTCCCCAAGGGTCCTCGGATCACGAAAGGATATGAGGAACTGGCTCACCTCTTGCCCTGGCTGATTCCCGCCCTGACTGAAATGGAACGGCCGCCCGATGAGAACCGTAGCCGGGATCTTGCGCGCTGGATGGGAAGTCTGAGCCCCACTCAATTTCGGGAGGTACGTTGTTTGGTTTCCAACCGTGTGACCAGACGAGTTGAGGAAGGGGAGCCTTCATTCGCCGAGTTGATATCCGATCAGACCGAGGCTGACTCCACACCATCACCCCCCAACTCATGCACTACTGCAACCTGTGGATGCGGCGGACCGTCCCTTTCCACGCCCAGCGACCCGTCGATGCGGATAGCGGGTGAATCCACAACGATTCTCGCTGAGAATCCCTCAGGGTGCCGCTCCTCTTCCTCCACGGTTCGAGCTGTATCGGCCTCCGCTTCGACCGGAGAGAGCCGTACCGGGGGCAGCTACCTTCAGTTTTCGATTATGGGCCGGAATGCTCCTGACTTTCGCCTATCCCACGGAGACTCCGATCAACTTCTTTCTGACTACCAGCATATGGGGATGGGGTGGGTGCGTCAGATGTTTGATGTCAACTTGGACCTTTCCACTACTTGGCAATCCGTTCTTGCGTGGCATGGCTTGGACAGCACTGCTCCAGACTTCAATTTATACTCGACCCAGGGGGTGGATGCTTGGACCTGCCCCCCCACCAACGTAGCCGATACGGATGATCCAAACGAAGAGGGCTGTGTGATCACCTCGGTCGCCTCCACCGCCGACTGGACCCACGCCGACACCACGACATGCGCCCTGGCCGACAACACCCCCTTCTTTACCCTCCAACCCTTCCTGGAGTTCCAAGCGGCCGCTGCCGCCAAAGGACTCACTCCCATTCCTGAACTGTTCGCTGGCCACACCGATTACGACGCCTTTGCTGATGGACCCAAGACGGTCTGTCCCGGAGATAGCCCCGTGCCCCCCGAGGTCGATGACTGTTCCGACGACAAGGATCCCAACGGTTTTCCCTGGACCTTTGTCTTGGCGACGGGAATCTTCACCAGTGTCGATGCGGAAGAACCCCTCCAAGGCGTCTTCTGGGCGGGGAACGCGGATCGGTGGGTCGATGGCACCGTTCGCAACGAGGACCTGGCCCTCCAAACCTACTTGGAGCAAGTGTTCCAAACTCCTACTCACTGGGGGTACGGTCCAGGAGCCATCCTTCCCTACGTCCAGATCGCCAACGAGGTGGTCCGCAATGAGGACAATGACTGCACTCGCCGCGCCCGACACCTGGGGTGGCTCCTCCTGCGGACCGCCGACCAGATCTACTGGAGAACCGAGTTTGTGGCGCCGGGTTACCGGCCCACCCTTCTCTTTCCCGGCATTTCCTCCTTCAACGACAGTGCTCCTTACCAGGAGGGAGCCTACACGGATCGGGTCTACACCGCTCTGGACCAGACCTTCTTTCACACCGTCCGGGCAGCCCTGGTGGCCCAGCAGGGGGGCTCTTTCCACGGACCCGACCCCAGTTGGGGGGTGAACGCGCTGGGAGACAACGTTGGGTACGGATGGGAGAGTTTTTTTCTTTTCTATCACACCGTGTTCGTTCCCTCTCTTCTGGGGGTCCTGCACCTGTCCCCCCCTCCTTCTTGGATCCCAGACTGGCTGGGATCCATCTCCAATCAAGACCTTGTGGACGCCCAACCGGCCACGGCTCGGGATCTGGACTACGCCAACGGAATTCATCGCCTGGCTCTGGAACTCTGGTCCACCTTGGAGGGATTGGAGGCTCCTTTCGATGTAATGGACTTTCATTGGTACAACAGCGCCGGGTGTCGAGGCCAATTCAAGTACCTGAGCCAGGTCAAGCCCTATGTGGAAGCCATCCGGCAGGTCCTGGGGGATTGGTGGCAGGGGGGACAGACCCTCCCCCTCTGGTGTACCGAAACGGGGATCTCCTCCGATCAAGTTCCGGTAGGCCCCTCTGGCTATGGGCGCAGCGCCCTGGTGCTTCCTGCGGTGGAAGCCGAGCCTGTCTGTTACGGCGCCTTGGAATACTCGGGCCCGGATCCTGCCGCCAATCTCGCGGAGGTGGAGAATCTCAGCGACTGCAACCGCTGCCAGACGGCGGAAGCGGCGGACTTTGAGTTTCGCATTCTCCCGACCCAGGTCGCTGCGGCGTGGGGGCAGACGGATACCGAGGGAAACGTCCTCTGTGGGGTCCCCTGGGACTGGCCGGCCTGGGTGTTCACCTCGGAGAGGGAGCAGGCGATCCAGGTGTGGACGCGGCTGTCCTTTCTTTTTGGGCTCGACCTGGAAAAGGTCTTCTGGGATTCTCCTAGCCCCCCCTCGGTCGTCAACCAGGGCCCCTCCGGGTTGTACAGCTATGGGTT
>CAYRTW010000285.1:0-1582 GCA_964426935.1 uncultured Rickettsiales bacterium
CCTGCTGGAAGTAGGTGAACTGGGTGACCTCCATGCCGTCCAGCCACACCTCCCATCCCAGCCCTGAGGCACCGATGGTGGGGGACTCCCAGTCATCCTCCACGTAGCGCAGGTCGTGGCGGGAGAGATCCAGACCGATGGCGGCGAGGCTCCCTTCGTACAGGGGCAGGACGTCGTCTGGAGAAGGCTTCAGCACCGTCTGAAACTGGAAATAATGCTGGAGCCGGTTGGGATTTTCCCCGTAACGCCCATCGGTGGGACGACGGCAGGGCTCCACATAGCAAGCCGCCCACGGCTCGGGACCCAGGCAGCGCAGAAAGGTGTGAGGGTTGAAGGTACCCGCCCCCTTCTCCACGTCATAGGGTTGTCCCAGAAGGCAACCGCGAGAGGTCCAGTAGCCCTGGAGGGCGAGGATGAGTTCCTGAAAGGTCATGATGGGCACCGAGGGGGAGGTGGGGCGCCGGGGGGTTCTGCCCCAGGGGCTCCCGAGGTGTCAAGGGAGGAGACTACTCCCCGTATCCCTGGAAAATCCCCATGAACTCCCAATCCTCGGTCTGGTCGGGAGTGGAGGAACAGGTCAGGGAAACCGTCTCCGTCTCCGGACAGGGGTGATCCCGGTTGACCGACCACATGGACAGCATTCCCACCCCATGCTCCTCGGCAAAGACCCGGGTCTCCTGGGCGTCACTCAGGTAAAACACCTCGCTCACCACGTCGTTTCTTCCGATCATGGGGGTGGAACCGATTCGCCCCCACAAGGCCGCGTCAGACACGCTTTCTCCGTGATTCTCCAAGAGGGTCCCGTACTGAACGTGCAGACTCTCCATGGCCTCGATTCCATACTCCCCCATCTGTCCGTCGGGATCGGGGGCCGCCCCATCCCCGTAGTCCATGGTCATGACGTTGACCCCGGCGAGGGCCACCCCCTCTTCCAGGAGCCGATCCAGCATGGACACCCCGGCCTCGGTCAACCCGGAAGGCAAGGTGGGAAGGGTGAACCACACCGAAAGGGGCCGCCCCGCCTCCTCCATCTCCGCCTGCAACAGGGCGATGGCTTGAGCCCGCCGGGAATTGGCTCCCCCCTCCTCGTTATGGGTGAGGGCCGCCCCTTCGATGTCGAAGTCGATGCGAGTCACCGAAGTGGCATCGATGGCTCGGCGGTATTCGGCGGCCAGAGCCCCCACCTCCAAGCAGGTTTCCGCCAACTCCTGGGAGGAGGCTCCCCCAAAGGAGAGCGCCACGTCCCCACCCAGGGCCCGCAGGGAATCCACCTGATCATATAAAAAATACTGCCCGTCCTCTCCCCAGGAATCGGGTCCGGCTTCCAAGGTGTAATAGCCTCCCCAGGAGCCGGTGCAGCCCCCCGCGTCCCATGGGTCGGAAACAACAAAACCCAAGGTATAGCGTTTTACCCCGGTCTCTTCAGCGATATCGGCGAGGGTGGCCACTGGATAGAGGGTGGCGTCCACAAAGGGAGCGTAGACCAAAGAGGGCCAACCCCCCTCTCCCGATGTATCATCATCTCCCGATGTATCATCATCTCCCGATGTATCATCATCCCCCGGTGTGTCATCATCCCCCG
>CAYRTW010000285.1:1682-6395 GCA_964426935.1 uncultured Rickettsiales bacterium
TCATCATCCCCCGATATGTCATCATCCCCCGATATGTCATCATCCCCCGATGTGTCATCATCTGGTTCTTCTGTGGGTGTGTCATCATCTTCAGATCCCTCTTCATCGGGAAGACACTGATCCCCCACCTGATGAGTCCCTGGGCCACAGGTCAACGACCCGCATCCAGTGAAAAAAGCCGGGGGGAGCACCAGAAACATCCCCCACACAGACCGTGAAACATCGCGCATGACCGCAAAATACTGGAGAAGGGGAAAGGTGAGCAAGGAGGACCCGCCTCGTTCCTCCCCATGCCGGCAGGCCCTCTTCCCAGGCCGTGCATGAAACGACCCGCCCATTCCTTCGAGAATCGTGGCACACTTCCCCCATGCGCTACCCCCTCTCCCTCCTGCTTCTTTCCCTGCCCCTCCTCTCTGGCCTCCTCGCCTGCAAGGTGACGGTGGAGGACGACGACGACGACGACAGCGCCGCCGCCACCACCTTTGGGTGCGGGGACCTGACCTGCTCCACCGAGGACGAATATTGCTACTGGGTGAGCGGGGGAGCGGAACCGTCCATGAGCTACGAGTGCGCGGCTCTTCCCGAGGCCTGCCAGGAGGATCCCACCTGTGCCTGCATGGAAGCGGAGGGAATCGTGACCGCCGGATACGAGTGCGAGGAACTTCCCGGAGGGGGGCTTTCGGTGGGGATGAACGCCCCGTGAGGAAGAGATGGGAGCCGGCTGAACGCCCCATTCCCCTTGCCCCTGACAGAATCACGCCCCCCGTCCTTGACACAAAATTGACTGGCCGATTCCTCCTCCTCAGGGGTAGGGTGACCTCCAGAGGTTTGGCCTCGATCACCCCTGTTTCCCCGCTGAGGTCCCCATGAAGCGATCCGCCCTGTTTCTGCTGCTTCTGTCCGCGTGTACCTCCCCGGCCTCCCTTCCCACCGACTCGGCCTCAGAGGATCCCCCCTCCTCCCCGGGCCCGGATCCCGTCTCCGACGCCTCCCTGGCACCCCGCTCTCCCCTCCGCACCGAAAACCTCGACCCGGAGGCCTTGGGAATCCCCCAGCCCGGCCAGGAGATTCGCCTGGTGGTGAAGTTCCGGGACGGCCTGTCCGCCAGGGTGGAAGGGATGGGGCGCATGACCTCCCCTACTCCTTCGGCCATGGACGCGGTGAATCGTCTGGCCTCTTCCTGGAACGCCCGGTTCTCCCCCCTGATCCAGCTTCCCCAGGGGAAGGTCACTTCCCTCCTCAGGCGGGGTGCCCTTCGCACCGGGAGGGCCCAGCCCGATCTCCTTTCCCTCCATCAGGTGACCCTGGACGGGGCCTCATCTGCGGACCTCGCCCTCCTGGGAGAGGCCTTGGATTCCCTTGCTGTGGTTGAATTTGTGGCCTTGGAAAGGGGACCCGCACCCCCCCCAGGAGACATCGCCCCCACGACCTCTGATTACACCGCCATGCAGGACTACCTGAATCCCAACCCGGGAATCAACGCCAACCACGCCCATTCGCTAGGGTACGACGGCTCCGGCATGGGCCTGATTGACGTGGAGTACGCCTTCACCGCCACCCATGAAGACCTGGGAGACGCCGGCGTCAGCCTGGAGCCGGGGCAGACCCCTGCCTACCCCACCTACGCCGACCACGGAACCTCCACCCTGGGAGAGATCCTCAGCCCCCACAACGGCTACGGCTGCTCGGGCATCGCTCCCGGCGCCACCGGCAGGTTCTATACCGAGTGGTCCAGCGAAGAGGGGTCCCGCAGGGCCGCCGCCGTCACCAACGCCTGCGCCGACTCCCTGGAGGGGGATGTGGTGATGCTGGAGATGCAGACCTATGGCATGGGTGGCGCCTATGTACCCGCCGAATATGACCTTTCGGTGTGGACCGCAGTGAAGGCCTGCACCGATGCCGGCGTAGTGGTGGTGGCCGCAGCGGGCAACGGAAACGCCAATCTCAGCTCCCCCCCCTACAGCGCCTACCGCCTCCGGGGAGACTCCTTCGCCATCATCGTGGGGGCGGGAACCGGGGGCACCGATGGTCGTCACAACCGGGAATCCTTTTCCACCTATGGCAACCGGGTGAACGTTCAAGGATGGGGAAGCTCTGTGTTTACGTCAGGTTACGGTGACTACATCACCGTCGGTGGCGATTCCAACCAGAGATACACCGCCGCCTTCTCCGGCACCAGCTCCGCCACCCCCATCGTCTCTGGCGCGGCTCTGGTGCTCCAGCAGGCCTCCTTGGACCTCTGGGGAGTCACCATGACCCCGGTGAAGCTTCGGGCCCTCCTCATGAACACCGGCATTCCCCAGGGAAGGGCCACCCGCACCACGCGCATCGGGCCCCTCCCCGATCTTTCTGCCGCCCTGGTGGGCCTCGAAACCGACGCCGACGGGGACGGATTCGGCTACTACACCGGCGACTGCCTGGACACCGACCTGGCCGTCAACCCCAGCGCCGCCGAGGTGGTGGACGGGGTGGACAACGACTGCGATGACCTGATTGACGAGATGTAGGCCCCCTCCTCCCGCCGGTCACAATCCTGAAAAATCCACTCCGGTCAGTTCCTTGGACACTTCCCACAGGCGCACCGCGTCCTCCTTGCGCCGAGAGGCGGCGTTGGAGCCCACCCTCACCGGCGGCCCGAACCACTGAAGGATTCCCTTGGGACCGAAGTAATCCCCTCCCCTCACCTCGGGAGAGGTCGCCGCATACAAGGTGGGCAGGGCCCCTCCTGCCGCCGACTGGGCCAGCAGGCGATTCCCCAGCAGACGCACCCACTCGGTGAACCTGTTCCCCTCCATCAGGGGTCCCGCCGTCTGGAGGTTGGTGGCGGCGTAACCGGGGTGTGCCGCTGCGGCCAGGACCGCCTCCCCTCGGGCCTTGAATCTCCGATCCAGCTCGTAGGTGAACAGGAGATTGGCCAGCTTGCTCTGCCCATAGGCAAACCACTTGGAGTAGCGCCTCTCCCCTTGCAGGTCGTCCCACTTCATCCACCCTCGCCGGTGCATGCTGCTGCTCACCGTCACCACCCGGGGTGCCTTTGCCTTTCGCAACAGGTCCATGAGGCTGGCCGTCAGGGCGAAGTGTCCCAGGTGGTTGACCCCGAACTGCATCTCGAAGCCATCCTCCGTTCGCCTGTGGGGGAGGGCCATTACACCGGCGTTGTTGATCAGGAGGTCCAACCGGGGAAACTTCGCCGAGACCTCGGAAGCAAACTCCTTCACCTGGTTCAGGGAGGCCAGATCCAGGCGCATCACCACAAGGTCCGCCCCCGGCACCCGGCTTCGCACCTCCGCCACCGCCGCCTCTGCTCGCTTCGGGTCGCGACAGGCCATCACCACCTGGGCCCCCGCTCCCGCCAGCCCCGCCACCGTCTCCAGCCCCAGGCCCGAGTTGGCTCCGGTCACCACCGCCACCTTCCCCCGCTGATCCCCCATGTCCGCCACCGACCACCCGTTCCCAGCCACATCGACCTCCTCGCCGCACACTCGCAGCCGGCGCAGAATAGACACGCCTTCCCCTGGGCGCATCCCCCCATTTGTCTTCGGGGCGATTGTCACTTGCTTCGGGTTCCGGTATGCCGACGGGACGAACCGCGTTGAGTTCCACCCCAACCCCGCCAAGGTCCCATGGATCAACTTCCCGCTCGCCTGTATCGCTCTCGGGACGACCGCAAGATCGCGGGGGTCTGCGGGGGCCTGGGCCACTATCTGAACCTGGACCCCACCCTGGTGCGCATCGGCTTTGTCGCCCTGTTCCTCCTGGGGGGATCGGCCCTGCTCATCTACATCGTCCTGCTGCTGTTCGTCCCCGAAGAGCCCTGAGGAGGCTCCCTCATGTGGGTGGCTGGGTCATGATCAGGACCAGTTCCCCCTGAAGGCACATGGGCTCACAGGAGGGGCCGTTGGGGAACACTTCGTCATAGACAGCATCGACTTCTCCCGCATACGCCAGAGATGCTCCAGAGGCGATGGCTCCCACCGAGAACCTCGAGTCGGTGCGATAGAGCATCACCCATCCCCCGGTCAGGCAGGTGAATTCTGAGGAGCCGCCGCTGCCCTCCTGGCATTCAAACGCCACCTGCCCATCGGCAAACTCCGCCACCCCCGAATAGCGGGTGAGCACTCCCCCGGCTTCATCCACGAACTGAAGGGAGATGCCGTCGCTGCACCCGATGAGGGAGCAATCCGCCCCGTCCTGCACGCAGCCTGAGAGGAGAAGAGGGAAGCTGGCCAGGACCACCGGCCACCAGGGAGGAGAGGTTGAGGCGTGAAGGACGAACATGTCGCCATCATGCCACGTTCACCACCAAGGGGGACTCTCTCCCATGGGTGAGCTGATCCTACCTCCCTCCCCCGCGTTGGAGCTTCTTCGCCCTCTCCTCGGCCCTCTTCTGCTCATGAGCGGCGTCGGGAACGACATGCCTCGCCGCCTGAATCGCCGAAGCCAAATCTGCCTGGAATTTCCCCATTTCCCCTGCGGGTTGAAACACATACTCGGCGCGACACAGCCAGTTTTCGGCAAATTTCCGATCCGATTGGATGGCAAGATCGGCGTGAACTGCCGCCTTGGCTTCGCTTCCCCCCATCAGCGCCGGGGCCTTGTGGAGGAACTCGGCCAGGACCCGGTGGGGACCCCCATGGAAATATCCCCCGTCCAAGGCCACCAATCTCTCCAGCAGGCGACGAAAGCGAAGGGCGGCTCCGGCCTGTTGCAGCA
>CAYRTW010000286.1:0-6366 GCA_964426935.1 uncultured Rickettsiales bacterium
GCTGATGAACATGGGAATGCGGGCGCCGTCCTTGCCGGAATAGAACACCTGCTCGGTGACATACTCCTCGGGATTGAAGCGCACTTCCGGTTTCTTGAATACCGTGCTCTGCCCGGAAGCCAGATCGTATCGGTAGATGCTGGTCGGCGTGGTGAAGCTCGAATAGGAGTAGAAGGTCTGCTTGTCGGTTCGCCGCCCCGAGAAGCCGGTCGCCGTTCCCAGCCCCGGCAGGTCCACCTCTCGAATCGCCGCGCCCTTGAGATCGAAGACCTTCACCAGACTGCGAGCGTCCTTGAGGTATTGGGCGACGAGCTTCTCCCCCACCACGCTCACCCCGTCCAGGGCCTCCTCCTGCTGGGGAATCACTTCTTTCCAATTCTTGGGATCAGGGTTGCGAGTGTCGATGGCGATCACCCGGCTGCGGGGAGCGTCCTTGTTGGTCTGGAACCAGAACGTGGGGCCGTCGTTATCCAAAAAACCATATGCGGCGTCAAAACCGGAGAGAAGCTCCACGGTCTTGCGCTCCTTGGATTGCAGGTCCTGATAGAAGACCTGGGTCTTGGGGTCGGTTCCGAACCAGACGGTGATGATGAGGTAGCGACCGTCGTCGGTGACGGTCCCATCAAAGCCCCATTCCTTGTGATCCTTGCGCTCATACACCAGGAGATCTTGCTCCTGGGGGGTCCCCAGCTTGTGGAAATACAGCTTCTGATAGTAGTTGGCGTCCTCCAGTCTGGTGGCTTCGTTGGGCTCGTCGTAGCGGCTGTAGTAGAAGCCTTTTCCGTCCCGGGTGAAGGAGGTCCCCGAGAACTTCACCCAGCGGAGGATCTCGGGGAGATCCTGGCCGGTGGCGATGTCCCTCACCCGGAACTCCATCCAATCGGATCCCGAGGCCGAGGTGCCGTAGGCCAGGGAGCGGCCGTCGCTGCTGATGGTGGTGGTGGTGAGGGCGACGGTGCCGTCGGCGGAGAGGGTGTTGGGATCCAGAAGAACCCGGGGCTCCTTGCCTTCCCCATCCACCACGAACAGGACGCTCTGATTCTGGAGACCGTCGTTGCGGGTATAGAAGGTGCGCCCCCCTTCCGTCCAGGGAACCCCGTAGCGCTCGAAGTTCCACAGCTCGGTCAGCCTCTGCTTGAGGGCTCCCCGAACGGGAATCTTTTCCAGGTGAGCGAAGGTCAACCGGTTCTGGGCCTCGATCCATGCCTTGGACTCGGGGGAGTCGGGATCCTCCAACCACCGGTAGGGATCGGCAATGGTCACCCCATGATAGGTGTCCACCTGCGTCCCCTGGAGAGCGGGAGGATAGGTGAAGGCGGGAGGTGGAGGGGCCAAGGGAGCCGCCGAGGTCGGCGAGGGGGAAGGTTCCATGTTCTTGCTGCCGTGGGCGCATCCGCTGGAAATCACGGTGGCCAGGAGGGGAAGGAGGAGGGATGGACGCATGGGCTCTCCCGGATCTGGCCGTGGGAGGGGCCGGCCTGAGCCGCCACCTGAGTCCAACCGACCCAAAGCCACCGACCCCAAGGGCAGACCCGGCGCCACTGCACCGAAGCCGCAGAAGGAAGATGCGGCATTCTACGGAAGACGTTGGGAAGGGCAACCTGGATTCGAATTCCCGGAGGGGTGTGGGATCCCGCCTAAAGAACATCCCGTCCCAGACGCGCCAGAAGTCCAGTAAGACGGATCAGGGGCAAACCGATTACTGCGGTGGCGTCTTCCCCCCGAATGGCCTCAAACAGGGCAATTCCCAGCCCTTCCATGCGATAGGCCCCGGCGCAATCAAAGGGTTGGTCCAGCTCCACATACCGCCTCAGCGAGGCCTCGGTCAGGGTTCGCATGGTCAACTGGTGGACATCCAGGGAGGTCAGGGTGATTCGAGATTCCGGATCATGAACGGCCACGGCGGTCAGCAGGCGATGGGTCTTTCCGGAGAGAAGCATCAGTTGTTGGACGGCGCCGTCCCGGGTACCCGGTTTTCCCAGGATCACCCCCTCCACCTCCACCACCTGATCGGAGCCGATGAGCAGGGAATGGGGGTAGTCCTCTCCCCGGGCCTCCGCCTTGGCCTGAGCCAGTTCCTGGACCAGGGAGGAGGGCTCGAGCCCCTTCCCCTTCCACGCATCCTCATCCACTCCAGGAGAGACGGTTTCAAAGGGAAGGCGCAAACGGGCCAGGAGCTCCCGACGGTAGGGCGAAGTGGAGGCGAGGACCAGAGGCTTGGGGAGTGGAGAAGGCATGGAAATCTTCCCGGTCATGGCGTCCTCCTCGCCAGAGAGGAGGCCCGCAGTCAGGTCGGTGAAACTCTGCGAAGGAACGGGATGTTTCTCGGGCAGGCAGGGGAGGATCCCTTCTTCTTGGCAGAAATAACAGCCTCATGGAAAGACGCGGGAATCCCTCCCTGTGGCACACTGCGAGGGCGTGGCGTCGGACTGGGGACCCTTCCCGCCGGAGCAGTTGGAGAAGAGGAAGTCGAGCGATGATGAAAACGATGAAGGTGCCAGAGGGAGCCGCAGTAGGGGTGGAGGTGGCCACTTTCGCCGCCCGGGCGACAGCGCATCTGTACTACCAGGGAGGGGCGGTGGATCTGGAGGAGAAGGAGCCGGGTGTCTTCTCTGCCTCTCTCACTCCGCCGCCCCTGGCTAAAGGTGCCCTTCTTCAGTGGTCGGTCTACCAGCATGGGGGATCCGTCTGGCGATGCGAAGTGCGTTTGAAGGTGGGAGAGGGGGAGCCTGAGGTCCTGGTGGAGAAACAAGGGGAGGCCCAGGCTGCGGTGATTTCGGGGGATGTGTACCTGTTTGGAGTCGCGAAGTGAGGCCCACTCCGAGTTTCAGGGAAAATGCGGTTGCACGACCCCCTTCATGGTGGATGGGCATGGCCGCCCTGCTGGTGAGCGGCCTGGGAAGTTGCCCCGTTCATGGAGAGGAGGTCTCCCCTCCGGTCATTGTTCCCTCCCCGGAGGGAGAGAGACAGGCCCCTTCCTTGGGAGTCTCTCGGAGCTCCACCGCTGCCACGGTTTCTGCGGCTCCGGTCACCACCGCGCCCACGACTCCCGCCTCCTCTGCGGAGACCGAGGTCCGCACCGACGTCCCTCCTCGCCCCGATGTGGAACCCACCGTCGGCAATCCCAACGCCGCCTCCTCTACCGAGACCTCCGGAATCGTAAGTCTGTTTGGTCTGGCCCTTCATCAATACGCCAGCTACGAGAGCGCCGCTGCCGGCCTCACCGCCATGGTCAACCCCTTTGGCATGGTGGCCGACCTGACCTTCCATTCCCTGGAGGCCTACCAGAAGGCCCCCGCCTTTGTCCGCCGCGCCCAGATCTCGTTGAGCCTGCCGGTCTCGGAAACCGCCCTGGCGGGGGGAACGGCGCCGGTGGGGCAACTGGGGATCCAGGTCAAGGCCGAGCTTCTGGGGAAGACCGACCCCCGCTCCGCCATGTGGAACAAGGCCTTCGAGAAGGCGGCCAAGGAGAAGGCCTCCCCCCTGATCCTGCCCATCCAGGCCAAGGCCGAGCAGGAGATCAGCGCCCTGTTTCAGCGCAAGGTGGAGCTCGAAATGGAGAAAGAAGGCCTGGAAAAGAATCCCCACCCCTCCCCCTCTCCCCTGCCTGGCCCTGCACTGGGGACTCCTGCCTCCGCCGCGCCTTCCCCCGCCTCGGGAGAGGATCGGAAAGGGGCCATCGACAAAGAACTGGCGGAGCTGGATAAAAAATACGAGGCCGCAGTGGCCACTCGGGATGCTTCCCTGAAGCAGGCCTATACCGCCGCCTTCAAGGAGTTGGCAGAGACCATCCTCAAGGGAAACGAGATCTTCTGCACCGGCGGATTGAGCATACGGTTTGTGGACCCGGTGACCCTGGAGAAAAAGAGGGGGGCGGTGGGATCCTTTGGCTGCGGTGGGCAGTTTCCCCTCACCTCCACCAATCCTCTGGAGTTGACCTTCTCCGCCGCCGTCAACCACTCCCCTGAGTTTCCCACCGAACGCAGCTTCACCGCTGGCGGTGGGTTCCTGATGGAACTAGGCAGGGACAGGCTGCCCATGGGGCCGCTGGGACTGGGAATGCAGATTTCAACCTTGATCCGCCCCGAGCCCCCCGAGGGGACAGAACCGGTCACCCTGAACCTGACCGAGGTCATCCGCCTCCCTCTCCAGACCGACAAGTTCCTTCAGGTGTCGGTGACCGAGACCTTGGGCACCGGTGAGGTGGGGTTCAACCTGGGATACACCTGGGTGCCCCGGAGCCAGGGAGGGATTGCCACTCCGGCCGGGACCACCTCTCCTCAGGCCGCACCGGCAACCCCCGCGTCCACCACGACGACAGCCACCCCGCCCACCTCCCCCTGAGGGCGGCCCTTCCGATTTTCTCCCTCCCGATTGCGTTGATTCCAGGGAGGACTATGATTCCGCCCTTCTGGGGACTTGAACTCCCGGAAAGAGAGACCTTGCCATGGCCCGCTCCGAAACCCCCACCACCAAGACGATTGATGTTGAACCTGTCTCCACCGAACCCTGGGATCAGGGGGAGGAGTTCACCCCCGGACTGTTTCGGTTCTTCCTGGCCTGGATGGGCGTCCCCCTTCTGGTGGCCATCGCCTACGTGCTGATCGTGGACGGGGTCTGAAAAGCGTCTCCCTTCCCCGGAAGTTCCTGCCCGCACATAAAGTGCCCATCGGGCCCTGCTTGGAGAAAATCATCATGAAATCATCTCTTCTTCCTCGTCTTCTGTTGTGGACCTCCTCCCTCGCCCTGGCCGCTCTTTTCATGGGCTGCGGGGCCAAGGTGGAGAGCCTTGAAGCCAGCCCTTCCGAGGTGAAGATCACCTCGGCGGACCAGAAGCCTCAGGTGCAGGTCACCGCCAAGGACAAGGATGGAAACGCCATCCAGCCAGTTCCGGTGCTGACCTGGAAGTCGGGGGACGAGGCCGTGGCCGGGGTGGGGCCCGATGGCACCGTCACCGCCAAGGCTACTGGCGATGCGGAGTTGACGGTCTCCGAACCCTCCGGAAAGTCCGCCAGCGTCAAGGTGATGGTGTCCTTCCCCTCCCAATTGGCCATTTCTGGCAATCCTCCCCAACTGGCCGTCGGGGCGACCCAAAAGGTCACCGCCGAGGTCAAGGACGAAAAGGGGCGCATGGTGGAGGGTCAGGCGGTCACCTGGTCCAGCGCCGATGCCGCTCTGGCCACCATTGGCGAAGATGGCACGGTCACGGCTGTAGCGGCAGGCAAGGTCAAGATCGAAGCCAAGAGCGGGAACCTCACCGCAGGCTTCGAGTTGGAGATCATCGCCGCCCCTCCCGCCGTTCCCGTTCCTTGACCTGAACTCGGGCTCCGTGGATTCGGCAGCGTCGAATCTCCTCCGGCCTCGGCTCCTTCCTCCCCTTCCCTTCCCTCCTCCCGTCTCCCCTTCCCCATGGCATCAAAGGACCTGGATGCCCATCCCGCACTGGTGGACGTGGCATTCGTGGCCTGGTGAGAAGGGAGGGATCTCCATAGGCCTACCCATCGTGGCCGCAGCCTCGCGAATGTGAAGCAGCGATACCGCCTCGCGCCTGCTACGGCGCGGCGGGAAAAGCACCTGTTCGTGGGTTGGATCAGGGCCTTCACAGGGCCCATGTCAAGAAAGGAGAGGCCGGGGAGGAGAGACCTTACTGAACCACCCCGTCGCAGTCGTTGTCCACCAGATCCGCCAGGATCTCTGACGCTCCTGGGTGGATGGCGGCGTTGGCATCGTTGCAGTCCCCACCGATCTCCGTGTAGCCATCGTGGTCGTCGTCGTAGGCATGGGTACCCTCATCCACGGTCCCGTTGCAGTCGTTGTCCCGACCGTCCTCCAGTTCGTCGGCTCCCGGGTACATCCCCTCAAGGGCGTCGTTGCAGTCCCCCTCCTCCTCGGTGTAGCCATCGCCATCATCGTCGTAGGTCTCGGTGCCTTCGTCGATTTCCCCGTCGCAGTCGTTGTCGATCCCGTCTCCCACCTCGGTGCCTCCTGGGCGGGCCTCGGGTTCTCCGTCGTCACAATCCCCGGCAGCGGTGGACCACCCATCCCCATCGGCGTCGGTTCCACCGTCGATCACCCCATCGCAATTGGCATCCGACCCGTAGAGGGGGGGCGCCCCCGGGTAGACGTCTTCGTCTCCGTCGTTGCAATCCCCTTCCAGCTCCGAGAATCCGTCTCCGTCGTCGTCCGTTCCCAGGGGGTCCTCGTCGATGAGGCCGTCGCAGTCGTTGTCCTGACCGTCGTTGACCTCGGGAGCCCCGGGAAACACCTCACCGTCTCCTTCCTCACAGTCCCCGCCCGCTTCGGTGTACCCGTCTCCATCCGTGTCTCCGGGGCCGGTGCCCTCGTCGATGAGGCCGTCGCAGTCGT
>CAYRTW010000287.1:0-6349 GCA_964426935.1 uncultured Rickettsiales bacterium
ATGCGTCAGGCGATTCGGCCGGATCTTCCGGAAGGACCGGGACGGGCCTGACAGAAGGCTTTGGGTCCCCCCGCTGTCTGTCCCTGCTGCGGCTCCGGCGCTACGGCCGTTCGCCCGCTGCGCTACACATTCTGTGTGATTCTCTGAGAGGCCGAAAGGAACTCGGGTAGACGGACGTCCCGGCCCGGGAGGATTCACTGGAATACGCTGGACGAAGGGCAAGGGGACAGGAACTCATCATGGGAACCTCCTTTGGAAAAGCGGAGCGACCGCAGACCAGACCAACGGGCAATGAATCCAATACAGAAATTGGAATTCTCCTCCCCTGTCCTAGAGCAGGAAAGGGCGAAAGAATCGGAGTGAGGCTACATCTCCTCCCCCGCCACTTGTTCAGGGGTGGTCTTGAGACAGTTTCGCTCTGGATGCTCGTCATTCACCCATCCATACAGGGGAGAGACGTTCCGGACCAGATCGAGAAAGAGGGGAAAGTCGCTGAAGGGAAGAAAAAGGGTTCCTTCCTGGGAAACAGCGTTGTAGACAGGGTTGGGTGGAACCACTTCGTCGCTGAGGAGCCACATCACCAGGCGATATCCCTCCCCCGCTCCGGCGATGAAAGCCCGAGCGGCAAAGGGAATTCCTTCGGCTGTGGCGGACACAGTGGCCCCCACTCCTACCCAGTGGGACTCGATTCGGAACGTGTCGGTCGACATGGACCCTCCTTCTCCGAGGTCACTGCCTCGGGAAAAGTCTCAAAAAAGTCTCCTTCCCCCTCCCCATTCGTCCATATCCCTCAAGCCGATCCAGGGGATGGCGATCGATTTTGGTTTTGTTCCCTCCGAGGATCACACAGAGGTCGGTTCTCCATCGGCTGCCCCAAGAGCAGCGCCACCCAGCCACCGCCCCCTTGATGACTCCATCAACCCGCGCTTCTGCTTGGTTCCACTGTCAGTCGGGCGGCGCAATCCTCTGCATCGTCATGCCATCGGCCAGACGGTCATTCCCTCTTCCCCAATTTGCCAACCGCCTCCAAGCAAGGCACAGTGCCCGGCGCCCGGCGGCGGGGTTCCCCTGACTCTCTGAAAGTCGGAACCCACGAATCACCGGGTGAATGTGGAGGGGGGAGGGTTCGTCCCCCCGGACCTGGCAGCGGGAGGCCCGTCGGACTCCCGTGGGTGTCCTGGGTTTGAACAAGACCATCAAGGGGATCAACGACATGAATGGATTCGTCTTTCGAAACTACGGCGGCATCGACCAGTTGGAGATCAGCTCTCCGGAAATCCTGGCCCGTATTCATGAGCTGGACAAGGCTCGCTGGGCGGCGACCTCGGTACCGATTGAACAGCTCTTTTGCGACCCAGCGTTTCTGGCTTTTGCCGACGGAGACGGCAATCACCGCATCCGAGTGGAGGAGCTGAAGGCCGCCCAGGTCTGGCTATGGGAGAGGCTCAAGAATCGCTCCCGGCTGACCGAAAGCGTGGAGGAACTGCGCCTTGGTGACCTCGACCTCTCCCATCCCGATTCCCAGCGCATGAAGGGATTGGCGGAGAGGCTCCACGAGCAGTTGGGTTCTCCCCAGAAGGACCGCATCAGCCTGGCCCAGGTTCGGGAGTGCCGCACCTCCTACGCCCAGAAGTTTCCCAATGGCGACGGGGTGGTTCCTCCCTCTCAGGTAGAGGACCCTGCGGTTCAGGCCTTTGTTGGGGAGGTGGTGGCGGCCACCGGCGGGTCCGTCGATCTGTGCGGAGAGGCGGGAGTCACCACCGCCACCTTGGATCTGTACCTGGCTCGGGCCCAGGCCTTCATCGACTGGCGAGCCCAGGTGGAGGGGGAAGGCACGATGGTCATCCTGCCCTTTGGAGACGCCACCGCTTCTGCCTCGGCCTTGGTGGAGGAGCTGCATCCCAAGGTGACCCAGTTCTTTGCCCAGTGTGCCCTGGTGGTGCTGGAGCATGCCGCCACCACTCGCCTTCAGGCCACCCCGGAGGAGCTGGCAAAGCTGGACGTTTCTGATCCGGCGGCCATCGACGCCTGGCTGTTGACCGCTCCCCTGGCTCGCCCCACCGCCGAATCGGTGCTCCCTCTCGCGGGTCCGGTCAATCCCCGCTACGCCGCTGCCTTGGGGCGCCTGGCTCAGGATGTCGCCGGAAAAGCGCTGGGGAAGGAGGAAGGGGTGAGTCAGCTCACCGCCGCCGACTGGTCGATGATTCGGGGCCGCTTTGATGCCTGGCGGGCCTGGGTGGGCTCCCGACCGGAGGGGGTGGCGGCGGATGCTTCGGCCCCTCATTTCCGAGAAGTCCTCGATTCCTCCCTGGCCGCTTCCGTTCGCGACCTGATCGCCCAGGACGCCGCCCTGGCGGATGAACTCAATGAATTCAATGCGTTGGAGAAACTGGTTCTCTATCAGCGGTGGCTGCTTGAGGTGGCCAACAACTTCGTCAGCTTCCCCTATCTGTTCGACCCGGACGCCCGGGCCCTGTTCGAAATGGGCACCCTCATCCTCGACGGGCGGAAGATTTCCCTTTGCGTGAAGGTGGTGGACAAGGCAGCCCATAAGCAGATGGCCGAGAGCAGCCTGATGTTTCTGGCCTACGCCGAGCTGACCCGCAAGGAGGGAGACCTGGTTCACACCGACCTCATCGCCGCCGCAGTCACCTCGGGAGTGCAGGGGGGCATCGCCATCGGCAAGAGAGGGGTCTTCTACGACCGGGATGGAGTGGAGTGGGACGCCCTGGTGGTGGACGTGATCTCCGAGCCCATCTCCATCTGGGAGGCGATGATCGCCCCCTTCGTGCGGCTGAAAAACACCGTCTCCGAGAAGGTGGGCAAGATGCTGGCCTCCAAGGCCGATGCCCTGGAAGGCTCGGCAACAGCAACGGCAACGGGGGCTGCCCCCCTTCCAGAGCCTGCTCCTGCCGGTGGAGGCAACCTCCAGGCCGTTCTCCTGGGAGGTTCCCTGGCCATCGCCGCCTTGGGCTCCACAGTGGCCTTCGTTGCCAAGACCGTGGCCGACATCGACAAGACCCAGGCATTGATAGGGCTCACTTTCCTGATCCTGGGAGTCATGGCCCTCTTCGGGCTCCTGGGATGGCTGAAGCTGAGGAGGCGGGACATCTCCGCCCTCCTGGAGGCCTGCGGTTGGGCCCTGAACGGTAGGATGAGGCTGACCCGTTACCTGAGCCTGATCTTCACCCAGAAGCCTGGCCTGCCTGAGGGGGCGGTGAGCAAGCGCTACGAACCTCCCGGCCATGGAAAGTTCGTGCTGACGGTGATCCTGGTCATCACCGCCATTCTGGGGGCGGTGGTGTGGAAATACCCCGCCGTGCTGGAGCCCATCTTCGGCAAGGAAGAGGAACAGGTGCTGCCTCCGGAACCGGCTGCGGCAGCCCCGGCCCCGGTGGCTCCCCCTGCCGCAGTCCCCGCCCCTGCCGCAGTCCCCGCCCCTCCGGCTGAGGCTCCTCCTGCTCCTCCGGCTCCCTCTTCTCCCTGACGGGCTCCTTTTCACCGCCCGCCCGTGCCAGGTCCTGTCCCTCCCCTCCCCTCACCCTTCCGGATGCCCGTGCCTCCCCAGAAGGGGCACGAACCGGCAGGCTTCCAGACTCTCTTCCACGAATTCCTCTCCCCGTCGGGTGATTCGCTGAAGCCGTTGAGCCTCTCGGGAGCCCACCGGCACCACCAGCCTCCCCCCCTCCTTCATCTGGTGCAGCCAGGGAGGAGGGACCTTGG
The DNA here is from genome assembly GCA_964426935.1 of uncultured Rickettsiales bacterium. Lineage (GTDB taxonomy): Bacteria > Myxococcota_A > UBA796 > UBA9615 > JAKLKC01 > CAYRTW01. The sequence goes on from CAYRTW010000287.1 coordinate 3,724, forward strand.
GGGCTCCGGCGGCGCAGGCGATGGCGTCGAAGGGGGCATACTCGGCTCTCCCCATGGAACCGTCTCCACACACCACGGTCACGTTGCGAATCCCTAGCGATTCCAGGACTTTTCGACTGGAGGCCACCAGCTTTGGGTGCCTCTCCACCGCCACCACGTCCCGGCACAGCAAGGACAGGACCGCCACCTGGTAGCCCGAACCCGACCCGATGTCCAAGACCCTTTCTCCCCCTTGAAGGGCCAGCAGTTCCAACACCCGGGCCACGATGTAGGGCTGGGAGAGAGTCTGCCCTTCGGCGATGGGGACCGGCTGATCTTCGTAGGCCCTCTCCCTCCACACCTCTTCCAAGAAGCTCTCCCGGGGCACCATGCCCATGGCCGCCAGCACTCTGGAATCCACAATTCCCCGGCCCAACAGGTGCTTCTGAACCATCAGGGCCCGGGGCCGGTCAAAGCGGGTGCCCTTCATGGGGTGTCCAATCCCCAGGCATCCAAAGAGGCCACCAGCCCCCTGGCAGTCGGGTCGGTGGTCAGGGGAGTCACCGAGATGAACCCCGCGTCCACGGCGTTGCAGTCTGAACCGGGGAGGTCCGCATGGGTCACCTGGGAGCCGCCGATCCAGTAGTAGCGCCTCCCCCGGGGATCCAAGGACGCCACCACCTGATTGCCGTAACTGCGTTTGCCCAGGGTGGTGATCTTCACTCCTCGGATGGAAGATTCGGGGCCATCGGGAACGTTCACGTTGAGCAGGTGCTTGACGGGGAGCCCGCGAGCCAGAATCTCCTTGGCGAGGCGCGCCGAAAACGCTGCCGCCGGGCGATAATCCCGGTCGTGGTGACCGATGTGGCTGACGGCAATGGCGGGCAGGCCCATCAGCGCTGCTTCCAACGCCGCCGACACCGTTCCTGAATAGGACACATCATCCCCCAGGTTGGCACCCCGATTGATTCCCGACACCACCAGATCGGGACGAACACCCCCCATCAGATGGTTCACCGCCAGGAACACCGCGTCGGTGGGCGTGCCAGAAACGGCATGATGCCTCGGGCCGTGGTGCCTCACCCTCAAAGGTTTGTGAAGAGTGAGGGCATGGCTCATGGCGCTCTGCTCCCTCTCAGGGGCCACCACCCACACCTCTCCAAGGGAAGACAGAGCCTCCTCCAGGGCTCGCAAGCCGGGGGCTCCGTAACCATCGTCATTGGTGAGAAGAAGAGAGGTCATTCACCTGCCGGAACGTGCTTGATGAGAGGGAGGGCCCGGGGAGAATCATCCCCGAATCCTTATTCGTCTTCCTCGCTGGACGCGCTTCCCTTGTAGCTCTGGTCCTTGGCCTGGGCCGCTGCCTGGGAGTACTTCTTGTTCAAGGGTTGAAGCTCCGCCGCCCGTTCGAAGTTCTCCAGCACCGCTCCCCACTGGTTCTTGACCGCCAGCATCTCCCCCTGGCGAAACAGGAGATCGGCGGCGTTGTCGCATTGCTGGGGTTCATATTCGGTCTTGCGATGGGCCTGACGGGGAGCGGGCTCCCGGATGGCCTGGTAGGACTCCTTGAGCATCGCCAGGATCTTTTGACGCATCTGCTCCTGCTCGGCGTTGAGGCGGCGCCGGGTGTGAAGGGTTTCGTACTCCTTCTCAAGGCGCTCGAACCCCTTTTCCACATCGCTGCTTCGGGCCGACCAGTGGATCTCCAGTCTCTCGAAGTGATTCTGCTTGACCATGAAATCCAGCTTCTTGCGGAGCTGCAAGGTGGTGCGCTCTTCGGCCTGGAGGCTGTTTTCGTTGGAGACGAATTGAAGAAGATGGAGGGCCTTCAGGGCCAGCACCGTGGAAACCGTCCCCGATCTCCCCATGGATGACACGCTGTACATCTGGCGCATGCGATAGGATCGGGCCTTCAGGATCTCCACCAGATCCATCTCCTGCTTCTTGAGGCGGAGTTCGGCGTAAGGGTAGGTGAGATCCATCGCTCCATACTGGTCCAGAAGGGGTTCCTGGGCGGCCACGATCTCCTGCTGGCTGGCCCGCAAGTAGTAGTTTCTCAAGGCATCGAACAGGATGGCCGGGACCTTCACCGCCGGGGCCAGGAAGCGCTCGGCATGTTTCTCCACGGGATAAAAGGCAAATCGCCCCTCTTGCACCGTGGCCAGGCTGCGGAAGATCAACTCCGCCTGTTTGCCCAAGGCCATCACCAGGGTGGGGAAGGTGAGAATCCCCATCTCGATGAAGACCTCCCCCTGCCGCATTCCCGAAGCGTTCATGCGCTGGAGGGACTCCTGGAGTTGCTCGGGAGTCACCCTCCCCGCCCGAGCCAGCATCATCCCCAGGCATTCCTCTTCTTGAAGGGGCTCGGAAAGGAACTGCACCGGCCCTCCCTTGACGAACATGCCCATCCGTCGAATCCCGGTGTCGAAGTGCATGTCCAGGATGCCGGTGGCCTGATCCCGAGCCAGGCTCATGAAGGCGTCTCTGAGGCCTGAACCCTCGAAGGTTCCCGTCAGGGACGGGGTGCCAGTGAGGAGGGGGAGACGGGAAGACCGAGGAGGGGCGGGCACGGCGGCGACGGGGGGAAGAGGAGGGGAAGGCTCGGGAGAAGGCGCAGGCGTTGCCGGGGGGGTGGAAATCCACTCCT
>CAYRTW010000288.1:0-6318 GCA_964426935.1 uncultured Rickettsiales bacterium
GGATGACCGGGGATCCAGTTAGTGCTCCTGACATCGCTTGACCGGCACCGTCAAGAGAGGCAGGAATATGAGCACCGCGCGCGGAATGAAGGCGGCGGCACCCTCCACCGCATCCACGTCGACGAAGCCGTACCGTGAATAGAGCGCCGTCGATTTCGGCTTGGCGTCCACGACGATCCCGACGCAACCGACCTCGTCGCGCAGCTGCTCGGCGAGTTCGATACAAAACCGCAGCAGGGCTCCGCCCAATCCCCGACCCTGGTCGGCGTCGGACACTGCGAGTCGCGCAATACGTAACACCGGCAACGGGTAAGGCGGCATCCGCTTGCCTCCGGGGAGATCGTCGGCGGCCAATGACGCGGCCGATACCGTGGCAAAACCCAAAATCCGCTGATCCTCGACGGCGACGTAGGTGACGCCGACGTGGTGCCGGAACGGATTCTGGCCGGCCTACCGGCAGAAATAGAGGTCCAATGCATCGTCGCCGCTCCTGAACGGCGTTCGGTCGTCATCGGCACAAAGCGCGCGAATCTCAACGGTCATTGAAAAGGCGCTGCATTTCGGGGGACGGACCGGGAGGACGCTCGACGAGCTCGCGAACGCGCTCGGCGCTTTCACGGGTCAAGACGATCCGCTTCGGAACAATCGCCTCGGGCGGCAACTCAGCGAGGACAGCGAGGTGGTGGCGAAGGGCCTCCTCGACGAGATGCGCGCGGGTCGTTCCCGTAGCCCGGGCGTACCGGTCGAGGTTCACCTTGAGGTGTTCGATCCGGGGCAGCTTCCCTGGATAGACGAGCCAGATTTCCGAGGGTGTCAAAGGGCTTGCGCGATATCACCGAGAGGGCCTCCGACTTCAAATCGCAGTTCAATGATGTCATTCTGAGAAGAGCACGTTCGGCCAGGCATGCGGGTGTCAACAGGGCCGCGCTCCCCAGGGGTGGGACCGCCCACCGAGGCCCGTATCGGCGATTTACGCGGGAGGAGTTTTCTTGTCGTCTTCCAGTGGGAGAGTCCCCCGCATCGCCGGGCTTGCGGTGCTGACCCTCTGCGGCGGGCTCCTCGGGGTGTTGTTCATCCACAACATTGCTCGCTCCCTGCGGATCGAGACCCAAGGAATCCTCACCCCGGTGGTCGTTACCTCCTGTGTGGGGCGAAGTGGCGTAGGCGTCGCCCGCTATGACTACCGGTACGAATACCGTACCGGCGACCGAACGTACCTGGGTCGCGACACGACCTCGGCGCCGTGCCCAGGTCCTTTCGGTCCAGTGATCAGCGCGTATGTCGATCCCGCCAACCCCGCCCAGTCCCTCCTTCTGGGTGGAGCCTCTTTCAGCCGCTGGATGCAGGCGGGCTCTCTCGCCCTCACGCTCGTGTTCACGCTCTGCACCTTGGTGGCGCTTCTCCATCTGGTGTACCCCAACAACGCCGTGCTCCGGTCTCTCGCCGCCCGGATCGGCAGTCGCGATGCGCGCCGACGGTAGAAGATATCCCGGGAAGGGACGCGTTCATCCAAGGCATGGGGGTGTCATCGGGGACATGTCCCAGACCCGCGATTGCACACCGAGGGCTCATCCCGGCGATCAGCGCACGAGGAGTTCTGATGTCGTCTTCCTTGCATGTCCAACTCGCTGTCCCGACCGACATCGTCTCATTCGGAGGGGCTCTCGCCAGACGGCTCGGCGTACCCCCGCCTCAGCCCCCCAACCTCGATGGCCCCGTTCTGCTCCCCGGGACCGCGTTTCCGGGACTTCGCGGCCCGATCCTTGTGGGGTTGCCCATGCCCCCTCCTGATTCGTGCGAGAACATTTTCGGCCCGGACGAATCTCTGCCCCTTCCTCGACTCGACTCCGCCACCCTCGAAGTGAGCACCGACCTTCACCTTGGAGACAGCGATACGGCCGGCGCGGTGTGGGAAATCGTTCGCGAGGTCGGCATCGAGCTTGGGGCGGATGAAGCCCTGGCCATCTTCGACATCGGGGTCATCCTTGACTGGTGGCGACGTGAGTAGCCGGTGGTCCCGGCTCCCCCCTCCCACCCGGGCTTCCTTCCGACCGAGACACCGATCTCCGCCAGCCGCGCGTCGACAGCGCCGCCACTGAGTGTCAGACGGCGTATCGTTGCATCCCTGAGGCATGGGAACCTGAGCGGACGGCCCGATGGAATCAAAATGCCCTTTATTTCAGTGACTCAGCAAGAAGTCCCCCTCTCCGCAGCAGCCGGTGGCAGCATTCAGACTGTGCCTTCACGCAGCGGGAAGCGGTCGCGTCGTTGGAGGAGAGGGGTTCACCTGTGGCCAGCCCGCCTGATGACGGGGGTCCTCTTCGGAGCGCTGGCCGCGGGGATGGGATGCACCGGATCCGGCTGGGAAGGTACTGAGGGTCCGGAACCCGATGACGACACCCGCGATGACTCGGATGATTCGGCTGACGAGCCTTCCGCCTCCAACCCGGGATACAGCCTGTCGGTCATGGAGCAGCCCATTGCCTCGGGGAGCCTGCGCCAGAGCGCCCTGGCTTGGGACGAGGCAGCGGGCTCGTTTGTGGCGGTCTGGGGTACCGTCCCCGATACATTCCACGTCTCCGCCGCCACCCTCACTCCGGGCTCGCCCCTGGCAGTCGGTCCGGAAGTTCGGGTAGACGAGACCGTCTACGACGGGGGGGATCCCGAGGTCGCCGCCGACGGCTTGGGGCACGTTCTCGTCGTGTTCGCCGATGATCGCCTGGGGAACGGGAACGGTCTGGTGGACATCTACGCGCAGGTACTGGAGAGCGGAACCCTGGCCCCCCTGGGCGCGAACTTCCGGGTGAGCGGTACCGACGCGACCAACGACTGGAACCCGGCGGTGGCCTGGGATAGGGACACCTTCCTGGTGGCCTGGGGTGATGACCGCAACTACTCCGGCGATGACCGGCGGCAGCTCTGGGCCCGCACCGTGGGGGTGGATCAGACCCTCGGCGAGGCGACCCTGTTGGGACCGGAAAGCAGCTACTGGCAGGTCCTCCCCTCCATCGCCGGTTCGGGAGGCAACGGCCTCTTCCTGGTGGTCTGGGGCGATTACGATCTCGTGGATGGCGGCCTGAATGCGGGCTACCGGGCGAGGGTGGTGGACACATCGGGGCAGGCGGTGAGCGAGGTGATCACCCTGGTCCGTTTCGGTGACCAGCTCTACGACCGCCCTGCCGTGGCCTGGAGCCCTCCCAAGCAGGCCTGGCTGGTGGCGTGGATGGAGCCCTACGCCCTCCACGTCAGTTGGGTGACGGAGGATGGGGTCGTCAGCGGCGGGGACGAGTGGATCGCTCCGGACACCGGTGCCGGAGCGCCTCGATTGGCCTGGTCTCCGGCGACCAACTCCTTCGCCCTGGCTTATCACGCCTGGTGGACCACCCAAGGGTTCATGCAGGAACTCGATGCAGACGCCTCCTTGAGCGGCGAGCCCCACCTGCTGACCTCCACCGAACCTCCCCTCGGCACCTTCTGGCAGCCCATTGCCGCTTCACCCGACGCAGAGTTCCTGGCCCTGCCGGTTCTCGATTATTCGAGAATGGTGGGCACGTCCTGGGTTCGATGAAGAATCGAACCGGAAGGGTGAATCGGTTCACCCCGAACTTCCATGCTGGAACGACGCGAACCGTCACAAACCCATGCTCGCCCCCGGTCCCAGGTACACTTGAGACCAAGGAGCGGCCGCCCTGGATCACGGCGGGCCACCCCTGGAGGGGCTCGATGACCAAGCGTTCCCTGTCTATCGGCTTCCTCCTGGCCGCCCTCTCCACCGCCTGTCTCGCCCCTCCAGGGCCTTCAGACGATGACGATGACGCCGCCGACGACGACGTGGGGGACGACGACACCACTTCGTCAGGGAGCCTGTGCGTTGATTTCTACAATGTGTATTTCGCCTGCTTCGCCGAGGCGGGGTTCGACGTGTCGGGGCTCATTGATGTGGAGTCCATCTGCGAGAACTACAGCGATCACAGCTTCGACGCCGGCTACGAGTGCGCCATCGACATGATCCAGGAGGGGGATTGCAGCAGCTATTCCGCCGCAGGCGACACGGTGGACGCAACCCAGGTCTGCTTCGAGTAATCCCGCCCGTCCCCTCACCCCTTCGCCAGCATTCGCTCCAAGCCGTCCAGGATCAGGTCGAGGCCGAACTCCAAGTCGTGCAGCCCGTCGTGGGCTCCCGAAGCAACGTGCTCGGTGAGGGCATGCAGGGAGGGGTATTGGGAGACAGAGAGGTGGGGCAAGAAGCTGGCGGCGACGGCGGAGTATTCATGGCTCTGGAACGGAAAATTGAGCTTCTGGAGGGTGAAGCCGTAGATGTGACTGTCCATGGCGTTCCAGGCGTGGTCCGTCATGGGAAGGGAAAAGCCGGCGCGGCGCAGGCATCCGAGGGTGGCATCGACGTATCGCAGCATCGCTGGACCGACGTTGGCCCGGGACATGAGCAGGCCGCAGGCCCACGGGTGGAGGATCAGGACCTGGTGGGCCGATATTCCCCGTTTTTGCATGGCCACCCTCCAGGGCTCGGATTCGTCGGGGACCTGGATCTCGCTCACCACCAGGTCGACCATCCCGTCCAAGAGATCGTCCTTGTTGGTGATGTGGTTGTACAAGGACATCGCCTGGACCCCGAGGGAATCCCCCAGGGCTCGCATGGTGAGGGAGGCGAATCCCTGTTCGTCGGCGAGGGTGATGGCCCGACCCAACACCTTCCCTCGGGTCAGGGGAGCACGGGGAGAGAGAGGAGGAGGGAGGGTTGTCATGGGGCTTCTTTGCTGCGTTCGGGCAGATCGGGGTGACCTACAGAGTGATGACGTTCTTGCCCCGGGTGTGGCCTTCCCCCTGGTAGCGCAACGCCTCGGCCACTTCGGGCAGGGTGTAGGTTCGGTCGATGACCGGCTTGACCTGGCCGGCCTCGATAAACCCGCACAAGGTAATCAAATCTTTCTGGCATGGAACGGCCATCAGCGGGACAAAGACCTGGCTGGAGAACAGGTTGCTGAGCAGGCCCCCCAGCAGAAAGAACAGGGGCCCGGTCCATTCCCGGTCGGCTCCGCCCGCGCTGGACACGAACCGGCCTTTGTCGTGGAGGGCCCGCCGGCAGGCCGACAAGGGCTGGTTGCCCACGAGATCGAAGATGACATCATGGCGACGACCGATGCGGGTGAAATCCTGCTGGCTGTAGTCAATGACATGATCCGCCCCCAGGGAGCGGACCCACTCGACGTTGCCACCGCTGCACACTGCAGTGACCTCCGCGCCCAGGGCCTTGGCGATTTGCACGGCGAATGTGCCCACGCCGCCCGAGGCCCCATTGATCAGCACCGACTGACCGGACTGGAGGAGACCGGCGTTTCTCAGTCCTTGAAGGGCGGTGGTGGCAGCTATTGGAAGGGTGGCGGCCTCTGCGAAGGTCAGGCGAGGCGGCTTGTGAGCCAGCTCCTGTTCACCCGCGCAAACGTATTCAGCGAACCCGCCTCGGTTGATTTCGCCGAAGACCTCATCCCCCGGCTTGAAGGCGGTGATCTTGGAGCCGACGGCCTCCACTCGCCCCGCTACGGCCATTCCCGGGATGGGCTTGTTGGGTTTCAGCAGGCCGAACCCGGCAAGCCGGACGAGGTAGGGCTTTCCGGTGAGCAGGTGCCAGTCACCCTTGTTCACCGAGGCCCCGAGAACCCTCACCAGCACGCCATCGTCGCGGACGGAGGGCCTGTCCACCTCGGCGAACTGGAGCACATCGGGCAGGCCGTAGACGGGCTGAAGGATCGCCTTCATCGACCTGGGACCCGCTTCCGGGAGGGAACCTGGGAGACCTGGCCTCTCGGCAGGGCTGGGATCGTGGGGAGGAACATTCAGGGTGTGGGGAGCTGAGGATTCCATCGGAGCCTTGGTGCAGGTGAGTTCACCCTGCGGCGAGGGTGATACCTACGTTGTAGGTTCAATCGCATGATGCACTTACGATGTAAGTCTGTCAAGGCCGGGAGACAAGGACGAGATCGAGGGGGCGTGAGCGTCTGAGGAGCGGGCCTCTCCGGGGCAGATCGATGATGGGCGAACCTCTTGAGGCCGGGCCTCTGATACAACCAGTCGCACCGATGCCCCCCAGACGAAGCGACCGTGTTCTTTGGGAGGGATGGGTTGGAGAGAGAGTCTCACGCAAAATGCTGTTGCACGACCGGATCGCGGCGTCACGGGTCCTCCCCAAAATCCTCACAACCCAAGGCGGTTGCTGCGGGTTTGACCCGAAGGGACAAACGCCGAAACGCCGCCGCCTGTGGCGGAAAAGCATCCAGGAAGGATGCGTCAGGCGCTTCGGCC
>CAYRTW010000289.1:0-6309 GCA_964426935.1 uncultured Rickettsiales bacterium
TTCCTTGGGATGGAAAGGGTTGGCCTCATTCAGGCACCCTCCCCCTCCTCACGGTACAATCCCCCCGCAGGGAGAACGCGATGCCGGTGGTGCTTCTGGTGGAGGATGAGCCCGCGATTCGGGAGAGCCTGGCCTTCCTGCTTCTGCGGGATGGGGTGACGGTGCGGGAGGCGGGGACCCTTGCTCTGGCGAGGGAGGTCGTCTCTGGGGCCGATGCGGTGGTGCTGGACCTGTCCCTTCCCGACGGCAGTGGCTTGGATTTCCTGCGGTGGATACGGGGCTCTTCCTCGGTACCGGTGCTGATTCTGACCAGTCGGGATGAAGAAATCGACCGGGTGCTGGGGCTGGAGCTGGGGGCGGACGATTACGTGGTCAAGCCCTTTTCCCCCCGAGAAGTGCTGGCGCGACTGCGGGCCATCTGGAGGCGGCTGACTCCGGCCCTTCCGCCCGTGCCCGTGGTGGAATCTCCTCCTCCTCGCTTCCCCTCGCCGGAGGTCCCTCCTCCCCCCACGGGCCTCCACGCCGACCCCCTCACCCGGGAAGCGACCCTGGGGGAGAGGTCCCTGCTCCTCTCCAAGACCGAGTTTGACCTGCTGGTCGTGTTTCTCTCCGCCCCCTTTCGGGTGTGGGATCGGGATCAGCTTCTCGCCAAGGTGCGGGGCCCCGAGGTGATCCTGTCGGAGCGCACCATCGACGTGCATCTCAAGGCCCTGCGCCGCAAGATCGCCCAGGCCGGGGGGGACCCTGCGGTGATCGAGACGGTGCGGGGCGTCGGCTACCGGTACAGGCCGTGATTCCCGTGGCCCTTCTTCTTCGCCAGGAGGCCTTTCTTCTCTGCGGGCTCCTGTACGTCCTCCTGGGTTCTGCTCTTCTCGCCCGATTGTTGCGGGCGCGGCGCCACGGCCTGTCCATTCGGATGCAGGTGTTTCTGGCCCTCATGAGCACCACCGTGGCCATCACCACCGCCTTTTCGGTCATCGTGGTGGATCGATTCACCGCCCGAGCGGTCTCCTTTGCCCAGAAGGGGGCCGAGGACGAAGCGGCCCTGGTGGGGAACCTGGCCTTGGGGGCCATGGACACCATGAACCTGTCTTTGGAAAAGGCGGCGGCCCTTCTCCAGCGAACCCAGGTGCTGGACGGGTTGGGAGGGCTGGACCAGGGGGTGAGGATTCAGGTGGTGGACTCCCGGGGCAAGGTGGTGGTGGACTCCTCAACCGAGGGGAAGAGGGGAGAGGATCTCTCGGGAAGGCCCGAGGTGGCCATTGCTCTTACCGGGGGAAAGGACGACATCGCCCGGATCCTTCAGGACGGCAGGGTGGCGGCAGCGGTGGGCATCCGGCACGGGGAGAGGGTGGTCGGAGCGGTGCGGGTGGAAAAGGCCATCGTGGGCATGACCCAGCTCATGGACGACATCGCCCCCAAGGTGGCCCTGCTGGCGGCGATCCTGGGGCTGGGAGCGGCGGCCTCGGCCCTGGTCATCGGCCATGCGGTGGGCGGGCCCATCGAAAAGCTCACCGAAGCGGCCCTCCTCATCGCCCAGGGCCAGAAGCAGGGAGCCCTTCCCCTTCCTCGGGGCAGGGAGGTGCGGGGGTTGACGGAAGCCTTCCAAGCCATGCGCCGGGAATTGGAACAGAAGAATCAGGTGGAATCCCTGGCCCAGGACCTGTCCCATGAAATCAAAAATCCCATCGCCGCCATCCGCGCCTCCGCCGAGGTCCTGGCAGAGGCGGCGGGGGATGAGGAGGCGGTGCGACGGTTTTCCATTCATATCGATGCCGCCGCCTCTCGGTTGCAGACCCTGGTGACCGATCTTCTGGCGATGGCCCGCCTGGAGGCCCGGGGGATCGCTTCCACCCGGGAGAAGGTCGATCTGAGGGAGGTGGCGGCGGCGGCACTGGAAATGGCCTCTCCCCTGGCGGAGCAGCGTCAGGTGATTCTTCGCCTCTCCGGCACCGAGAGCGCGTGGGTGAGGGGGGATCCCCACTGGCTGCGAAGAGCGATGGACAACCTCCTGGCCAACGCCGTCGCCTGGTCCCCTCCCCACGGCGAGGTGAGGGTGGAGGTGACGGTGGAAGGGGCCATGGTCGAGGTCATGGTGAAGGATTCGGGCCCGGGGGTTCCCGAGGCCATTCGGGGGAGGCTGTTCGAGAGGTTCGTGACCTCCAGGCCGGATCGGGGAGGTTCGGGGCTGGGGCTGGCGCTGGTGCGTGCGGTGGCCGAGTCCCATGGAGGACGAGCGGTGTTGAGGGAGACCGGGGAGGCGGGGTCCCGGTTCGTGTTGCAGATTCCGAAGGGGTGAGGAGGGTGTGGAATTTGTATGCGTTGAAGTCGTGCCGTCTGTGTGGCTGGACCGGACCCTTGAACGCTTTCCATACTTTTTCATGAACACCGCCAAGACGCCAGGGAGCCAAGGGGGGGGACCCACTGTAGGGAGGATGTGAGCAGGGGGCGAGTCGGAGAGAACTTCCACACGAAACGGTACAGGCCAATGGAATCGTGATGATGTCAGGTTGTTTGTACCCACTCAATAAAATGAACACGCACGCCATCCGCCGATGGACTGAGGCCATGCCAGGATGTTGCCGGCTCTGTTTCGGTCCTGTCTTCCCCAACCCCCAAGAGACTCTCCTTGCTCCGCCTCTCCCCGTCCCTTCTCCAGTTCCTTGGCGCCTTGGCGTCTTGGCACCTTGGCGTCAAAATGCAGAATGCGTTCGCTGTCCGTGGTCCAGTTCGGTCGTTTTGCTTCGTATAGCCAGAGAACGGCAAGAGAGAATCCACGGGGGCAAGGTTGGATGCGGCCTTGTGCCGGCTCACAGCTCAAATTTCAGGTTGGAGGGGAGTGCCGTCTCACCACCCCCCAACCACCCCATGAGTCCGGGAATTGTACCTCCCCCCTCCTCCCGGAGTATCGGCCAGCACGTGCACCATCATCCCCACAAACCCTGCTGCTCGTAAGGTTTCTGTGCCACCATCCTGATTGGAAATCCGGGGGCTCAGGTCCTTCCAGGTGACGTGACCCCAGGGCCACGAGGGTTCCCGGGGAGGCGAGGGTGGAGGCGGGGAGGAGCAGGGCCAGGGAGAGGGAGAGGGGAAGGAGTCGAGGGAGGGGGCGTCGGCGAAAGAGGGAGGGCATGGGAGGCCTCGGTGGGGGAACGTCGGGAGCCCAGGGTACCCAAGAGATGGGGGAGGGTAGAAGAGTGGGTGGTCCAGGAGGCTCAACCTGCAGAGGATCTTCCTCTATCGCGCTGCGGCCGTTGGCTCGCTACACGTTCTATGTGATCCTCGGAGGGAACAAAACAAAATCGATCCCACTCTTCTGTGTCGCAGGTTTCATCCTCGGGCGGGGTGCCGGAGAACCAATTCCAGTAGAGGGCCAGGAAGGGTTCCGACCGGACGTCTTCGGTGGAAACCCAGACCGACAAACGCACCCCGTCCCCGGGGATCAAGCGCCAGTCTCCATCGGGTTCGGGGCGATAGGGCTGCAGAATGCGTAGAAGAAAAGAACGGCGGTGCGGTCGCCGTAGGTGTCGAGGACTTGGAGTTGGAGGAAGCCGTCTACGTTGATATCTCCTCCGTCGCCCAGGATTCGATCCCATTCATTCCAGGACATGGGAGCGAGGGGCTTGGTGGTGTTGACGTCGTCGTAACCCACCACCGGCTCGATGGGATAACAATTCCAGCCTGACGCTGCGGACTCGGTGCAGTTCTCGTCGATTCGATCTTCTTCTTCGTCCACTTCATCCTCAAAGGGGAAGTCGTGGGTTGTGGCTTTGGCCGGCGATGGAAGGAGTACAGAAAAGGCTATGAGAGTTGGCACCAGGGTGTTTGAACGGGATCGGCGTGAAAGAGCGAGGAGTGCCTGCGTATCGCTTTCCTTCCGGTTGAGTCTGAGAGAGGGAGGCATCGGGAGCGGATCCCCCCAGAAGCAAAAAGATGGCTCCTGCTTCGCAGCCCGAATCGTTCCCCATCCAGGCATGGTCGCAGGATGTTGAAGCGTTTCAATCCAATTGAGGAGCCCCCAGGAGGAGGTCTGCCGGGCTGTCCCCATTGAGGTCCCCCCCTGCAACACTGTCCCCGAGGGGGGTGGCCCCTTGCACAATGCCTCCCGCCGGAGCCTGGTGTCACCCCACCGCCACCACTACCCCTGCCAGGGTCGCCGCGATGCGAACCCCATCCAGGACGTTTTCCGGGGTCATGCCTCCCCGGATCACCACCTCCTCGTGAGAGCGGATGCAAGTGGCGCATCCGTTCTGCGCCGACACCGCCAGGCAATACAGCTCGAAGTCCAATTTCCTGGCCAGGGGCTTGCTGAGGCGGTTCATTCGCAGCCGGGCGGGAAGTCGAGAATAGTCCTCCTTCTCCACCATGTGACGAAACCGGTAGAGCACGTTGTTCATCCCCATCAAGGCGGCGGCGGCCCGGGCGTCCTCGGCCTCCTCCCGAGAGAGGTGCGGTGCGGAGGCCTCCTCCATGGCGGCGATGAGGGCCGGATGGCGGGTGGTCAGGGCGCTGGCCAGGGCGGTCCCCCACTTCTGGGCGGGGGTCAACGAGCCTCCCTCCAGCACCGATTGGAGGTTGAGCTTAAGATCCCGGGCCGATTCGGGGAGGGATTCTCGCAAAGTTTCCAGAGAAGTCATGGAGGGATCCTTTTTTCCATTCATTTCGGTGGTGATGTGTCGGGCTCATCCACCCTTCCTGGCCTCAATTTCCCACGAAGGAGGGGAGGCAACGGAGAGGGGGATGGATTTCTTGGGGGTTGCCTCATCGCTTTCAACAAGGGCTCCTCCTCCCCGCGCCCCGCTCAAGCCGCATTCAGCGTGGCATCCCCCTTCTGCCAGTTGCAGGGGCACAGCTCGTCGGTCTGGAGGGCGTCCAGCACCCTCAGCACCTCGGGGACCGAGCGCCCCACGTCCAGGTCATTGACGCTGACCCAGCGGATCACCCCGTCGGGATCGATGATGAAGGTGGCGCGGAAGGCCACCCCGTCTTTGGGATGGAGGATTCCCAGGGTCGAACTCAAGTGCTTTCCGTGATCCGCCAGCATGGGAAAGGGCAGGTTCTTCAGATCAGGATGGCTTCTTCTCCAGGCGAGGTGGACGTGGTGGGTGTCGGTGGAGGCCCCCCACACCACCGCGTCCCGATCCAGGAAGTCCTGGTGGCGGCGGCCGAACTCGGCGATCTCGGTGGGGCAGACAAAGGTGAAGTCCATGGGCCAAAAGAAGAGGACCTTCCACTTCCCGCCGTCGCTCTCGTCGGTGATGGTGGTGAACTCCTTGCCCGGTTCCAGGCTGACCACGGCGGGCAGGGAGAAGGAGGGGAGGGCGTCTTGAACGGTGAGCATGAGATTCTCCTGCGGAGAGAGGGTGAACGTTCTGGGAGGTTCCAGGATGTCCACCTGTAAGGCATGAGCCGTGCCAAGCCCATAAAATGCTGAAAACACTTGGAAATGTTGAAAAAGGAAACAGGGAGCATGAAGAAGTCACCGAAATATCGGTGAACAGACCTTGAAATATCGGTGATCTGTATCGACCCTGTCGCCATGAACACCGAAACCTCCCTCCCCCCTCTCGACCTCACCACCGACCTGAAGGAGCTGATGCGCCTGGCGGGAGCGGAGGACGGCCTGGACGAGCTGCTCCGCAAGGGGCTGGACTGGCTGGCCCGCATCGCCCCCTACGATCTGGCCACCATCTTCTCCCTTCAGGGGGAGGATCTGAGGGTGAGGGCGGCCCGGGGAGCCCTGGCGGGGCCGTCGGTGCGGGGTCATCACCTCTCCTTGGGCTCGTTTCCTTCCCTGCGGGAGGTGTTGGAATTGCGGAGGGCCCGGGTGTTCACCGAGGATGACCACGCCCACGGGGACGGGGATCCCTTCGACCACGTCCTGGACCTTCCCCCCGGACACGCCTGCATGGTGGTGCCCCTGGTGGCCGGCGACCGGGCCTTCGGAGTGATGACCCTGGACAGGGCCCGTTGTGAACGGTATTCCGACGACGTGGTGTCCCTGTGTGAGGTGTATGCCCAGGTGCTGGCCCTGGCCATCGCTTCCGGAGAACAGAGGGCCCTGCTGGCTCGGGCCCTGGCCCGGGACGAGGAACGGGTGAAGCTCTTAGAGAGGCAGCTTCACGGGGACGAGGACGGAATCCTGGAGAGCAGCCTCTCCCCCAAGGTGGTGGAGCTGGCCAGGCGGGCCCGGCTGGTGGCGGAGACCCCGACTCCGGTGCTGATCCTGGGGGAAACCGGCACCGGCAAGGAGAAGCTGGCCCGGGCGGTCCACCGCTGGAGCCCCCGTCGAGACCTTCCCTTCGTGGC
>CAYRTW010000290.1:0-1574 GCA_964426935.1 uncultured Rickettsiales bacterium
CTGGTATCCCGCTACCGAGGCCACCTCAGGTGAAGCCCTCGACGCCGCCGACATCATGGAGTTCATTCCCACGGTGTTCATCGACACCGTTCCCTCCTTCACCCTGCCCTTCATCGACCTTCTGGCAGTGCGGGATGCCCCCATCCGAAACGCGGGTGAACCCTTCCCGGTCATTCTGTTTTCCCACGGTTTCGGCGCCTTCCGGGTCCAATCGCCGGTGTATGCCGCCCACCTCGCCTCCCGGGGATATGTGGTGGTGGCTGCGGACCACCCGGGGAGGATGATGGGGGATGTGTTGCCCTGCCTGTTTGATCCGGCCTTGGAGGGCTGCGATCTCAGCGGGTTTTTCGGTGACGACCCGGGAGTGGAGGACATGCAGATCGCTCTCGATTGGGTGGACTCCGCCGCTGTCGAGGGGGTCTTCGCCGGACACCTGGACACGGCGACCTTAGGGTTCTCGGGGTTTTCCGCCGGCGGGGGTACCCTTGCCGTGGTGGGAGAGGAGCAGACCCGCTACTCCGCCCTCCTCAGCATGGCCTCGACCCCGGTAGTGAAGAGGGACGTTCCCCTCCTGTTCATGGGAGGAACCTGCGACGCCTTCGCCTCAGAGGAAGGGGTGGAAAGCGCTTTTGAATCTGTACAGGACGGAACTCTTGTCCAATTGAAGGGGGCGGGGCATCTGGCGTTTTCATCGCTGTGCAGCCTGGGAATGGGGACGGTGGCGGAGAAAATCCTCGCCCCCCGAGACGACATCAACCAGGTGCTGTATGAGCAACTCCTGGCTCTGGCCACCGACGGGTGTCCTGACGGTCATCCCGACGCCTCCTTTACCGACTGTGAGGGTGGGACCTACCTGACGGTGGAGTCCGCCGATCCCATCGTGAAGACCTACACGGCGGCGTTTTTCGACCTGGAGTTGAAGGGAGTGGGGGCGGGAGTGCAGGCAGGGTTGTTCGGAGACGCCGAGGTGAGGTAGGTGGCACCATCAGGCCCCTTGATCCTGCCATTCCTGAGGAGGGGGAGTCTGTCCGGGACCGCCGCAGAGATCGCATGGGCAGAGGGAGCGGAGGAGGTCAAAGGAGTAGATGCCGGTGGCGTGGGAGTCGGAGAAGACGAACCCCACTGCGTAGGAGCCCACGGGGGCCATCTCCTCGAAGGTGACGCCGGGAGTGGGCTGATAGACGAGTTCCCACCGAGAACGGCCGTGGCCCTGGCAACCGGCGCAGGGGCAGAAGCCCCGCAGATACTCGGCGGGAAAGGGACTCAGGTGGCCATCATCCCAGGCAAGGGTCAGATGGGAGCCGTCCTCTCGAACGTCAAACGAGGCGGGTCGGGGGCGAGAACTCATGGAAACTCCAGGAGAATGGGAGGTCAGGGTAGGGAGAATAGGGCGAACTGGCAAGGGAGAGTTGGGGGAGGGGAGATCCGTTGCCCAGTCTGCTGTAATGGTGCGTTGTGGAGGGGAGTTGCCGACCGTTGACTTTTTGGACCATTCTTTGCCCCGCCCAGGAGAGGGTGGGGAGGAGGGTGGAGGGCCGCGCCCGCAGGATCGCGTGGGCGCGGGCGCGCGCGGG
>CAYRTW010000290.1:1674-6295 GCA_964426935.1 uncultured Rickettsiales bacterium
TCGTCTCCAGTTGCGCGAGGCGCTCGGTGAATGAGCCCCCCAAACGGGCGCAGCGCGAGAAGTGTCCCCACCGTCCCCCGCCGCCGTCTCCCCTCACACCCCTGCTTTTCGCCCGAACTCCCCACTCTTCCTCCCCCCTCCTCACCGTGTCCAGTTGCCGCCCCAGTGCCTCTTCCTACGACCGCATCGGTTTCCTCTCGTCCCATCCTTTCCTTCCCAACCCACCATACGTTTATCCGTTTGAACCATCCAACTACTTGAAACAACAGGATCATTCATCGCCATGTAATGACCTGTAATGGTCACCACTGGATGCCACATCTCCCCATCGCCACACTCCCCTCGTGACTTCCGTCCGCTGCGCCTGCGGAGGCAAACGAGGAGAGGACCATGAGCGCCGACTGGCACGACGTGCTGTCCAGCATGCCTGAAGAGATGTGGCGGGCCTTTCAGCCTGCGGAGACCCTGGCACCTGGGCGCGGGCCTTGGGGGGAGGTGGCGGGGACAGCGGCGGGGTCGGGACGGCGGGTGCTGCTCCGGTTCCGAGCCTTCATTCCCGGAGAGCCCCAAGGGTCGGTGACCGCGACTGCCATCCGAGCGCGTCGGGTCGCCAACGTCAGGGGAGAAACCCTGGCCAAAGTGCACGCCGTGGCAGAGACCGCTGCAGGCCTTGCCCTGGTGGTGGATCGACCTGATGGGCAGACGCTGCCCCGTTGGCTGGGATCCCACGCCCCTTCCCTGATGCAGGCTTC
Organism: uncultured Rickettsiales bacterium; assembly: GCA_964426935.1. Classification (GTDB taxonomy): domain Bacteria; phylum Myxococcota_A; class UBA796; order UBA9615; family JAKLKC01; genus CAYRTW01. The sequence continues at coordinate 2,427 of CAYRTW010000290.1, forward strand.
TCTGACCGTGGCGGACGGAGTGGCGGGAGTGGCGGCCTTGCATGGGGCCGGCGTCATTCATAGCGCTGTCCATCCCGAAGCACTGCGGGTAGACGGGGAGGGGAGAGGGCGTCTTCATGGAGCGGTGACCTTGCCGGGGGAACGCTCGTCCTGGCTGGAGCCCCGTTATCGCGCCCCTGAGATCGAGGCCGGATTCACTCCGACTCCCGCCGCAGATGTGTTCCCTCTGGGCAGGATGCTGGAAGATGTGCTCGCCGCTGCTGCAGGCCCTCCCCGTCTGGTTTCTCGGTTGAGGGCGGTAGCAGACCGAGCTGCATCCCCCCGAGAGGCTCGGTACCCGGACGCCATCGCCCTGCTGAAGGATCTGCTGCAGGCGCTGGAGGAGGAGGTGCCACCCTTCCCACCGGGAGCCTCGGATCCAGAAAAGATGAGTGCTGTTGCGGAGCGATCCCCCCCGTTCAGGGGAGGAAGGAGCGCGCACTCGCTAGGAAATCTTCGTCCTCCCCCTGAACCAATCCAAGAGACTCCAAACTCTCCAGCCAAGGAGGGAGATTCGGAGAGGAGACCGCCCCACCTTCATGAAATTCCCCCCACTCCAGCCTCGGACGGTCCTACCTTTCCCTACCGCGCGCCTCCCCTCCAGGGGAAGATTCGCGAGATCTCTCCCCTCCGCCTCCCCTCCCATTCATCGGCGAAGGAGGCCGCTCATTCATCCTCTCTTCTTCTACCCCCTCGTGACCACAGAAACCCTCCGCCGGCGCCCCTTCAACGCCAGGTGGTCCCCGCCCTCCGAGGCACTCCCCAAGGAACGCGGTGGATGTCGGTGGGAAGGCCTGCTGTTGGTGAATCTCCGGCCCTTCTCTTCGATTCTCTCCCGGGCCAGGCTCCTGCGTTTGACCAGGCCACTGCGACCCTGCGTCGGGCCGAGCTTTCCCGTCGAACCCTCTTTGCTCTTTTATGGGGGGAACGACTGCGCGGTCAGGAGGGCTTTCGGGTGTGGATGGTGGGAGAGGGGGAGGATCTCCCTCCCGGCGATGGCGGAAGGGCGCTGGTTCGAGGAAGGATTGAAGATGCGCGAAAGGGGCGGGACATTCGCCGTGGGGACGGCCAGGTTCTTTCCCCAGTTGGGATTCTGGTGGTCCTCGGAGATGGATCCGAAGCATCGCCTGAACCCTTGAAGCCTCCCCTCCCTTTGGAAGTCCTGCTTCATGCGGGTGCGGGAGAAGGGGCCCGGCGCTATGGGTTTTTCATGGAGGAAAGGAGCACCCATTCCTGGCGCGTTCTGCCCGGGGCTCAAGCCTTGACATCCGGTCGAGAGGGTAGAAGCGAGACATGGCTACCGGTGCCTGTGTCTGCGATGCAACGAACTGCGAAGATGGCGCCTCCCTCTTGCCCCCAAGTCCTGATCGTTCGTCGCCGGGACCCTTCTCCCTCCCGTCGCCGTCCCCTGCTTCTTCCCTGGATTGTGCTCCTCACGTCTCTCCTGGTCTTGGGAGCAGCGGTAGCCTCATCCCAGCGACCCCGTTCCATTTCTGAGCCAGAATTTGCCGCCCACATGGATGTGCGAGAGGGGGCCCCTTTCTGGCGAACCCCCCAGGGGGTGGCTCCCGCTTCTGAAGTGCTCCTGACCCTTGCCCCTGGTCCCGACTACGATGCAGTTCACTGGCCCCTCCATGCCTATCGGCTTCTTCTGGAGCGAAAGGGATACTCACCGATGGGCACTTATGCAGTGGAAGTCGAGCCGGGGCTGTGGGGGTTCCGAGTGGACGGCAAGGACCCCCTGTGGTCGGCTGGGGATTCTCCAGTAGAGGCAACCTTGTTCCATTTGTCTTCTCAGCGGGTATGGTCCAGGGAGCTGCCGTTTCCGCAGCCCAAGCCAGCCCCGACGATGCCCTCTTCCCCTTCAGTTTCCAATTCAAGATCACTGCAGCAGCTCGTCTTGAAGGGAAAATATCTCGCCCAGGGAGGACCCCTTGCCATATCCCGGCGGGACCAGGGGCGTGCCTTCGGAGAATCGATCTGGGTGATGGGGGCTCCACATGGAGAGATTTCCTTGGAGATCGGGGCGGGAAGTCAGCGATGTGATGGGGGAACCCTGTCCCATCCGGGCGGAGGGGCGGACCTGACCAGCAAGGTCATGGAAGCGGCTGCGGCCTGCGGGAGAATCCTGGCTGCCGAAGGAGATCGAGGCATCTTGCGGGTGAGGATGAGTCTGACCGAAGTGACCGCACCCCTGGTGTTTGCCGATGATTGGTTTGATCCCCGAACCCGCCAGGACATCTCTCGGCGGGAAGGGCAATTGATCTCGCGGATTCGTCTTCGCGGCCTTTTCCTGTCCAAGGAGATCCAGGTGTCGGTGGCGGGAAGGGCAGTGGATCGGGCGGTGCTGTCCCTGGTTCGGCCGGGTTGGGTTGATGAGGATGTCACCCCAGCGGTGCAACGCCTGGTCAGGGATGCCATGGCGGATGGAGCGGATTTGATGGCCCCGCCAGTGGTTCCCGTTGAACTGCGAGTGGGCAAGACCACCTCTTCCATACGACTGGTTCGACAGGATCTGACCGATCCGGAGAAGGTGTTGAAAGAGCAACAATGGCGCCTCCTCTGCGTGGCCATGGAACAAGAGCGAGGAGCCGAGGTGTTTGTGGATGAATGGGGCAAGGAGCCGGCCCGCCCCGCCTGCCGAAGCCCGGAGGATTTCCGACGAGTTACTCCTGCCCGGATTCGAGTGGGGGTAAAGGTCCCACGGGTGCTTCCTCTGTCGGTGGATGTGGCGATTCCCCAAGGTCATGCAGCCGCATTGGAATGCGCCATGGACGGCGAGGAAGAGGTCCGGTGCTCTCCCCGGATTGCGGTGGTGACGGGGACGGCTTGGGGCCGCCGAGTTGCCTCACTGCTCCAGGGGATGCCATGAAACCCTCACCGCTGTCCGCATCCGATGAGGGTCCCGGTTCATCCTTCGCCCGTCCCATGCGCCTTCAAGCCGTGCTTCGTCGAAGTGCATGGATGTTTTCCGGACAACTGGATTCTTCAAACCCAACCCCACCGGGAGAGCGCACCCTGGGGGTGACCGGAGAAATGGAAACCATCTTCCACGCCTGGGCGCTCACCGCCCACCTCTCTCCCTTGTCGGCCGGCATCCTTCGTTGGCTCCTGGGGACAGTTTTTGATCCTGCCGGCTTCTCTGCTTGGAAAAGGGATGGGTCGAGCCCACGAAGCCCTGATCCCCGGGATCTGGCGGAAGCGTTGACCCCGGCAGCCCCAATCTCTCAAATCATGGAAGGGATACGCACCCTGCATTCCCAGGGATTGATCATGGCCTGTGATCTCCATGGCAATTCCATTCCCGTCACGCCTCTCAGTCCTCTTCGCCCCGCAACCGCCCTGGTGGGCAGATTGATGGGGCTCCCCAGTTTGGACGTCTCCCTCCAGGAGTGTGCGTACCTGGAAGAAAAAGACGGAACGTATCGCATCGTCGTAAAACCACTGCGGGTCTCCGAGCATCCCCGCTCCGCTGAAGTGACCGCCCGTATCGTAGCGGACGCCCATATCCTGGGGGTTCCCATGGTCATCCAAACTCCCGTGGGAGTTCAGGTGGTTGGCCGGGAATGCTCTCCTGCGGGACTACTGGACGCGTGCTCAGTGGCCATGGCTGCTGACCCTGGGTCCATCGCCCGCAGGTGTTTCCCCCAGGCTACTTGGGAGGATCTGATCCTTCCCCCTTCGGTGTTGATCCGCCTCCGAGCGTTGGGGTCGATTCATACTCATCGAAAAGAGGTATTGGAAACCTGGGGAATGGGGAGGCGGGGGAGGGGGCAGGGGGCCCGCGGGTTGTTCACCGGTCCACCAGGAACCGGCAAGACCCTGGCCGC
>CAYRTW010000291.1:0-6278 GCA_964426935.1 uncultured Rickettsiales bacterium
GGAAGAGTGTTCATCCGGTCCAGGGAAGGGAGCCCGATCCGCTCCACCACCTCGGTGTGTCCCACCACCCATCCCATGATCTCGGCGAGACGGTCAAGAGGGAGGTCCTTGCTACCTTCTTTGTCCCACAGGGAGAGAAGGCTCTCCATCCCAGGCTTGGGGGAGCTCCCCTCCTTCTTCCTCCACCCCCTCAGCCAGGACTTGAGTTTCTTCTGCATCCACCCCACCGTGGGCTCAAACCCGTCCTCTTGCGGGTCCTTCGCCCCCACGGAAATCCCGGCCCCCGCCAGCACCACGCAATCTCCCTTCAGCAGACGGCTCAGAAACTCGCACCAGTCCTCACTAAAGGGCGGTCTTCGTTCCTTCGCGCCGGACGAAGAGAGAGAAGGAGAAGGAGAGAAGGACCCCCCGAGCGTCTTGCTGACCGTCATGGCAACCCCACCCTCCCATCACATACTCGCCCCCAAAGGATGTCAACGTCCCGGTCACTCTCGGGGCAATTTTCCCACTTCTCACAGCAGAGGCATCGCTTCCTGGTGCTCGGCCAGGGCTTTTCGCATTCGTTCTGGCGCCCCTTCGCCCTCTGGCAACCAGGCAAGGCGGATGGTTTCCAGGGTCTCCATGAACCGTTCCTCTCCTTGGGGAGCCCCTCCTCGTTGCACCAGCCGCCGGAGGCGCTCCCGGTCCAGATCGGCGAGGGGGCGGGATCTTTCCACGGCCAGGGCCAGCTTGGGGCCTCCCGTCAGCCTTCATCCTCCTCCCCGTCAGCACCACCCACCACCGGCGTTTGATCCTCCGAACCCCCCACCGTCCTGGATGACCATGTCCACCGCCGAGGTCCTGTCCAGCCCCACCTTTCGCGCCGTCTGGGACGGGGGAATCCTTCCGGAATTGTCGCCTTGGTTGACCCCCGAGGTCTTCGACGAGGCATGGGCGAAGATGCGCCAGCGCCTCCCTCTCCACGCCTCCTCTGACGACGACTGGCCCTGGTTGAATCACCCCCAAGGGCGAAGCTGGTTGTGTCACCAAGTGAAGCATGGGCTGTGGCAACCCCGTCCCCTGCGCCATCGCTTCATCCCCAAGTCAGGGGGAGGCTCCCGTCACCTGGGAATCCCCTCCCTGGCGGATCGCCTGGTGCAGGGAGCCGTGGGGAGGATCCTCGCCCCCGCTGCCGAACCCCTTCTCCTCCCCCTGGTTCACGGATATCGCCCCGGCCGTGGCTCTGCTTCGGGGGTGAGGGCCCTCCTCTCCCAGGTGGGGGTCCAGCCCTGGTTGGAGGGGGTGAAGGCCGATGTAGAGGGGCTGTTCGATCACCTGGAGCACCGGCGCCTTCTGTCCGCTGCGGCGGCTCTATGCCCCGATCCCCTGTGGGTGCATTTGAACCAGGTGTGGATGCAGCAATGGACCGATCCTTCTCGCCCCGGTCGGGGGATTCCCCAGGGAGCACCCCTGTCTCCTCTGCTGGCCAATCTCTACCTCCACGGATGGGTGGACGGACCGATGACCCGGGAAAAGGGGCCCGAGGGCTGCGCGCCGGTGGGGTGGTTGCGCTACGCCGATGACTTTGTGCTGGTGGGGAACTCTTCCGGCTCGGCCCCTCGGTTGTATCGCTGGCTGAATCGGCATGTGCGGGCGGCGCGGCTTCGCCTGTCTCCTCAGAAGACCCGGCTGTGGAGCGCGGGGGACCGCTCCTTCCCGCCCCTTCGGGTGTTGGGAGTAGACCTGGAACTGGAAAGTGTTCTCGGCGGTTTTCACTTGCAGTCCCTCCCCGACCGAACTTTTCCTGACCCTTCCCGTCAGCGCAACTCCTCACCGGCGTCTTGACTGGATATGGAGGAACGATGGACACCGACTTCCTGACTCGCTGCTGGGAGGGCATGACCGAAAGTGGTCAGCGCACCGCGTTGGTGGGGGCGGCGTTGATGGCAGCGGGGTTTTTCCTCAGCCACCGTCCCACCCGCCGCCACTTGCTCTCGCTGGGGGCCCTCCTCGCCCTGCTCCCCTGGGCTTTCGCAGGCATCCGCCTTCTTCCCTTCTTCCCCGCCGCAGGCGTCCTCCTTCTCTGGAGTGGGTTCTTCACCCTCAGCGTGGTGTGGAGGGGGATGGGGAGCCCGTCCCTGGGGGAAATTCGCCATCGCCTGCTCAGGGGGTTCGCTCGGGCCCCGGCCCCCTCGGGGGAGAGGGCCCACTCTTCTCCTCCCCCGGCCTCCCGACCTGCCCGGGGTCACCGTGGTCCGGGACGCTGGCGCCGTCCCCGTTTCCAATCTCGGGGCCCCTTGGTGGTGGTCCAACCGGCCCCCTCGGTCCCCACTCCTCCTTCGGTGCTGGCGCCGCCCCCGGATTTTTGGGTTCGCGGCCACCCTTCAGACTCCCAGATCCCCGGCGCCGAACCGCCGCCTGCGCCTTCCTCCTTGTCTCCCCATCTTCGCCGTTGAAGGGCGTTGAACCGAAATGGGGGTCAGCCAGGTGCGGAGGGCCATCAGGAATACCTGTTCAGAAGCGGGGGAATGGGGAAGGATCAGGAGGGCGCCGTGGGCCAGGGCCAGGGCACCCCGGGCCGCCTGGCGGGCCACCCGGTTTTGGGCCTGCCGATTGGAGCCTGAATATCCCAGTGAACGGCCCACCGCCAATCCATCGTCTCCATGAATCCGGGTGCGAAACAGGACCTCCAGATTGCGACGCACCTCCGCCTCGGAGGCACCCACTTCATCGCTGGCCACCCTGGCCCAGCCGGGTTCCGAACGACCTCTGGCCACCACCTCGCAGATGGCCGCTTGGGCTCGCTTCAAGCACTCCCAGGCGGCGTCCAAATCCAAGGAGCAGGGAATTTCGACCCCGGCGCCAAGGAGAACCCCTCCCTCCTTTTCCTTTCGGTGAAGTTCGGGACGCAACACCCCGTGTCGATACCGCCTCTCCCTGCGGTGAGCGTCCAGACACCGATGGACGGCCACCCGATTCAACCAGCTCCTCACCCCCCGGGCATCAAGAAAATGGACCCGCCGCAGGTGCCGGGTGCAGGCGATCAGGACCTCCTGCATCACCTCCTCGGCCCCCTCTTTTTCCTTCATGCGATGGAGGATGCGGGGCCACGCCCAGGCTCTTATGGCCGCCAGCAAGTCATGGATCCGCCTGTTCAACTCGGTGGTGCTCGACGGCAGCTTCAGAGTCCCCAGCGCAAAGCCGTCTCTTACCAGGAAAACCCCCTCATCAGAGAGCTCAGGGAGGGGCTCGGGTTCGAAAAGGGTGGCAAGGGCAGTCCATTCTGCAAAGATCCGGTCCATGGGGGTCGAGGGGGATGAGGCGGGATGTGCATCGGCAGAAGACATGCTCCCTCCACGGTTTCGCTCACTGAAGAGCCTTGTCCATCCTGGGTGTTCAGGTCACGATGACATCCTCATGGATCAGGGGAACGGGCATGGCCACCCCCAGGATGTCGACGCGCCGTCGGCACTGGGGGCAGAGGTGATACATTCGAACCGAATCCTGGCGCAGATCCACCAGGCGGGCCACGCTTTCCAGCAGCTTCATCCCCTGACCTTCCCGTATCGGGCCCTCGAACACGCTCTTCTGCACATGGGAGAGGGAGGCTTTCAGGGCCTTCATCACCTTGGCTCGCCGTCGGTTCTTGACCACGTCGTAGGCCATGATCACGTAGTCCATGGACCTCCCTCCTCTCCCTTGGGAATGGCGGTTGCCGGGCGCCAGATCGGGTCCGCTCCCAGGAACAACCGGGCCGCTCGCCTCGCCTGTCTTTCCAAAATCCACTGCAAGGAGGTGGAATCCGCCTCGGCCGTTCCAGGAACGGGGGAGCGCATCCTTCCTTGAAACTCTCCAATGAACACCCTTCGACCGGCCCCAGAGAGATACACTGCCGCTTTGGGGGTTGGCGGCGGTGAGGGCAGGCCAGGGGTGACATGGCTTGCGGGAGGGGAGGCCTCGTCCTCGGGGAGGTCCACCGGCACCGGATCGTCTTTTCCTTCTCCGTCCATGGAATCCGTGGCGACAGCATTGGACGGGTCACGGGGAGGGGCCTGGGGATCCACCCCCAGATGGGGGCGCCAGGTGAAGACCCGGGTGAAGTCATCGGGCCCCAACTGCCGGCGATTGATGAGTCGCAGGACCATCCTGTCCACCACCAGGGGACGAAACTCTTCCATGAGATCCAAGGCCAGGGCTGGCTGACCGCGAATGGGGGCATGAAGAGTTCCCAATCCGGGCATCAGGCCGACGGCGTGGAGAGCGGTGATCATGCGCTCCTGAAGGAGGGTATATCCGTAGGAAAGACAGGCGTTTACAGGGTCCAGAGGAGGGCGACGATTACGACCTTGGAAAGAAAATCCGGAGTGGGTCAGCAGGCGTCCAAAACAACCGAAGTACAGGGAGGCTCCTTCTCCTTCAAAACCCCGTAGCTGATGCAGATCCTTGGCCTCGGAGACCCTTCTCGCCATGGCCCGAAGGGAGCAGGCGGCGGAAGTGAGAAGGGGGTCAGGGCGCTTCCGCCGAACCGCGATGAGATTTCCCCATTGGGCATACAGCTTGGCGCGAACGATTTCCCGGGCGAGAGCCAAGGCGTTTTTCTCCTCGGCCAGCCACCGGGCCTGGGCCAGGGGGAGGTCTCCCCGACCGGAACGAGGGCCGTCCAATCTTCCCCGAAACCGGCCATCGGCGGTCAGGAACAAGATAGGAATTCCGCGGGCCAGGGCAGCGACCCGGGCAGAGGCCCGCAGCTCCACCGGTCCATAGGCGTGGATCTCGTCCACCTCGGCCCCCCGCACCGAGCGGACGGTTTCTTTCTGCCTCTCCACCACCCATTGCCCGGCCCGAAAGGACAGGCCCAGCGCTTCACCGGTCAGGGCGAGAAGGGCCATGTCACACCTCTCCTTGACGGTGGAAAGTGGCCGCCGTTTGGGGGGTGGAAATGGGTTCCGAGACGGTGCTGAGGCGGACCTCTCCCAAGGGATCCACCAGGTGCAACAGGGGGTTTGGATAGGTCTTCAGGCGAGGCCCAAATTCGCAGTCACATCCCACTCTTTCGGCGATGCCGGGAACCCGTTGGCGGATGCGATGACAGGACATGGGATTCTTTCCACCCAACCTCCTTCCCAGGAACCAGTCGGGGGAGGGCTCCTGGGAGCGGCTGAACAACAGGTTGGTGCCCCGGGCCCCCTCGTTCAGATGGCCCAGAACATGCCGGAGCACCATGGCGTCATCCATGCTCAGGGTGTCCCCCGCCAGGGCTCGGGCCACCAGGCGGCGCACCACGGGACAGCCCTTTCGAATGGCGGCGAACTGGGGGTCGCGTTCCATATCCCCTTCGGTATAGGGAGGAGGGGGCGAGAGAGGTGGGTGGGGCGCATCCGAATCGGAGGCCTCCTCTCCAGCAGATTCGACACTTCCCTCGACGGGGATTCCCGAGGGGCGGAGGGAAAGGAGACGTGCGGTGGCCTCCCGCAGCATGGATGGAGAAATGGAACCAAGTTCGTGGAGGAGACGAGCCGGTTCCGAGTGAGGTCTGCCACCGGAATCCAGGATCAACGCTCGCCGACCCGAGCGTCGATGGATACCCAGAGGCAGCTTGACCAGATTCCCCAGGCCCTCCTCCTCCACCCGGTCCTGGCGAGGAAACAGATCCACCACCACGTTTTCCCAGCGTCGCCGTCGGGCTCGCAGCAGGGCGGTTCCGAAGGCACGAACTTCGGCGGCCAGCAGGGGTTCAGCCAGAAACAGCCAAAGATGACGTCCCTTGTATCCGGAGTCGGCCAGCAGAAATGGAAGCCCCAGCCAGGTGAGGGTGCCAGCCAGAGAGGAGGCGGTGGATTCCACCTGAGCGCGAAGATGGGAGAGCTCATCGGGATCGGCGGCGGCCAATTTCAAGGCGGCGGAGCGAGCGTCGATGTCCAATACGCAATGGCGTGTCGTCTGGTCGGCACGGACCAGGTAGGACCCCAAGGTGAGGGTGCCCCGGAGGTGAGCCACCGCCAGTGCAGGGGACAGGGTTTCCCGTACCGGGGCATACCCGGTTCGTCCCGAGGAAGGGTCCCACCACTGCCGGGCATGCACCCCGTCTCTTCCCGCAAACCGCTCGCAGAACCGGGTCACATCGGCGTTGGTGAAGCGCAGAGAGGGAGCGTCCTCAGGGGGAGGGAGGGCCAGGGGTTCATGGTCTTCCGTCCATCCACCGCTGGGATGATTCCTGGCGGTGTCTCCGGCCCGCCGCCGGCATTCCGCCGCCCGCCGGGAGTCCCCCCACTCCATAAGAAGAAGCCCCAATCGGCGCC
>CAYRTW010000292.1:0-6271 GCA_964426935.1 uncultured Rickettsiales bacterium
GGCCGTACTCGCCTTATCGTTCATGATCTCAGGGGAGCCCGAGCTGGCCAGGAAGTGGATGGACGCTGCCCTGGCCCTGGCTCCCCAAGAGCCCGGTTTGCAGCGAATTTCCAACGCCATCGTCGCTGGAGTTCCCGCCCTTCCCCGCAGGGACGGCAACATCGACGTCATCGCCCTGGGGTTTCCCTCCCTGCCTCCTTATGATCCCGATCTGATGCACAACGCCATCGACCCCGACACGGTGGCAGAGAAGGTGTTCACCGCCCATTTTTTTGAGCTTTCTCAACGGGCTCGAGATCAGGGGGCCTCTTTGGTGGTGATGAACTATCCCTCTCCCCGTCCCCGCTTCCAACTTCCGGACGCCGCCATCGTTCGGTCTGCCAGGACGGTGGGGCTTCCCCTCATCGATCATCAAGGCTGGAGCCGACCTGGGCCCGGAGCACCTCCCACCGATGCCTTGTTCATTGCCGATGGGCACCCCAGCACTCCTGGGTACGAAAAAATGACCGATGCGGTGTGGGAGGGGATTGCTTCTCTTCTGCCCCCGCCGTGAGCCTTCGGCGGCAAGGACTTCTGGAAGGGCCGGATACGTGGCGGCCTGTCTGGCCAGCGGCGTTTCGGCCGACCCTCAGCAGAGCCTCCCCACCTCGTCCAACACCGTCTCTGGACGAAGGGCCTCCATCCCTCCTTGACCGTCTCCCAGCACCCGTACTCTGCGTCCCCGGGGAGCCCACTGGCGGGGATCGGTCGCTCCGAACAGAACCACCAGGGGAGTTCCCACCAGGGCCGCCAGATGGGAACAGCCGGTGTCGTTTCCGATCACCAGGGAGGAGCCCGCCAGGATTCGCGCCGTTTCCAATGGGTCTGCACATCGAATCACCGGGGCCCCCTCTACCCTGAGCCCCTGCTCCTCCTCTTGGGGACCGAGGAGCCACACCGGTTCCCAGCCTCGGGAGCGGAGGGGGTCGAGGAGTGTGTGGAAATGGACGAGGGGCCAGCGAGTGTGGACCTTGCCGGCGCCCGGGACGAGGACCAGGGAGGTTTCAGGAAGCAATCCAAAGGAAATCAATCGGTTGCGACCCTCTTCCTTCCAAGAAAGAGGGGGCGAGGTCATGGGGTCGGGAGGGTCTTCTCCGGAAATGGAAGGGGGAAAGAGGGAGTCCAAGAAGCCATGGAGATGGGCAAGGACGTGGGTATCCGGAGGGGGATGGGGAGATCCTCCGGCCACCCGAGCTCCCCCCGCCTGGAGGAGGGGAAGCCACTGGGGGAGGTCGTCCCTGAGATAAAGAATCCCTTCGGCCCGCCGTGCCTCTTCGGCGAGGCGCTGGGGAAAATCCCCGCCATCCAGGGAAAAAATCCGATCCCATCCTCCCCACGCCAGGAAGAGGGGAATGAGCCTTTCCCGGGTGGCCAGCACCTTTGGAAAAGAGGGGGCGCGTCTCTCCAGGGTCCCCAACAGGGGAAGGGCCATCAGGCAGTCCCCCAAGGCCCCGCCCTTGATCACAAGAATGGAAGAGTGTGAAGAATCTGCTGAAATCACAGAAAATTCCCGGTATTCATTCCCGATAGCTGAAATAGAGGTGGGCAGGTTTTCGGGAAGGATCCCCCTCCGCATCCAGCGCCTCCGTGGACAGGAGGGCCCGCACCCCCAAGTCGGGGGAGGGCAGGGTGATGCGGTGTTCCCCAGGGTTCAGGAAGATTCGGGAATGGGAATGAACTTCCTGATCATCCATCCATACCGAGTTCCCTCCCTGGAGCTGCACCCGGAACCATCCCTCCACCAGCACCCGGCGGGTGACCGTCCCTGGCCCCTCCCCGGGGTCCACTCGAAAGCCGACGACGAAGAGGTTTCCATTCCAACGAAGGAAGTGCTGATTGAGGAAGATCCTGACTCCACGAGGAAGATCATCGATTCGCCACGAGCGCACGTAGAATTGGGGAGCCGCCTTCTCCAGTTTGGCGTTGAAGTGCTCGGTCGCCCCGTCTCCGCCACTTCGCAACTCATGGATTCCCTTGGTAAAAATCTCCCCCACCGGGTTGGGAAGGCGAAACAGCAGCTCGTGAGGATCGTAGTAGGAGGTGGTGGAGGAAAACACCCTCTCCGCCCTGGCCATCACCTCTCGCTGAAGGGAGGTCTGGTCCTCCGTCCACGCAGGAGCCCGGAGCAGGAGGGGAAGCAGGAGAAGGGGAATGGCCCCCCACCGGGGCAGCCGCAGGAGGCGTCGTCCCGAGGTCCAGAGGAAGCCTGCGGAGATGGCTTGAAAGGGGGCCACGGTGATGGCCAGGTAGGGGAACCGGGCGGTGTGGAAGGCCACCACTCCCAAGACTCCCAAAGAGAGCCCAAGACAGGCCCATTCCCGGCGATGCAACGAGGCTCTCCCCATCATTCCCATTCCCCCTCGCGCCCCGATCCACATCAGGGGAAGGGCCCAGAAGAAGGGGTTTCTCACCACGCTCTGTAGCGCCCATCGTGCGCCCACCGTGTTGGCGTAGAAGGGATTCCTGGCCTCCTGGAAGGCACCCGCCAAGGCGCGTTGCAGGAAGGGGAACAGGTCCTCTCCCATCCAGGCGTGCAGAATTCCCATCCACACCAGGGCCACACCCCCAACGGCGCCTGTTGCTCCGAGGATGCGGGTGCCCAGAAGGAGGCGAGGAGGGGAAGAGAGAAGGGGTCTTCCCACCAGGAGGCGGCCCACCAGAAAGAGGGCGACGAGATAGATGGCCTTCTGGCTGAACAGAAGTCCGAGGCCCATGCAGGCGAATCCCCACGCCTCCCGGGAGGTGCCCCGATTTTTTTCACAGAGGGAAGCCCCCCACAGGGCCAGGGCGACGGCAGGAGTGTCGGTGCGAATCTCGGTGCTCCTCTCCAGGAAGGTGGTTTCGGTGAGGAGGAGGAGGAGGGTGGCCCAGGCGGCGGAGGTTCCGAACCAGGATCGGGCCAGACGGAAGGTTCCCCAGGCGAGGAGGGCGGTAAGCAGGAGGATGCCCCCCCGGCCAAGGTAGACGATTTCGGCGTGGGAGAAGGGCAGGGTGGTCAGAGGGGCCAGAAGGATCTGAGCCGCTCCTGGCCTGCCTGTCGCTTCCAGGGTACCGGTGGAGGCCCGAAAAGAGACCGCCAGCAGGTGCAGCTCATCCCAGTTGAACCCCCGCCTGGCCAGCAGCAGCAGCTTCACTCCCGCCACCAGGAGGAGCCCCATCCCGATTCGGAGAGACCACCCCCTTGGGGTCCTGGCGACCCGATTTCGCCCACCGCCGGTCATGGGTCCATGGCTCAGGGGCCCTCGGGAATCAGGAACGACCCTTGAGCGGGCGTGGGGAGGACGAACCCTCCCCTTCCGGCAGCGGGTCTCCCTCTTCAGGCTCCAAATCCACATCCGGGGGAGCGGAGGAGAAGGCGGGAGGGGTGGAGCGAGCGGAGAACGAGGTGCCGAAGACCCGAGGAAGGGGTTCGGCCCGAGCGGGGAGGGCGGAGGAAGTCCTCCGCACCGGGCGAGGGGGGGGTAGGATCCCCGCCTGCCTCTCTCTCTCCTCCAGGGCCTCCAGGTAGCGGTGGAGGGGAGGGTTTTCCGGGGAGAGGAGGAGGGCCAGATCGATGCACTTTCGAGCCTCCAGAAGGTTCCCCGACTCCAGCCACGCCACCCCCAGGTTGGAGAGGATCGCCGGGTCACCGGGCCGGATCTCATGGGCGTGTTGAGCAGAATCCAGGGCTTCTGATACGCGATTTTGCTCTAGAAGGGCGATGGACAGTTCGTTCCAGGCGTCGGCCTGATCGGGGCGATAGCGCAGCACCTGACGGAAGGCCCCTTCGGCGGGGATCCATCTCTCCGCCAGGCGGTGGGCGATTCCCAGGAAGAACCAGGCCTGCCAGTAATCGGGAATGAGGCGCAGGGCCTCCCCCAGGTGGGGGGTGGCTTCCTGATCCTCCCCCCTCCTCACCGCCTGGGAGCCCAGGTTCACCAGGGCGAGGGCCTTCTCCACCACCTCCGGTCCGTATTGCAGGCGACGGAGCAGCAATCGGGCCTCGGCGACTTCGTGGCCCTCCCCAGCGAGCTTCACCGCCGCCTCCAGGTCAGGCAGGGCCTCCTCAGGCTTGTCCAAGGACAGAAGGAGGGTTCCCCGGGAGGAGCGGACGCCAGGATGGTGGGGATCCAGACGTACCGCCCGGTGAAAATGCTCCAAGGCCTCCTCCTTGCGGGTGTGGTCAAGGAGGTAGAGGCCATAGAGATGATGGGTGTCGGCCAGGCGCCCATCCCGAGAGAGGGCTTCGTCAAAAAGGCCCCGCGCCCTGTCGGTGTGCCCCAGCTTGTGATGCCCCAGGGCGAGTCGAGCCCTCAATCCCCGAATGGAGCGGGACAAGGCGTAGGCCCTCTCCCACAAGGCCACCGCCTCCACTTCTCGGCGACCTTGTTGGCGCAAAAGCCCCAGCCGGTCGAAGAGGAGGGGATCCATCTGGCGGGAGTCTCGGGCCTTTTCCAGGAGCTTCAGGTGCAATCGGTCATCCTGAAGTTGAAGAGCGATCTGGGCCCCCTCCAGGAGGGCCACTCCATCCAGGGGATGGGTCAGAGCCCGGGCCAGATCCACCGCCCCTGCCGAGCGCTGTCCTCCCAGGATGCGGGTGCGGGCCCGCAGCAGCCAGGCCCTTCCCAGGGAGGGAAACCGGGAGGGGAGGTCCTCGGCGAGGGTGGCGGCGGCGGCGGCGTCCCCCGCAGACGAGGTCAGCTCCGCTCGCAGCAGCCAGGCTTCGGCGAACTCCGGGTCAATTTCGCACGCCTTGGAGGTGGCCAGGATGCGCTGGGGCAGAGGAAAGCGATGGTAGCGGGCTTCACAGGCGAGGAGCCAAGCCTCCAGGGATGAGGTGCCAAGGGGAAGCATGGCCGAGATGTCACTGGGCTGGCTGGTGGTTGCCGCCAGAAGCTCGCTGGCCAGGACCAGGCGGGCTTCTCGAACCGAACCGTCCACGATGGGAGTGGAACTGAACCAGGCAATGGCGCCCCCCTTGCGACGCAGCCGGGCGGTGACCCGCACCTCACCCCGATCTCCGTCTCCTTCGATTCCCAGGGCCAGAAGCACGTTGGCCCCGAAGTCTTGAAGGAGGCGGTCAGCGGTGCGAGCGTCCAACTCGGCAGCATTGGCGCCAGCCCCGTCCTCCTCGGTACCCGCTTCCCGAGCAGTGAGGTACAGGGGGACAGGCCAGGCCCCACCCAGGCGACGCATCAGGTCGATGAGGTCGGCAGAGAGTCCGTCAGTGATGGAGGCCAGACGCGGGGAAGCTCCAGTGACCGACGGGGTGGGAACCACCATCTTCACCGGATTGACCAACCGCCTCCCCGAGGTCCGGGAGGGGCCTCTCCCCTGGGAGCCTTCGGTCGGTCTCCCCATTGAGGGGAAGGATTCCAGGGGGGGGGTGACTGCCATCCCCGGGAGTCTACCCCGCCTGGGGGCGACTGTGGGCCTCCGGGCCGCTGTTCATTGAGCCAGCAGCCAACGTTCCGCATCCAAGGCAGCCATGCAACCGGTACCGGCGGCGGTGATGGCCTGGCGATACACCCTGTCCTGAACGTCTCCGCAGGCGAAAACCCCCTCCACCGAGGTGCGGGTGGAGCCGGGATGAGTGAGCACATATCCCTGCTCATCCAACGCCACTTGACCTCGGAATGGCTCGGAATTGGGGTGATGACCGATGGCCACGAACACCCCCTGGGTGGCCAGGTCGCGGGTTTCTCCCGTCTCCACCTGTCGGAGGACCACTCCCGTCACCCCCTCTCCCTGGGGTTCTCCTCGAATCTCCACCACCTCGCTGTTGAACACAAAGTCGATCCTGGGATTGCTCCGGGCCCTCTCCTGCATGATTCGGGATGCCCTCAACCCATTGCGGCGATGGACCACCGTCACCCTTCTGGCAAAACGGGTGAGGAAAGTGGCCTCCTCCATGGCGGAGTCCCCTCCGCCGATCACCAGGATTTCCTTGTCCTGAAAGAAAAATCCATCGCAGGTAGCGCAGGCGCTGACCCCGTGACCGGTGAGCTGCTTTTCCCCCGGGACCCCCAGCCAGCGAGCCGAGGCGCCGGTGGCGAGAATGAGGGCGTCGCAGCTCAACGGTTCCCCCTCGTCCATCTTCACCTGAAAGGGGCGTTGGGACAGATCCACTCCGGTCACCATGGCGAAGTGGAACCGGGTGCCGAAGCGCTCGGCCTGGGCGCGCATCCGATCCATGAGGGAGGGTCCTTCAATTCCTTCGGGAAAACCGGGAAAGTTCTCCACCTCGGTCGTC
>CAYRTW010000293.1:0-6199 GCA_964426935.1 uncultured Rickettsiales bacterium
GGAGCAAGCTACCGCTGAAGGCTTGACTTATGTCCATCCCTTCGACGCCGGAGCCATCCTCCCAGGTCTGGGACCACACCGGCGCAAACCCCCCATCAAACTCGGTCAGATCGGCCCCCACATCCCCATTCCAACCGTCGGAAGAAGCAAGGAGGTGCCAGCCTCTGTCGCTGGAATCATCGTCGGAGACCGAGTCATCATCGGGAGGGACGGTGTCATCGTCAGCAGGGACGGTGTCGTCGTCGACCTGGCTTGCCGAATCGTCGTCATCGTCATCGTCAGCAACGGAAAAGCCGGAAGGATCTCCAACGTCTTCACAACCTGCATGAACGAGAAGGGCGGCACACAGAGGCCACCCCAGGCGAAAAGAAAAAACTCTGCCGACAACCATGGCACACCCAAGACGCAGGACCCCCCTCAGATCATGCCCGCCAAGAATAACTCCTGCGAGGAATATCGCCATCAGGAAATGACACCGTTGACAAAGGATTTACGGACCCAGGCAGGGAACCCCCTCTTCGGCTCCACATTTCTTCCCGCAGGGCAAACGCCCCCCGGGCGGGGAAGGAATCCTCCCTGAGGAAGGAACCAAAGGGGTCGGAGCTCACCAGGACCTCCCCAGGGTCGCTGTTGGCGACGAGGAGGCGCCCGTCGGTGAGGAACAGGGCGTCCCTCGGGGAGTGGAGCGCGGTGGGGTTCCCCTCAGGAGTTGGGGGTCGCTGGGAATTGCCACTCGAGAACGGGAGCCTCGCCCCTCCCTCCCAGGCGATAGCGACGCACCATCTCCACTCCTCCCGGCAAGGTGTCGTCGATGCGGCTGCTGACCAGAAGCCGATCCATCCCATCCTCTCCCTTCCGCAGATCCAGGCCGTTGGGAAAGCTGGGGTGGGAGGCGTCCGTGCCGTATTCGTTCAGACCCCACAGGCCGTTCCCCTCGGCGTCGATGGCCAGCACGCGGCGATTGTTGGTATCGGCGATGATGTATTCAGAGGCAGCGGTCACCACCACCCCGTGGGGGAAGTCAATGAAGTTGTTGTCCGCTCCCATCCAGGTCCACAGGACGGTCCCCTCCCCGTCGATCAGGTCTACCGAAGAGACGGCGGCGTCCAGGTTTCCCACCCGGGTAAACAGGGTGAGGCCATCGTCGAATCGCCAGATCCCCTGGGCTCCCGCTCCACTTCCCAGATCCAGAAGCCAGGTGACCTGAAAGGAGGAGTCCACTTCCAGAAGCCCGTGGTCTGGGCCTCCTCCCCACCCATCGGAGGAAACCAGAACGTGAAACGGGGGGGCACTGTCGTCGTCTGGTGTGGAGTCGTCATCGCTGGGAGAGGTGTCATCGTCTTCCGAGGAAGTGTCATCCGACGACCCGGTATCGTCCCCCAACGAGCCGGTATCTCCACATCCTCCGTTGAGAAGAGCGAGAAGGAGGATTCCCAGTGAAACAGAAAATCCCCAGTGTTTCACGCCACTCCTTGGAGCCGAAAGCGTTCAGCCCACCAATAGAGAAACACCCGCCCTGGCCTTGCGAAAAAGCTGGGTGGGGGAAGACACCTGACGCAGGTTTCGCATCACCACCTGGGGTCTCCCATAAAACCGTTTCCAGGCCCACCCCAGCAGCTCCCCCAATTCCTGTTCATCAAGAAACTGATCCCACACCTGGGGATGGAAGTCCTCTTTGGGCTGTCGCAAAAACTCCTGCCAGGGGGCGTCCCTCACCACTCCCATGGCGACCCCTTTTTGATACAGGCCGGTGCCGGGAAAGGGGGTGAGGATGTTGAACATGGCGTAGTCCGGGTTCCCCCTGGCCTCCCCCGCGCCCCACTCTGAGCCCCGAAGCTCGCCACCCCTACGTTCCGGCGCCGCTCTGAACGGGCAATCGGGCGGCAATTGGGCAGCCATGAAACCATTGGCTCCCTCGCCCGTAGACCTGCCATGTCCACACGACGCGCCGAGCCCGCCCTCACCTTCGTCGCCGCCGTGGTGACTGCCTTCGTCGCGGTCGGGATCCTTGCGGGATCGTCCCAAGCCACCACCGCGTCTGCAACGCTTTCGATTCGATCCAGCGCCGATTCAGGGCCGATGTCGGCATCGCCAGAGCGCTCGATCCTGAGTCCTTCCACCGTCACTCTGGAGGTCGACGCCCCCTCCGGCGCGGAGATCCGTTGGTACCGAATCGTCCCGGACATCGACACGCTCTACCACAACGCCGGATGGCCCTGGGATCCCGACGCCTACCGCTGGCTGGGCTTCGAGTCCATCCACTACACCCGCACCGAGGTGCTCCCCTGGTCGGGACGCAGCACCGTCCTCGCCTGGACGCCGTCTGGCCCCACCTGGCCCGCCGAACTCTCGCCGCCCACCCACGCCCGCGCCGACGCCGGGAGTTTCTGGTTCCAGGCCGAGGTCCGCTCCCCGGCCGGCATCACCCTCAGCCCGGGGATCGACGACGCCGATTCCCGGGGCCTGTCTCCGCGCACCTTCCGCCTCTCGGTCCGCCCGGTGGGCGGCCTGCTGGGATGGGTAGCCTCCTTCCACAACGTGCCGGCGGTATTTGGGTCGACCGTCTACCAGAGCCGCAACTACCTGGGCGTGGACTGCGCCGACGTCCTGATGGCCGCGTGGCATCGCTGGAAGGGTCGCCCTCTCGACGTCGACTGGAACGTGGGTCGGGTCGTCGACCGCTTCCCCCACGCGGCGGCGGCCGAGCTGAGGGAGGGAGTGCCGGATCGGGCGCTCCGCTGGGGGACTGACATCCGCCCCGGCTATCTGCTGGCCGTCCGATACACGGGGCGCGCCTTCTACCAACACATCGGCGCCTTCTACGACGACGCCGATGGCGACGGGGTCCTGTCGGCCTCGGATCGTGTGTTGCACGCCGGACCCGAGCCGCTGCACGTTTCAGCCCTCGCGGACGGCGGCTTCGATGGGCATGTCGTGTGCCTGCGGATGGATTGAGAGGGTGCCGTCCTTTCCGAGGCCCAGCTCGCCGAGGAAGCCCCAACACAAGCCCCGGAGGACCCCTTCCGGGGCGGATTCAGGTGCAGATCTGGGTCCATGTGGGCGAGCCCATGCCGGAGCGGCTCCCAGGCACGCTGCGGCTTCGTCGGTCCACGCTTGCCGAGGCACTGGATCAGGTGGTGATCTGGAGGGAGTCGCCCACGTTGGTGCTTCTCAGCGAGCCGGAGGGCTACTGGGCCATCCTGCACGACTTCCTGGATCCGGGCGGGTCGGCGGACCGATGGTGCATGACGCCCGAGTGGCGGCGGTGTGCCATGCCCATGGGGTACGCGAGCTGTGGTCGGCAGACCGCCACTTCGGCCGATTCCCGGCGCTCAGGACCCGGAATCCGCTGGTGTCGTGAGGGCTGCACGGCGGTCCGGCGGCGATTTCCGCAGGCTGCGCCCGAATTCTCTGCGGCGTCTACAATGAGTTGCGGCAACCCAGGGGACCTCCCCATGGCCCTCTCGGCCCGGGACGTGGTCCCCCTCAACCAAGTGCAACCACCCCATCGAATCACATCATGCCCCCCAAGGGTAACCCGTGGAGAGGAATACCGCCGCCAGGAGCTGAGATGGTTGACACAGGATTTACGGACCCAAGCAGGGAATCCCCTCTTCGGCTCCACATTTCACTTCCCGCAGGGCAAACGCCCCCCGGGCGGGGAAGGAATCCTCCATGAGGAAGGAACCAAAGGGATCGGAGATCACCAGGACCTCCCCGGTGTCGCTGTTGGCGATGAGGAGGCGCCCGTCGGTGAGGAACAGGGCGTCCCTCGGGGAGTGGAGCACGGTGGGGTTCCCCTCAGGAGGAAGGCGAAAGGTCTCCTCGCCGGCGGAGGAAAGACCAATGATCTGGCCACTCAGGCTGCTGCATATCGTGGCCGAGCCGTCCTCCCACAGGCGAGGGCCGTGGGGCAAGGAGAGGACATCGGTGTTGGGGGTCGCTGGGAATTGCCACTCGAGAACGGGAGCCTCGCCCCTCCCTCCCAGGCGATAGCGACGCACCATCTCCACTCCTCCCGGCAAGGTGTCGTCGATGCGGCTGCTGACCAGAAGCCGATCCATCCCATCCTCTCCCTTCCGCAGATCCAGGCCGTTGGGAAAGCTGGGGTGGGAGGCGTCCGTGCCGTATTCGTTCAGACCCCACAGGCCGTTCCCCTCGGCGTCGATGGCCAGCACGCGGCGATTGTTGGTATCGGCGATGATGTATTCAGAGGCAGCGGTCACCACCACCCCGTGGGGGAAGTCAATGAAGTTGTTGTCCGCTCCCATCCAGGTCCACAGGACGGTCCCCTCCCCGTCGATCAGGTCTACCGAAGAGACGGCGGCGTCCAGGTTTCCCACCCGGGTAAACAGGGTGAGGCCATCGTCGAATCGCCAGATCCCCTGGGCTCCCGCTCCACTTCCCAGATCCAGAAGCCAGGTGACCTGAAAGGAGGAGTCCACTTCCAGAAGCCCGTGGTCTGGGCCTCCTCCCCACCCATCGGAGGAAACCAGAACGTGAAACGGGGGGGCACTGTCGTCGTCTGGTGTGGAGTCGTCATCGCTGGGAGAGGTGTCATCGTCTTCCGAGGAAGTGTCATCCGACGACCCGGTATCGTCCCCCAACGAGCCGGTATCTCCACATCCTCCGTTGAGAAGAGCGAGAAGGAGGATTCCCAGTGAAACAGAAAATCCCCAGTGTTTCACGCCACTCC
This sequence comes from uncultured Rickettsiales bacterium, assembly GCA_964426935.1. Classification (GTDB taxonomy): domain Bacteria; phylum Myxococcota_A; class UBA796; order UBA9615; family JAKLKC01; genus CAYRTW01. The sequence continues at coordinate 4,697 of CAYRTW010000293.1, forward strand.
TTGGAGCCGAAAGCGTTCAGCCCACCAATAGAGAAACACCCGCCCTGGCCTTGCGAAAAAGCTGGGTGGGGGAAGACACCTGACGCAGGTTTCGCATCACCACCTGGGGTCTCCCATAAAACCGTTTCCAGGCCCACCCCAGCAGCTCCCCCAATTCCTGTTCATCAAGAAACTGATCCCACACCTGGGGATGGAAGTCCTCTTTGGGCTGTCGCAAAAACTCCTGCCAGGGGGCGTCCCTCACCACTCCCATGGCGACCCCTTTTTGATACAGGCCGGTGCCGGGAAAGGGGGTGAGGATGTTGAACATGGCGTAATCCGGGTTCAGGGCGATGGCCCGATGGACGTTGCGAATGACGTCGGCCCGGTTCCTCTCGGTAGGCACCCCGATCATGAAGTAACCCACCGTTTCCACCCCCGCCTCCCGGGCGTTGCGAAAGGCGTCCTCCACCTGCTGCAGGGTCACTCCCTTTTCCAGCCACTCCAGGGCCTCGTCGGTTCCCGATTCCACCCCTAGTTGGAGGCGTCGGCAGCCCGCCCTTTTCATCAGGCGAGCCATGTCGGCGGTGATTCCCTTCACCCGGCATCGCACCGTGAACGAAAGATCCAGCTTGCGACAAATCATCTCTTCACAGAGATCCTGCAGACGCGCGTCGGTGATGTTGAAGGTGTCGTCAACGAAATACACTTCCCGGATTCCCAACCCACGGGCCAAAAGGAGATCGTCGCAGACTCGGGCCACGCTCTGGGTGCGCCATTTCACCCTGGGAGTGTTGCAAAAATTACAAGCGAAGGGACACCCCCTGGAGGTGATGGAAGTGGTGAAACGCTCCCCAGAGCCCATCACGTCGTAGTAACGCCGATAGTCCACCAGGGTCCAATCCAGGGAGGGATAGTCATCCAGGTCGGTGGAGAAAAATCCGGCAGCCCCGGGAATGTGAGCCGTTTCAGCGGTGCGAACTCCTGGAATTCCAGGGTCCAGGATTCCCGAATGAAAGAGGGTATTGAGCAGAGACGCCAGAGCCACCTGTCCCTCCCCCACCACTACCGCATCCACCCCCGGCAAGAGGGCGGAAGTTTCGGGAAAATCAGTGACGTGAGGACCGCCGAGGAAAACATGCTTCACCCCCGCCTTCCTGGCCGCCTCTACGGTTTTCAGGGCATCGATCAGGGTGACGGTGTAGCAGGTAATTCCCACCACATCGGGGGCTTCCTGGCGAATTCGATCCTCCAGACTGGGGTAATCCATCCCCTCCAGGAGGGCGTCAAGGATCCGTACCCTGTGGGTGGTGAACCTCTCGATCCAGGTCCCCAGAGCCACCAGGGACAGGGGAGGATAGGACACGTTCTCCCGCCTCACCGCACCCGGCACCGCCGTTTCGATGCTGTGCCAGGAAGGGGGACGCACCAGGAGCAGACGCAGCCCTCGGGGACCCTGCTTCTTGACTCCGCTCACTGGGAGATCTGCCCGGAGAAGGTGGCAAACTGACGAAGCTTGAAGAA
>CAYRTW010000294.1:0-6126 GCA_964426935.1 uncultured Rickettsiales bacterium
CAGGAACAAGGCGATGAGGAGGGCCACCACGATGGCCTCCGCATACTCGCGGAACGTGGACTTGGGGGAAGGCATCGCCTTGGTGGCTCCCCTCACTGCCGCTGGGGAGGAGCCCCCTTCTTGAGACTCGGGGGAAGAGACTCCCATGCCATCGGCCATCAGTTTTCCACCTTCAACACCGCCAGGAACGCTTCCTGGGGAATCTCCACGTTGCCCACCTGCTTCATGCGTTTCTTGCCCTCCTTCTGACGCTCCAGGAGTTTGCGCTTGCGGGAAATGTCTCCCCCGTAGCACTTGGCGGTGACGTTCTTTCGGAGGGCTTTCTGGGTCGTCCGGGCAATCACCCGGGTGCCGATGGACGCCTGCACCGCCACTTCGAACTGCTGGCGGGGAATGTGGTCCCGAATGGTGCGGCACACGTCCTGGCCCCGGTTATAGGCCTTGTCCCGGTGGACGATGATGGACAGGGCATCCACGGGCTCACCATTGACCAGGATGTCCAGCTTCACCAGGTCTCCAACTTCAAACTCACGAAACTCATAATCCATCGACGCATAACCGCGGGTGGCGCTCTTGAGCTTGTCGTGGAAGTCGAAGAGCACCTCACCGAAGGGCAGATCGTAGGTCAGCACCACCTTTTGGGTGCTCAGATACTCCATGGAAACCTGCCGCCCTCTTCGGTCGGTACACAGGGCCATGATGGACCCTACGTGCTCGGCAGGGCAGTGGATGGCGGCCCTCACATAGGGCTCCTTCAACTCGTCAAAACGGCCAGGATCGGGCAGGTCCGATGGCTTGTGGACCACCATCTCGGTTCCGTCCTTCATCACCGCCCGATAGACCACATTGGGAGCGGTGGTGATGAGCTCCAAGTCATACTCCCTCTCCAGCCTCTCCTGAATGATCTCCATGTGAAGCAACCCCAGGAAACCACAACGAAATCCGAACCCAAGGGCCTCTGAGGTCTCCGGTTCCCAGGTGAAGGAGGCATCGTTGAGCTGGAGCTTTTCCAGGGCTTCTCGCAGGTCAGGGTACTCCGAGGGGTCCACCGGGAAGATGCCCGAGAACACCATGGGTTTGGACTCCCGGAACCCGGGGAGGGCGGTGGCGGTGGGGCGCTTGTCCTCGGTCAGGGTGTCTCCCACCCGGGTCTGGTGGATGTCCTTCAGGCCGGCAATGACAAAGCCGACTTCTCCCGCCTTCAGGCGGGGAACCTCCACGGGATGGGGGGCCTGAACTCCCAATTTCAACACTTCGTGAACCGACCCGGTGGCCATCATGCGGATTCTCATCCCTTTTTCGATGACCCCCTCGAACACCCGAACCAGGGCAATCACTCCTTGATAGCTGTCAAACCAGGAATCAAACAGGAGGGCCTTGAGGGGGGCCTCTTCGCTCCCCGAAGGGGCGGGGATGTGGTCGATGACGGCTTGAAGCACGCCTTCGACCCCGGTGCCCGTCTTGGCGCTGCAATGAACGATGTGGGTGCAGTCCAGCCCGATGACTTCCTCAATCTGGCGGCGAATCTCGTCCGGCTGGGCACCGGGAAGATCGATCTTGTTGATGACGGGGATGATCTCCAGGTCGTTTTCCAGGGCCAGGTAGACGTTGGCCAGGGTCTGGGCCTCCACTCCCTGCACCGCATCCACCACCAGGATGGCCCCCTCGCACGCCGCCAGGGAGCGGGACACCTCATAGGAGAAGTCCACATGCCCGGGAGTGTCGATGAGGTTCAGGGGATGAATCTGGCCGTCCCTGGCCTGATAGAGGAGGCGTACCGACTGGGCCTTGATGGTGATGCCCCTCTCCCGTTCCAACTCCATCTTGTCCAGGAACTGATCTCGCATCTCCCGGTCGGTCAGAGCCCCAGTGACCTCCAAAAAGCGATCCGCAAGCGTGGATTTGCCGTGGTCAACGTGGGCGATGATGGCGAAGTTACGAATGCGAGGGTCGGCCATGAAGGGAAACGACGGGGGGACCGCTCAGACGCGACCCATGCTGTAATAGGTGAAACCCGCATTCCGCAACAGTTCGGGCTCGAACACGTTGCGACCATCGAACACCACCTGGCCCTTCATCAGGGACTTGACCCGGGCCAGGTCAGGGCGGTGGAATTCCTTCCATTCGGTGATGATGAGCAGGGCATCCGCTCCTTCCAAGGCTTCGTAAGCGCCGGGGGCGTAGCGAACACCCTCTCCCAGATGGTGGCGGGCTTCTTCCATGGCCTCGGGGTCATACACGGTGACGGTGGCTCCCGCTGCCTTGAGTTCATCGATGATGACCAGGGCAGGGGCCTCCCTCATGTCATCGGTCTGGGGCTTGAATGACAGTCCCCACACCGCAAAGTGCCTTCCCCTCAAGTCGCTTCCGAAATGGGCCAGGACCTTCCGGGAGAGGATCCTCTTCTGATCCTCGTTGACGTCCTCCACCGCCAGGAGCACCCGCATGGGGTAGCCCGCCTTTTTGCCCATATCCACCAGGGCCTTCACATCCTTGGGAAAGCAGGAACCACCGTAGCCAACCCCGGGATGGAGGAAGCGGTGGCCGATTCGGTCGTCCGAGCCCACCCCTCGCCGCACGTCGTCGATGTTGGCCCCCACCTTCTCGCAAAGGTTGGCCACCTCATTGATGAAGCTGATCTTGGTGGCCAGGAAGGAATTGGCGGCGTATTTGCTCATCTCTGCGGAGCGGTTGTCCATGTAGAGGATGGGGTGGCCTTCGTCGATGTGGGGCTGATAGAGGAAGGCCATCTTGGCGCGAGCCTTCTCGGTACGGGAACCGATGATGATCCGATCCGGGCTCATGAAATCCCCGATGGCCTGGCCTTCCCGGAGGAACTCGGGGTTGCTCACCACGTCGAAAGGGTGGGAGGTGCGGGACTCGATAATGCTTCTCACTTGATCGGCGGTGCCCACGGGCACGGTGGACTTGATCACCACCACCTTCTCCCCGTTCATGGCATCGCCCAGGGACCGGGCCACCGCATAGACCCCGGAGAGATCCGCCTCTCCTCCTTCTCCCGGAGGAGTGCCCACGGCGATGAAGCACACTTCTGCCGCCTGCACAGCCTCCGCCAGATCGGTGGTGAACTTGAGGCGCCCCAACTGGGCGTTGCGATGGATCAGCTCCTCCAGACCCGGCTCGTAGATGGGCACCTCGCCTCTCAGCAGGCGGGAGATTTTTGACTCGTCCTTGTCCACGCAGGTCACTTCGTTTCCTGACTCGGAGAGACAGGTCCCTGCCACCAGGCCCACATAGCCCGTACCCACCACACAGATCTTCATCGGGTGCGCCTCCGGCCCCCACATCAAGGGGGCTACGAAGAAGTCAAAGCATTGAAATTACTGGATAATCATGCTATCCGCGCCACGGTCGGGCGCAGGGCGGACGTACTGTAACGACGGGTCCCTCCCCTGTCAATTTCAGGCGGGGAGTTCCGAGAGCCCATTCGAGGCGCCCCAAAGAGGATCAGGAATCGCCGCAGCAGCAGTACAGCCCGCTTCCCGGAGCGGGTTCGGCCTCTTGGTCACACTCGTCGAGGCCGGTGTACTCCTCACCCAAACCACAGGTGTCGTCACCATAGATCAGGGCGTCCTGGTGGCCCTGGCAAATCCCCACTCCACAAAGGAGGCCGAGGGAATCACAGGCGTTCTCGCAGGTGCTGATGGAGACGCTGGTGGGCACACACTCGTACTCGTAACACGAACCGTTCCGGCATCCCGCACACTGATTCCCGCAACTTCCGCAGTTGTCGGGATCGTTCTCGGCATCCACACAGACGCTGTCGCAGGCAGGACCTCCCTCGCAGTGCAGGTCGATGGAGAGGGAATCGGTGACTTGATGCCCGGCCGAATCGTAGAAACGGGCGATGAACTGTCTCGCCTCCTCCGCCACGAACTCGATGGAGTCCACGGCGGCCATCTGGCTCCAGTTGACCTCGATCTCATAGGTTCCTTCGTCGGCAAAGGTGGCGAAGGCTCCATAGGTTGCTCCGCTGGGACTCTCCAGGGTGCCACCGATCACGTCAGAGACTCCCTCGGGATCGGTGACCACGGCGGTGAACACCACGGTATCCCCCTGGGTGATGGAGGTGACGTCGGTGTTGAAGGCCAGGATGACGGGATCCCCTTCGGTGGGGGTGGTGTCGTCATCGGCAGTGGCATCGTCGTCGTCATCGGCGGTGGCATCGTCGTCATCGGCGGTGGCATCGTCGTCATCGGCGGTGGCATCGTCATCGGAGGCGTCGTTGTCGTCATCGTCCCCGCCACCCCCACCGTTCCCGGAGGGTTGGGGGATGCAGCCTCCGATGAGGAAGATGAAAAGGGCCAGGAGGGTGAAAATCGAGGCGGTGCGGTGGGGCATGGGAGGACTCCTGGTGCAAGACGGGCTGCCTGCATTATGGCGGGATGGGGGAGAGTGGCAATCTCCTTCCCGAATCTAGACCAGAGGTGCCGCCTGGGACACGCCCACCTTCAGCTTCCCTTCAGCTTCGAGGAGTACAGTGCCATCCCATGGCACGCATCCTGATCATTGAAGACGAACCCCGCATCGCCCTGGCGGTGCAGAGGGGTCTGCAGGACGAACTTCATGCTGCCGACGTGGAAAGGAACGGCAGCGATGGCCTGCGGGCAGTGGAAACCAGGGAGTACGACCTGGTCCTCCTTGATCGGATGCTCCCCGGTCTGGCGGGGCTGGAGGTGTGTCGTCGAATCCGGCGGGGAGGGAGCGCCGTGCCCATCCTCATGCTGACCGCCAAGGACACCGCCGAAGACGTGGTGGCGGGGCTGGATGCCGGGGCCGATGACTATCTGACCAAGCCCTTTGCCTTCGCGGTGCTCATCGCCCGGGTGCGGGCCCTTCTGCGGCGGTCGGCGGGGCAAGCCAGCCCTCGGTTCACCGTGGGCCCCTTGGAGGTGGATTCCGCCTCCCATCGGGTGTGGAGGGATGGAGTGGAGATCTCGTTGACTGCCAAGGAGTTTCAGCTCCTGGAGGTCCTGGTGCGGAAGAGGGGTACGGTCCTTTCCAAGCTCCGCCTCGCTGAAACGGTGTGGGAACGGGACGCCGAGCCTGAATCCAACGCGGTCGAGGTCCATGTGGCCAGCCTGAGGCGGAAGCTGGACCGGGATCGGGGTCCCCAGCTCATTCACACCATTCGCGGCGTGGGATACGTGGTCCGCGTGGAGGAACCATGAATGCCCTGTCCATCCGCACCCGCATCCTCCTGGGAATCGCCGCTCCCGCCCTGGCCCTCCTCGCTGCCTTCGTCACCATCGTGTTCTTGCAGGTTCGCGCCGACCGCCTCACCGATCTGGACCACTCCCTGAAGGCCCGAGCCGCTGCCCTGGCGGCTCTGGCGGAACGAGATGAAGGGGAATGGGACATGGAGCTCGCTGGAAAGGCGGCCCCCTCCGACGCCCTGGTGGGGAGCCTGTTTGCGTGGGATGTGCGGGTCCACCCCAGCGGGATCCGGCTCAAGGGGGATGACCGGAATGCGGTGCAATCCCTTCCCGAATCCACCCGGGGGCCTCTCCCCATCGATCCTCACCTCCTCTCCCGGGAACAGTCCCAGGAACTGGGAGGACGCCTGGAGACCCTTTCTTCTCGTGAAGGCCCGGTCCTGCGAACCTGGTCAGGAATCTACCGAGCGCGATCCGAAGGCCCCAATGACGAGGACGATGGGGAGAAAGGGTTGGTGGACAATGAAATCCAGGGGGCAACCGCCTCTGTTGCTGATGAGAGTTCCTCGGAAGTAAAAGAAGGGGAGGAAGACGAAGAGGAGGATGAAAAAGAAGTGAAGGGGGCAGGCACCGCCACCGGAAGGGGGGCTGGAACCGCACACCTCGCCCCCCTCCCTCCCACCCCTCCCGAAGATCCCGCCCTGGTGCGGATCACCGTCGCCCAGAATCTGGCTCCCCTCCACGCGGATTTGCGCTCCCTCTTCCTCTCCCTGCTCGCCGCTGGCGGAATCCTGGGGGGATTGGCCCTTCTCTCGGGAGCCTGGATTGCCCGCCGCATCGTCGCCCCCATCGACCACATGGCCCGCCGCGCCGAAGCGGTGACGGTCCCAAGCGCCGACCCTCCCCTGACCCTCACCGGATCAGGGGACGAGATCGACCGGCTGGCGGC
>CAYRTW010000295.1:0-6022 GCA_964426935.1 uncultured Rickettsiales bacterium
CCAGGAAGCTGGCCTCGCTGGGGATGTGGGGACTCAGATCGATGATGCGCTGGGCCTGCTCCCTGAGATTCACCAGCAGGGTGTCCACGTCGGCACCCACCGGCTGGGGCTCGGGAAGCAGTTCAACTCGCGCCTTCAGAAAGGGCTCGGTCTGGGTGAACTCCAGGATGCGAATGCGGCTCTGCCCCTGGATGATGACGTTGAGCTTGTTCCCCGGCATCTTCACCGACTTGAGGATGCGAACCGCCGTTCCCACCATGAACATGTCGTCCACATGAGGGTCCTCCACCTTGGCGTCCCTCTGGGCCACGATGCCCAACAGGCGCTCCCCCTCCATGGCGGTATCCACGCTCTTCAGGGACTTGTCCCTACCTACATTGATGGGGAACGCCAGCACCGGGAAGATGACGGTGTTCCGAATGGCCAGAAGGGGAATCTCCCGGATGTCGGGGCCTCCCGCTCTCTCCTCGCTTCCCTGACTCATGCAGAACTCCTTGGCTACCTTCAGGCACCATTGATCTCCCGACGGGCAACCCGTGTGCCGTCTGGCCGGGAGGAGGGAGGGCCCCGGAGAGGGGGTCTCTCGGGGGCGGAGGGGAACGTCAGGGACGGATAGGAACCCTGACTTCTCGGCGATGCAAGATCAGGAATGCGCCTTGGCAGACACCGCTGCGCCCATGATAAACACGGTTCCGGATAGGTCAACGCGAGGAGGACACCGGACTGTCATTCCCGAGGTAGGGAGCCGGGTTCCTCTCCGCCTCGGGCCACTTCTTCGGCATGGACCGCAGCGGGGGAACCCGCTCTTCGGCTCAGATGAGCACCCTCCTTGCGGCGAGGACGGCTGGAGATGAACACGATGTAGAGGGTAAGCAGAAGCAACCCCAATTCCCAGGGGCCGAAGCGAAAGCCCGGCAGCCAGGGGGGGTTGTCGATCCAGAGGGAGCCTTGATGGGGCTCATGGGTCCACCATTCTGAAAAGGACAGGAGAGCCAGAATACCGTTCATCGCACCACCCCCTGCGCCTTGAAAGCAGCGATTTCCATCTCTGACCACCCTGTTTCCGCAAGGATCTCCGAAGAATGTTCCCCCAATCCAGGGGATTCCCCGGTCACCGGCACCCCCATGGGCCACTCCGCCCATCGGGCCCCCGATGGATCCGAGGCCACTCTCCCCCGAAGATCCAGGGGCCCACCCTCCGCCAGCGCTTCATGAGCCTCCAGGAGGGGTTCGACGCAGACGTCCAATGGCCCGAGAACGGCCAGCCAGTCGGCGCGGGTGCGGGTCGCAAACAGGGAGGAAAGCTCCGCTGAGAGCCGTTCCTGTTCTGCCCCAGGGAGGGGAGAAGTGGCCGCCCACTCCGGATGCCCCAGGGCCGCAGCCAGCTTGATGTAAAAGCGAGGCTCAAGGGCGGCTACTGCCAGCCACTGGCCGTCCTGACAGCGATAGGGGCGATACCAGGCAAGGTCACCGGTGAGCATTCCCTGCCCAGGCTGAGAGCCCCCTCCTGCCGTCGAGCCCGCCGCAAAAGGAGCGGCCAGGGAAGCGGCCACTTCCATCATCCCTACGTCCACCCATGTTCCCTTGCCGGTCTTTTCTCTTTGAAGAAGAGAGGCCAGCACCCCGATAGCAGCGGGCAGGGCGCCCCCGGCAAGATCGGCGATGGGAAGGGCAGGTAGAGAGGGAAGCTGACCCCCCTTCATGCCGTTGGCCAGGACCCCAGCCAGGGCCAGGTAATTGAGATCATGACCCGCCCGCTGGCGAAGGGGGCCTGAATTCCCGTAACCGGAGATGGAGCATCCCACCAGACGAGGAAATCGACTCCGCAGAACGGAAGGACCGAAGCCAAATCCCTCCATCACACCGGGACGAAAGCCCTCCACCAGGACATCGGCAGTTTCCAGGAGACGTAGCAGGATCTCCCGACCTTCGCTGCATTTCAGGTCGACCGCCAGGGAGCGGTTTCCCCGATTCAGCACATGGAACAAGGCGCCGTGATGGCCAACGGAAGGGGGAAAGGCCCGAGCGTAATCCCCCATTCCCGTGTCCTCCACCTTGCACACCTGGGCCCCCAACGACGCCAGAATCCAGGTGCAGAAGGGGCCGGGCAGGAGGCGGGTCAGATCCACCACACGCACGCCGAGGAGGGGCTGGAGGGGGGCTTGGGAATCGGCAGTCACAGGATCCTCACCAAGTCAGGCCGGAAAGGTGGGTATCCCCCGGTCAGGCCGTTGCGTCAACGGGCCCCAGGAATCTTCGCCTCGCCGGCCCCCTTGGAGGCTCGAAAGAAAAAAATCTGCGCCGTGTCGATTCGGTGTTCGCTCCCACGACGAAGGAGTACAAACCCGCAGTGCTTCGGAGGGACCGGGGCACGCAACCATGTGAGCGGCGCGTTTGGCTGCTCTTCTAGGAGATTCCATGACCGTCAATACTTCTGGCCGCTTTGTCTGGCGCGAGTTGATCACCCCTGCGCTGGAGCAGAGTCGGGCCTTCTACTCTCAGTTGCTGGGTTGGACCCCCAACGCCATGGACATGGGGGGAATGGAATACACCGTCTACAACCAGGGGGAAGCCCAGGTAGCCGGCATGATGGCCCCGATGATGCCCGGAGTACCCCCCTTCTGGCTCGACTACATCACTGTGGAAGACGTGGACGCCTCTCGCCTGCAGGTCATCTCCCTGGGAGGCACCGCCATCACCGAGGCCATGGACATCCCCAACATCGGTCGCTTCGCCCTGGTGCAGGATCCCGAAGGGGCCACCTTCTCTCTGTTCCGGGGTCTGAACCCAGGCTCCACTCCTGACAGTGAGATCCCCCCCAACCATACCTTCTGCTGGTCCCAGCTCATGTCCACCAATGTGGACAGGGTGGTCTCCTTCTACACGAAGGTGTTCGGATGGGAGGCAGAACCCATGGGAGAAATGGTGGTCTTCAAGCGAGACGGGAAGGGGATCGCCAGCGCCATGGCCGCCCAGATGAACATGCCCAGCCACTGGATGGCCTACGTTGCCGTGGAGAACTGCGACGAGTCCACCCGCAAGGCGGAAGGGCTGGGAGCTTCGGTGTTCGTTCCCCCCACCACCATGGACGGCATGGGCACCTTCTCGGTGCTGGCCGATCCCGGTGGCGCCGTGGTGGCCCTGTGGAAGGACCTTAGCGGCGCTGCCGCCTGAGGTGCCAGGAGAGGGGGGAGGAAGAAGGACTCCTCCTCCTTGCCTCTCTCAACCGATAACCTGCTGAAGACGAAGAGCCAGCCCGATGTCCCCGGCCACCTTCAAGCGCCCTGACATGAAGGCGATGTTGGGATTCAGGGTGCCCTTGATCATGGCTACGAAGTCATCGTCCTTCATGGTGATGGTGACACCCGGGGAATCCACGCTTCCCTCCACCACAGCTCCCCCTTCCCCGTTCAAACGAATGGCCCAGTTGCCTCCGTTGTCGCCGGTGATGTTGAACTGGTAGATGGCAGTCAGGCCCTTGACCTTGTCGGGCTGGTTGGCGAGGCGGTCGGCGATTCGGAGGGTGAAGATGGAGGCGGGGGTCTCATCAGACACAGGCGGATCTCCTGGGGCGATCAATGATTGACTGGTCAGTCAACCGGATGTGCAGAAAGTGTCGCCCGGCCGTCTGGGAAGGTCAAGGGCCCCCTCAAACCTTCACTCCCCGATAGAGTTCCTCGATGACCTCCCGATGACGCTGGAAAATCTGATGCCGGCGAGGCTTCAGGGTGGGAGTCAGGCCGCCGTCCTCTACGGTGGGCTCCTCCTGCAGCACGGCAAAGTTCCGCACCGACTCGTATCGGGCCAGTTGCCCGTTGGCCCGGTCTACCTCCCTCTGGAGCAGGAGCCTTGCCACCGGATCCTGATGCAGGGCCCCGGAAAGGGCGCGCCCCTCTCGGGTGATCGCCTCCCGCAGACGGTCCTCATGGGGAATCAGCAAGGCCACCAGATGGGGGCGCCCCTCTCCATAGGCCAGCGCTTCGGCGATCAAAGGACTGGCCCGCAACAGGGCCTCCACTCGCTGGGGAGCCACGTTCTTGCCTCCCGAAGTCACGATGATGTCCTTCTTGCGCCCGGTGATCCGGAGGTGGCCCGAAGGCAGGATTTCCCCCAGATCTCCAGTGCGAAACCAGCCCTCCCCATCGAAGGCCTCCCGGGTCTCGGCAGGCAGTCGATAGTACTCGTGAAACACCGCCTCCCCCTTCATGAGGATCTCCCCATCGCCAGCGATCTGAATCTGCATCCCCGGCAGGGGGCGGCCAACGGTCCCCCCCAGATAGTCTCCCTCGGTGGCCAGGGATCCCGCTCCGCAGGTCTCGGTCAGACCATACCCCTCAAGAAGGGGAACCCCCACGGTATGGAAGAACTCAGCCACCGCCTGGGGAAGAGGGGCGCCGCCGCACACCGCAAACCGCACCCTTCCTCCCATCTGACTGCGAATGGGGGCGAACAGGGCCCTCTCCGCCACCTCCGCCGCCCCCCTCACCTTCCAATCCACGGAGGCCCCCTCCCTGTTCACCAGCACCCGCCTCGCCTGGAACCCCGCCTCCACCAGGCGTCGGCGCAGGGGGCTCAACCCCTCGAACCCCGATAGAGCCTGGGCATAGATGCGCTCATAAACCCGGGGAACGGCGAACAGGAAGGTGGGCCGTATCTCCCGGAATACCTCGGAAAGGTCATCCATCCTCTGGGCATAGGCGGTGGAGAACCCCTTCTCCAGGGATAGAAGGGCTCCAATTCGTCCGTAGATATGGGAGAGAGGCAAAAAAGCAACGGTGGTGTCCTCCTCGCCCACCGGAAGAAGTCCGGCCATGGCCTCGACGGTGTGGACCAGCATTCCGTGGGTCAACACCACTCCCTTGGGGAGCCCGGTGGTCCCCGAGGTATAAACGTAGGTAGCCCGATCCTGGGGAGTCAGAGCGGCAATCCTCTCAGCAAGAGCATGAGGCTGTTCCCTGAGCAGGCGCCTCCCCTGGCGAATCACCTGCTCCTGGCCAATCACTTTTTCCTCGGCGGCGAGGTCGGCCACATCCATGAGAATGGCCTTTTCAAGAGTCCGCAATTTGTCCCAGGCCGACGAGAGGGATCTCAACCGGGGGAGGGTGTCGACGAAACAGACCCGTGCCCCGCTGTTGTTGAGGACATACGCCACCTGCGCGGGGGTATAAGAGTGATAGATGGGAACGGAAATGGCCCCGGTGCAGAGGATGGCCAGATCCGCCAGTATCCATTCCTGACGGGTCGCCGCCAGGATGGCCACCCGATCCCCCCGCACCACCCCCGCCGCCAGCAGCCCTGCCGCCAGATCGTGAACCTGTTGACGAACCTCTGCCCAGGTGGTCACCCCCCAACGCAGGGCCTCCCTCCGCCGCCGCATGGCCACCCGCAGCCCCCAGGACTCGGCGGCATGGTGGAGGAGATCGGGGATGACCCGCAGGGTTCGGGAGGGAGGAATCGTTTCAGGCATGGGGATCGGGGTCGATGGCGTGGCCGGGGCGAAGTCTATACCATGGCCTCGTCCGAACGATGTCCGTCTCTCTTCGGCAAGGCCAGGGAATGTCCCGTCCCACTCATCCCCTCCCCATCTACATCATCTCCGACTCCACCGGAAACACGGCGGAAAACGTTGTCCGCTCTGCCCTCCAGCAGTTTCGGGGGGATTATCTGGTCCACGTCCAGATGTGGCCAAACGTACGGGATGACAAGCAGCTCAAGGCCATCGTCCGTCTCGCCGCCAAGGAAAAGGCCCTGGTGGTTTTCACCCTGGTGGACCCGGAAAAGCAGAAGATCATCTACCAGGCGGCGGCCACCCACGGGGTGCAACTGGTGGATCTCATCTCAGCCCTCATCGGCAAGCTCTCCGACTACCTGGGAGTACCTCCCGAGGGGATTCCTGGCCATGGTGCCCTGGGAGACGAGTATTTCCGGCGCATCGACGCGGTAGAGTTCACCGTCAAACACGACGACGGCGCCGAACCGCGCCACCTCCACAAGGCAGAGATCATCCTGGTGGGGGTGAGCC
>CAYRTW010000296.1:0-6000 GCA_964426935.1 uncultured Rickettsiales bacterium
ATCCTCACCCGCAGTTCGGGGCGTCGCACCGCCAGGGAGGAGTCCACATCCACCATCCCAGGAGTTGCTCGCATCGTCTCCATGAGCTTGTAGGCAAAAGCCTCCAGGGCGACGGGGTCGGCGCTCCTCAAGGTCAGGTTCAGCTCCCCGCCAAAGCTGCCACCGCTGCCGACGTTGCCGTAGGCCTGAACGCTGGAGCGGATGCCGGGGAAGCGCACAAGGGTCTTGCGGGCGTCGCGCATCACCTGGGACTGGGGGAAGTCCCTCTCCGACAGGTCCACCAGTTGCACGCTGATGGCCCCGGTGGTCACGTCGCCACCCGTTCCCCCCAGGGTGGTGAACACCCCTTTGACCCCGGGCAGCTTCTTGACCTCCGCCTCCACATCCCGGAACAGGGCGGCGGTGCCGGTCAGGGAGCTTCCCTCGGGGGCTTGAAGGACGATTTCGAACTCGGAGCGGTCATCCTGGGGGAGAAAATCTTTGCCCAGGCGGTCGTAGAGGGTGCCCGAGGAGTAGACCAGACCAGCGGAAATCAACACCACCGTCCATCGCCATCGCAGCGACAGGGAAAGAATCCACAGGTAGCCCCTCTCCGCGTTGCGATAAATCCAGCCCCCCTTGCTGGAGGAGCCGCCGGTGCGGACGATGCGGGCCGCCAGAGCGGGAGTGAGGGTCATGGCCACCAGCAGGGACACCAGGATGGCGGCGGTGACGGTGATGCCGTAGGAGTAGAAGAAGCGTCCCACCCGGCCGGGCATGAAGGCGGTGGGAAGGAAGATGACCACCAGGGAAAAGGTGGTGGCGGTCACCGCCAGGGAAATCTCCTTGGAGCCGTCGATGGCCGCCTGAAGGGGGCTCTTCCCCAGCTCCTCCGCGTGGCGAAACACGTTCTCCAGCACCACGATGGCGTCGTCAATGACGATGCCCACCGCAATGGTGAGGCCCAGGAGCGTCATGTTGTTGAGGGTGAATCCCTGCCACTCCATCACCAGAAAGGTGGTGACCAGGGAGGCGGGAATGGCCACCGCCGCCACCAGGGTGGAGGTCAGAGAGCGCATGAACAGGAGCACGGCGATGGCGGTGAGCAGGGCCCCCAGCCACAGGTGATGCCCCACCTCTTCCACCGAACGGCGGATGAAGATGGACTGGTCACGCACCGTGTCCACGGTCAGCCCGGGAGGGAGGGAAGAGAGGATGCGGGGCATGGCTTTTTGCACCCCGTCCACCACTTCCACCGTGTTGGCCCCGTTCTGCTTGCGAACCAACAGGGCCACCGCCGTCACGCCATCCCTGGCCGCCTGGGAAAGGGGGGGCTCGGAGCCGTCTTCGATTCGGGCGAGGTCCTTGAGGAAGACCGGTTGCCCTTGCCGGGTGGCCACGAAGATATCCCCGAAGGCCGACACCTCTTCGATGCGCCCCATCACCCTCAGGAACTGCTCCCGGGTCCCCTGCTCCACCCTTCCTCCGGGGATCTCGGCGTTTCCCCTCTGCAGGGCGGCGTTGACCTCGGCAACGGAAATCTTCAAGGATTCCATGGCATCTACCGACAGCCAGACGTGGATGGCCCGGGTCTCTCCCCCCACCAGCTCCACCGCCCCCACTCCTGGCAGGGTCTCGATCTGCTCCTTGACCAGGCGGCGGGCCAGCTCGGTCACCTCCCGAGCGGGGCGATTTCCCGCCACCGCCAGGGTGAGAACGGGGGCGCCGGACAGGTCGAACTTGGTGATGACGGGAGGATCGGTGCCCTCGGGAAGGCGCCCCAGAACCGTGGCCACCTTGTCTCGCACGTCCTGGGTGGCCTGATTTCGGTCCCTCTCCAGTTGGAAGGACACCACCACCTGGGAGCGCCCCTCGGCGGTGGTGGAGCGGAGCTCTTCGATGCCTTCGATGGTGTTGAGGATCTCTTCGATGGGTCGGGTGATCCCTGCCTCCACCTCTTCCGGGGACGCACCCCGCAGGGTGGTGGTCACCGTCACCACCGGCAGCTCCACGTCGGGCATGAGGTCCACTCCCAGGCGCCCGTAGGAAAAGTAGCCCAGGGTGGTCAGGAAGAGGATGAGCATGGCCGCCATCACCGGGCGGCGAATGAAGGTCTCGGGGCTCATGGCCTTTGGGCCCCAGGAGGAGGCGTCGGCGGACGGGAGGGTTTCCCGGGGGATGTCTTCGCCGAATCCAAGGTCACCGGCGATCCCTCCTGAAGCTGATAGACCCCCTTCACCACCACCTGGGCGCCGACGGGAACGCCGGTCACCACCAGCCGATCCGGGGAGCGGTGAAGGAGGGTCACCCGGGATTCCCGAGCGACGTTTCCTTCAACGTGGAACACCCGATCAACCCCCGCTGAGGAGGCGAGAGCGGAGGGAGGAAGAGCCACGGCGTCCTCCCTCTTCCCCATGGACAGGCGGACCCGAGCAAAGCTCCCCGCCAGGATCTTCCCGTCTTCATTGGGGATTCTGGCCTCCACGGCGAAGGTACGGGAACCGGGATCCACCAGGGGAGACACCCGGGTCACCTCTCCTTTGAGATCCTCTGCGCTTCCTCCCACACTCGTCCATACCGTGGTTCCCACCGTCACCTTTCCCTGCCAGGCCTCGGGAATCTCCACCTTCAGGCGCAAGGGAGAGGTCATGGCCAGCTCGAAGGCGGGGGTACCCACCCGGGCATAGTCGCCGGGATCCAGGTGACGGCGAGCCACCCTCCCCTCCCAGGGGGCGCGAAGGGTGGCGTCGGCCAGCTTCTTGCGGGCCAGGGAAGAGGCCGCTTCGGTGGTGGCAGCCCGGGAGCGGGCGGCGTCCATCTCCGATTCGGTGGCGTTTCCCGAGGCGTGCAGCCGCCGGGTGCGCTCCCAGGAGGCGTGGGCATCCGCAAAATCTGCCTCGGCCCGGGCCAGGGCGAGCTTCATTTCATCCGGGGAAATCTCCAGCAGGGGCGCCCCTTTTCGCACCAGATCCCCCAGATCGGCGGCCGCAGAGAGGACCCTCCCGTCCACCTCCACCGCCAAGGTGGCCTGCTGCCAGGGAGCCAGGGTGGCCCCCAAGGACAGGGTGTCCTCCCAGGAAATGGCCTCCGCCGTCACCACCGTCACCGGGACGGGGGGAGGAGGACCCTTGGCGCCGGGGGGACCTCCCGGACCGGACTGGGCGGGGGCAGACGGCGGCTCCCCTCCGCATCCCATCTCCAGAATCAAAGCCAGGAGGCAGAAAAGCCGAAACCAGGAAGAGGACAGGCCCACGAAGACTCCGAACGGCCGGGAGGGAGACCGATGGGCGTGTATGGGTTCACCGGGAGGGGCTGTCAATGCTTGATGAGGATGAAGGTGCGGGGAGGAGGGGGTGGAGGTGAGTTCGCCCCGTCCTCCCGCAGCGGTTGGGCTTCTTCCAGGGTGACCGACTCCACACCGAATTGGGACAGGAGCCCCAGGGCGGAAGCCAGGGAATGACCCCCCAGTTGGGAGGCCTGGGAGCCTTCATGGATGTGGAACTCGCCGGTCACCCCAGGAAATCGAAGGGAAATCGGGGCGCCGGGAAACGCCTCGGGCAGAGAGAGGAGGAGGGAGGGACTTCCCTCCTTCAGAGACAGAGAGGAGAGGGAGGGACGGGAGGGGTGGAGAGCCAGAGGGCCGGGGAGGAGTTTCTCTGGAGCGGGAGGGCGGTGGCGATTTTCGTCCAAGGCCAGGGCCATCTCTTCGCTGACGGTGACCCCTTCCCGGCCAGGAAGGGAAAGAACGCTCGCCAAGGGAACCCTCCAAAGGAGCCCATCGGGAACGAGATAGACGAGTTTCTTGCCCCGAAGCAGTTTCCCCAGGGGGCGGGCCCATTTCTTCCAGGTTTCTGCGGAGGCC
This sequence comes from uncultured Rickettsiales bacterium, assembly GCA_964426935.1. Classification (GTDB taxonomy): domain Bacteria; phylum Myxococcota_A; class UBA796; order UBA9615; family JAKLKC01; genus CAYRTW01. The sequence goes on from CAYRTW010000296.1 coordinate 3,842, forward strand.
TGGGACGAAGGGGGCGTTCCCAGGAGGAAGGGGAGAACCCCTCGTCGGGTGGTGACCAGGCCCGCCCAGCCCTCGGACAGGAAGGACACCACGGCACTCCGGGGAGAGAGGCGGGAGAAGTCGGGAGGAGCCACCACGGAGGGGGGAGGTGAGGTGGGTCCTCCCCGGTGAGGCGGTTCCGCCATCAGAGAGTGCCAGCGACTCGTCAGGGCAAAAAGAGAGGCCATTACGGCGGCATCGGACAGATCTTCATGGGGGTCGGCAACATCCAAGAACAGGAGGGAGAGGGGGGACAGACGATCCAAGGGGTTGGCCACCTCCCGGGCCCTCTCCAGCCCGATGCGCTCCACCCGTTGCCAGGCCTCCTCCCTGGCATTGTGGGCCAGCCGATACTCTCCTTGATTGACAAGGGCTTCGGCCACGCAACGGGAGGATCGCCATGTGGCGTCTTCCAGTCCCGCTTTTCGCAACGCCTCCTCCGCCTCATGACAGGTCGCCACAGGGTCCCTGCCGGTGACCCCCCGCGCCGCCGCGTCGGCGACGAGCTCGTAGGTTCGTGCCCAGGCAAGGGGCTCCCCGGTCTCTTGCGCCAGGGCCAGGGCCCTCCGTGCCAAGGCCGCCGCTCCGTCCGGATCCCCCCGGTGCGCGGTTGCCAGGGCCCCTCCTGCCGCCAGAAGGGAGGCGGCATCGGGAAATAGAAGTCCTCCCGAAATGGGATCAGGGGGAATCTCTTCCAAGGAGGGAACCAGCAGGGCCTGAGCCTGTCCCCACTCCTCCAGCAGAAGAAGAGCCCCTCCCGCCACCAGCGCCGCAGAAACCCGGTGTCGTAGCTCCACCCCCTCTTTTTCACGAAGGGCGGTGGCGGCTTTCAGGGCCTCCCGGGGAAATCCCCCCTCCCACAGGGCCCGAACTCCGGCGTCCTCCAGCCCGAAGGCTCGTCCCACCTCCCCGCCCGCTCGCGCCTCGGCAGCAGCCCGGGCGTATCCATCGGCCGCTCCCCGCACATCCCCCTCTTCCTGGGCGGCCAGGGCCAGGTTGGCCAGGAGGGACACCCGCAAGGCGGGGTCAGAGGTCATCGTCAGGCCGTCCTCCAGCACCTCCCGAGCCCGCTGGGGGTTCCCCGCCCGGGCGGCGGCGTGGCCCAGGGCGTTGAGAAGGGCGGGGAGGCGCTCTCGTTCCACACCCGCTCGGGCCAGCCGCACCGCCAGATCCAGGTCTCGGGCGGCGTCCTCCCCATCTCCGGCCTGAATCCTCGCCATTCCCTTCTGCCACAAGGAATCCACCAGAGAAGAAATTCCAGCGAATCCAGGCATCTGGGAAAGCCTGTCGGAGAGATCTCGGGCCGCCGCCAGGAAGGCCGAATCCCCAGGATCGACCTTGCTGATGGCGTCAAACCAGGCCCGCGCCAGGAGGGGAACCAGGGCGGTCACCGACCCCCGCACGGCACCCGCCACCGCTCCCTCCACCCAGGGGAGGGAGTCCACCGGCTTCTCTCCCACCAGGAGGGCTCGAGCCACCAGAAGGCGCAGCACCGGCCCCACCGAGACATCGGGACACCGATCTGCCGTCGCCAGATAGGGGGTCAGAAGGGAGGCGGCCTCCTGCCCTCGCCCGGCGTCGGCCAGCAGGGAAAGCAGGGAAGCCAGGGTTGCCCGGGAGACCTCAGAGAGGGGGGCCTCCTGGGAGGAGCCGGCCAGCACCTGGCGCAGCAGGGATTCCGCATCGGACAGCCTCCCCGCCTGCCGATGCTCTTCGGCTCGCATCAGCGCAGCGGTGGGGTCTTCGGGGGTGGAGATGGGTGGAGGGGGGAGCTCCTGCGCCTCCAGTTCAGGGCTCCCCAGGACCCATCCCAGGACGAGAAGGACTCCTCGGGAGAGGCCCTTGGGGGTCGCCGCGTTGACAGTCTTTTTTGACACTGCTAGCGTCCGTTGGGCAGCCTGGATCGGTGATAGCCGCCAGGTCCGAAGTTCAAGGCCGGGGCGCCCCGTTCCGGTCGAATGCGTACCCCGCAGCATCCTACCTCTCGGAACGTCGGCTGCGGAGGTCCAGTGAAAAGGAGACGGTTCCATGGTCCAGGGTGCTTCGCCCTCCGATGAGCGGCTGGTGCAGATCAATGAAGAACTCTCAGCCATTCTCGAAGAGAAGCTGACCTTTCTCAC
>CAYRTW010000297.1:0-5988 GCA_964426935.1 uncultured Rickettsiales bacterium
CCCATTCTCGGGGTTGCCCTGGGGCCGCCTCCACTCCGGGATGGAGGAGTAGACCTGCTCCCCGTTGTTGCGCCCGGGGGGCGCTCCGACGGGCGGGGGGGGTGGAATCAGGGAAGGGGTTTTCTGGATGTTGCGACCGCCATTCACGCTGGCTCTCCCCTGTGGTCCCGATTCCATGGGGTGGTCCTGGAAGTGTGCGGTGCGGGGGCGGAAGCAGAGGAGCCCCTGGCCAGTCTGGCCCGGAGTCTTGTTGCCGCCGGGATCTCCTTCTGTGTGGCGCCTCGGGCTTTTTCCCGAGCCGATGTTTCCGGAAAAATGGTGGCCGGATTCTATGAAGCGGTTGGGCGGGGCTTGTCTCCCGCCTGGGCGATGGCCCTGGCCCGTCGCCAGGTTGCCTTAGATGCCGGAGCAAAAACGTCCTCCCGATGGTGGGAGTACCGCCTTTTGGCCTCCCATACGGGCGCAGTTTCGCGCCCCTTGTGCCGGCCGTCCTCCCTGGCTCCGCCCTCCTGGCCCCCCCTGTCGCCCTCCCTCACCCGGCTTTTGGAGGTGGCAGGACGAGTGGCGAGGCAGGAGGAGAGAGGCTATCTGGGAGTGGAACATCTGTGGAGGGGGATGCGGGAATGCCAGGAAGCCGATGATTCCGATGCCTCTCTGTGGCCCGAGCCACCTATCCCGGTGGCCCGCTTTCTGGCGCATCTCCATCGAGTCTGGACTCCGGAGAAAGCCACCATTGCCCGGGGTTCCCTTCCCCCTCCCAAGCCCCTGTGGACTCCTCGGCTGATGGCTCTGGGAGCTGGGTTGACACCGGGAGCGGATGTGGCCTCCCTGTGGAAGGTGCTTCAAGGCTCGATGGGAGGGGTTTCCGCCGCCGCTGCCAGAGTGTGGTCGGCTCAGGAAAGCACGGAAGGGTCCTCCTTTCCTTGGGGAGGCACGCTCATTTCAGACGCCACGCCTTCGTCAGGGGAGGGGTGGGAAGAGGAGAAGAGGGGAAGGGCCCGGCTCGCCTCCCACCTTTGCATCATCGGCGGGCAGGAGGACGGGCGGCTCATTCCGTGGTTGACAGGAACGGTGCTGGGGCGTCCCTCCCGTCGGGCCATCCCCGCCACGGTGAGGGTGAGTCTGGGGGTGCAGGCCTATCTCCGGGACGGCGCTCTTCCTCCGGTGGCCCTTACCCGGCTGGAGGATGGAAGAACCCGGGCCGAGGGCCCCATGTATCTGGTGCGGCAGGGGGAGGTCCAGATGATCTCAAAATGCCAGGAGGTGGACCTTCTCCAAGGAGACATTCTTCAGTTGACGGACAAGACGTGGGTGGAGGGGATCGACGGCAGCGGATGAAGGGAAAAATGGAGCCGACGGGGAGTCAGAAGGTCAACGGAGGAAGCTGAATCGAAATCGCCGGGCCCTGGGGGCGGCGAAGGGCGAGGCGGGGATCTCCCCCTGGGGAGGAGGGAGGATCCAGGGGAGGAAGGGGGGAGGCCGAGGCGTGACCCTTGCGGGCCTTGTCGATTTCTTCCATGCCGAACAGGAGGATCCCCACTCCCACAAACGCGGTGGTGACTCCGCTGCCGGTGATCAACAGCCCCTGCACCGATCCGGAGTGGAGCCCCTCCTCTTCCCGGGTGGCGATCACGGTGAAGGCGATCCCGGTGACCGCCAGGGCGCCTCCCACCCCGGTGATTCCCGCCCCTACCGCCGCTGCCCCGCGACCCCGTTTGAGGCGGACGGCGGCGGAGCCTGCTGGGCTGACATGGCTTCGCAGATCAGGCAGATCCACCGGTGCCGGGAGAGAAGGAGAGGGCTCACCGGCCTGGGCGAGGCAGGGGACTCCGAGGCAGAACGCCAGCAAAAGCAGCCACCTGAAGGAGTGGAGGGCGAGGGAGGGACGGGGGAAGGAGGGTTCAGAAGGCAAGGATCACCACGCCACCGGAGGGGTGGAGGTCGCGAGGAAGGGGAGGCAGTCCGGCGAAGATCGTTTCCCGATTCAGTTCCCGATCCAGGGAGGGAGTCCAAGAAGCGGTCAGGCTCCGATAGAGACGAAGCTTGTCCAGCCCTCGACTCAGAAAGATGAATCCGGGCACCAGCAGTCCCAGGCCGATGAAGAACAAGGGCATGGTGGGTTGAAATCCAGGATTCTGGCCGTTGGCCTGGGCAGACACGGCGGTGAAGAAGTACACCGCCCCCACCGGGATGAAAATTCCAGCGGTCACGAAGCAGCCCGCTGAAACCGAGCCGTAGACGATGGCGTAGGTCAGGGCGTCCTTCTCGGCCTTGTCCTTGTCCTCATCGGCCAGGGAGGACGTGGGCAGGGGGAGGGGCAGGGCCTGTTTTTCCCCCCGATGGAGGGCCATGGCCAGGCGCACCGAGCCTTCCGAGCCAAAGGAAGGGGGAGAAAGGGGGCTGGAAGGGGCCGGAGGAGCCAACGCCTCACCCCCGGGGAGGATGCTGAGGTGACCCCAATCTCCACCCCTGGCCCCAGCATCGGTTCCCGAATTCGCCAAGGCCATCGATTCCATCCCGGCGATCAGGGGAAGGCAGGCGAAGAACCCGGCCAGATGAGACACCCATCTACGAAGGATCATGAAAACTCCCGCAGTCAAAGCCCGGTGAGGCTAGACCAGGGAGAAGCGCCTGTCAATCGGCAATCATTGGGGAGCATAGGCAAAATATCAATAATTTCAGTATGTTGATAAAATGCGATCCAGGCGGTGACCTCCCTGTTAGACTGAAGCTCTCCCTGGCCTGAACTGGGGTGGAGGTCCTCGTATGGCTGAAAATCGTATGGAGGGGAATGAGTCTCCCCTCTCCTTGCTTGCCCCAGAGGAGGGGAGTCGTCAAACCCGCTCCAGCATGATTCTGACCCTGGCCCTGATGGCGTTGGCGGGATGCGTGGAGGAAGACGTGGTTCCCCAGGAAGGGGTGCGAATCCTGGTGGTCACCCCCCGTCTGGAATTGAACCAGGCCGTTTCCTACGAAACCTTTGAGGAGGAGATGAGGGACCAGATCGGCAGGGCCGAGACCTATTTCACGGCAGAGAGCGATGCCTGGGGTCGCCCTCTTCACAATCTGGTGGTCTTTCCCGAGCACGTCGGGCTGCTGGCTGCCTTCCTGGGGAGTCGAGGAGAGGAGGCTCGCAGCGAGGAGACCTTTGCCTCGGCTCTTGCCCGCCTGGGGGACGGATATTTGGGCCCCGTGGAGGCCTATCGGGAACGATATCCTGCGGTTTCTGAGTCCCGGCTCCTCTGGCTGGGCCTGACCGATACCCTGGCTCGGGCCTTCCTGGGCACCTTCCCAACTCATGCGGACGAGTTCAACACCTGGCTTCTGGCCTGCATCCCCCTGGCCGATGTGGTGAAAAGCAGCGAGCCGGAGGACCTGGCCGATTTTGCCGATCCTGACCTGGGGACGGCGGTTTCGGTATACGTAGCGGTAGATGAGCAGGTCTACAACCGCTGTGTTCTATGGGATCCACAGGGGGATGTGGTGGGTGAAGTCCGAAAGGTGGGCTTGGATTCCTGGGAGGCCGGGGAAGGAATGGACCTCTCGGCGGGAACCCTGGAGGGGGTTGATTCCTGGGAGACTCCCTTCGGCAAGGTGGGGGTGGCCATTGGAAACGACGCGTTCTCCTCCTCCTACACCGAGAGTCTGGGGGCTCAGGGCGCGCAGATCCTCCTCCATCCCAGCGCTCGCGCCGGCCGATGGTGTGGCCCCGGGGACTCGGGAGAGGAGAGCTGGTGGCCCCAGGACTGGACCGATTCCATGGCGTCCCTATGGCAGGACTCGGCAGCCCAGAGCTTGCAGTGGTGGGTCACTCCACGGCTGACCGGCAACCTCTTCGATCTGCCCTTTGACGGCCAGGCCAGCATCACCCGACGAGATAATGACAAGGAGGAGTCGGTGTGGACCGGGTTCGTGGGGAGTGAGCCCGATTCCCACTTTGTGGTGGTGGCCCCCTGGGTGGTGGATGACCCCGGCGATGCCAATCCCACCTTGTCCCTGGAGGAGAGGCGGGAGGAATTGGAGGCGGTGAGTGCCGCCTTGGCCCCCGGCTCTGGGGAGGAAATGGAGGGTGATTATGTCCAATCCATCCTGTGGACCAATCTGTCTGTGGATTAGCTGAGGAAGGTGCTCGTGGAGAAAATCCATCAGCAGGCGTTGAAGCTCCTGGCCTGGGGATGGAGTCTGCTCCTCGGCCTCTTTCCGGGTCCGTTAAGTGCGGAGCCCTATGGCTGGATCGATGGCGCCGCTCCGGGTGGGGTGACCGGTTGGGCGGCGGAACCGGGGGACGCCACTTCCCTGTCGGTATATCTGGAGTTGTTTGCGGTCGATGCCGGTGGCAACCTGGGGGGTCTGGTGGCCGAGGAGTGGCTCAGCGCCTCTGGGTATCGCCCCGATGTGCCTGCCGCCGAGGCCTCCATTGTGGGGGACTACCACGGGTGGGCCTGGCCCATCGATCCCCCTCCCGGCCCCTACATGGTGAGGGCGCGGGCGGGGGCCGGTACCTATCCCTTCTTGAATCCGGGGGAAGTGCGGTTCGCCCGGGTGGAAGTCCCTCCTTTTGACGTGTGGATGAGGGCCCGGGGAGGGGTTTCCGGTCTGGAAAGGAGCGGAGATTACGAGTCCTATCCCACCGCCATGTGGACCGGGTCCCGTTACGAGATGTGGTTTGCGGGAGGGCCAGGGGACAAGATCTACCAGGCCTCCTCTGCCTCTCCCTTGGGGGGCTGGTCGGTGTACGGGAGCTACACTCCGGTAGTGTCGGAGAGCCCGGGAGAGGAGGACGCAGGCCTGGTGGCTGACCCCTCGGTGGTGCTGATTCCCTTCGCCGACGAGGCCTATCCCTATCGATACTTCATGTACTACACCGGGACTCCCTACCTGGAGGGGTGGTGCAATTCGGTGTTCGGGGCCCTGTCGGTGGATGGAATTTCCTGGAGCAAAATGGATCCCAGCGATCACTCCTTCGGAGACACCGGCCCCCTCATCTCTCCCCTGCACGGTTGCTGGGAAGGGGACTACGGAGTTGGCCAGTCCAGCGTGATCTATGGGACCTACACCCTTTTGGGCGTGTCCTGTTCGGGCTTCGTCCAGTTCTTCACCGACACCACCACCTACGGCCCCAACTTGGGGATAAGTGCCGATGGAGGCTGGAGTTTTTCCCGTCTGGCCTCGCCTTTGCCCTTGGGGGAATACACCTGGGACTGGAAGTTCCACACCGGTCTCTCCACGTTCTTGGGGGCCGTGGCCATGCCCGGGACCGAGGTGAATGGCACCGGCCGGCGCCACGGCTCCATCAAACTCACCGCATCTCAGGATGCCTCCTCCTGGGTCTTTCCAGTGGAAGTGCCCATGAAGTGGTTGACCACCGACGCCGATCACCGCTGCATCAACAATGGGGGGCTTCTGGGGAACGCCTACGGGCAGATCGATTCCAACTATTCGGTCTTCTACTTCGGAGCAGGATACGGGATGCAGTCCGACGCCTACGTCTACGGGGCGTGGCCCCCCAACGACTGGGAGATGCACGCCGTCGAGCTCTTCCTGGGAGCGTTGCCCGAGGAGGGAGGAGACGACGACACGCCGCCGCCGGACGACGACACCACGCCGATGCCGGATGACGATAGCACCCCGGTTTCCGACGACGACAGTACCCCCCCTCCGGATGACGACACCACGGTCGCTGACGATGACGCCAGCGCCAGCGATGACGACACCACCTCGCCTCTGCCCCCGGGAAACGATGACTATTCTGGGGCTTGCGGAGGGTGCAACGCCTCAGAATCCCACGGAGTTCCAGGAAGTTTCTGGATTCTGGGATGGATGTGGGGGAGAAGGAGGAGGGGAGGCGGGGAGCGATGAATCCCGAAACGGCAGAAGTCCAGCGAAGAGAGAGGAGGGCCCCCAACCGGGGACCCTCCTCTCAGCCAACTCAATACATGCCGTCCATGCCGCCGCCCATTCCACCCATTCCACCCATTCCGCCGCCAC
>CAYRTW010000298.1:0-5867 GCA_964426935.1 uncultured Rickettsiales bacterium
AGCACGAACCGCGCCTGGGGATGCTTCTCGATGAGGCGATGGGTTTCATCGAGAAGGGCGGGGACTTTCTGGACTTCGTCCACGATCACCACCGGGGATGGGGAACCCTTTGCCAAGGCGGCCAGAAGAATCCCTTCCAGGCGCTCCGGCCGGGCAGCGAGCTGGCGGTAGGTCCCGGCATGAAGCAGGTCGACAAAGGTGGCGTCGGGAAAGGCGCTTCCAAGGAGGGTCGATTTTCCGGTCAGGCGAGGCCCGAGGAGCAGGGTCGATTTGCGAGCGATGAGGGGGCGAAGGGCCAGCAGGCGTTGGAACATGGGGATAATCTATCCAGTATTCGTAGATCCAGCAAGTCTACCGCTGGATTTCATAAAATACAGTCAATAAATCACTGAATATCGCCAAGGCTCCTGGCTTCGATCCGCCGAGGGGGACGGCATGGATGAGACCTCATTCTTCATCGATCCGCCGGGGCGTTCCATCTCGTCCAGGCAGCTCTCCCCCCTCTCTTGGGGCCTTGGCACCCTGGGCGTTCATGAAAAAGTGGGGAGGGCGTTCGAGCGGCATGTCCAGCCACGTCGCCGGGACTGTCTGAACGCAGGCGAGAGAAGGGAGGGGGAATTGATTCAGAAGGGAATGGAATCACCGAAACCCGGGGACCAGCAAAATTGGATTCCTTTCCGGGCTCCCCTCAGGGGCCGAGGCCGTTCACCACGTAGGCGGCCCCGGAGTCCGTTCCTCCGGCGTTGGAATAGAGGGCCCCGATGAGGAGATCCGGGTTCCCATTTCCATCCAGATCCTCGGTCATGGCTACGCACATCCCATCGGAATCACTTGTATTTTCACCTTGGAAGGACGCATCGGCTCCAGTGGTCAGGGTGTGGTATCCCGATACCGGCCCGTAGACCAGATAGGCTCGCCCCGAGTCGGTGCCCCGGCGTCGGATGAGGCATCTCCCACCAGGACGTCGTCGTAGCCATCCTGATTGATGTCCTTTCCGCCGGCCAGATCCCCCAGGAAGGCCACCTTGATCCAGTTGGTGCCTCCCACATCGAAGCGGGCGGCGGCGTCAGCATCGGTCAGGGACCCGGACACCGGCCCGTAGAAAAGCCAGGCCTTCCCGGTTCCACCCAGGATGATGTCGTCTTTTCCGTCGTCGTCCACATCACCGGCGGCAACGTAGTATCCAAGTTCGGATCCGGCCGCCGAGAGGATGGCATCGGCGCTGTTGAGGCTGGTGGTGCCGGAGATGGGTCCATACAGGACATAGGCCCTTCCTCCCCCCGAGTACCAGGGGGCGCCGATGAGCAGGTCCCGGACCCCATCCCCGTCGAAGTCCCCCGAGGCGATAGGGCCAGGATGCGGACCCGCAGGCCCAGAGAAGAGGAAGAAGTGTGCATGGCTTCTCCCGGAAGGGGCGGTCATCTCTCGACCTCCCCCGGATGGAGAGAGTGTGGACCGGGGCCCAGAAGGAAGGCCGCAATGAGCTGGCGTCTGACCCCGCTCCTTGCGCTGCGGCCGTTCACCCGCTGCGCTACGCATTCTGTGTGATCCTCTCCATGAATCTCCACGGCCGGGCATCCCTGAAGCCACGGCGACCGGGTCTTCGCCCTCGCTTCGTCCCTCGTTTTGTGTGAACCTTCGAGGGGCGGACGGGGGGGCCCCAACCCGAGGGATCAGGTGGACAGGTATCCGATAGAGCTTCCCGCCAGTGCGGCGGCCCGATGGGAGAAGAAGTGCCTGTTGTACGAGAAGATGCTGGACCCGGGCTCTCCTGAGGAGATCGGGGCCTGCCTTGCCCAGGTCTTGGAGATGGTGGTGGAGGAGGTGTCCGCTCGCCAGGGGTTCATCGGCCTGTATGCTCCTGGAGACCCGGCCGACTCCCCCCGCTGGGAAGCGTGGCGAGGGTGCGAGGTGGTCGAGGTGGAGGCCATAAGGCGGCGGATTTCCCGGGGGATCGTGGCGGAGGCCATGGGGAGCGGGCGCTCGGTGAGGACGGCGGCGGCGATGGAAGATCCCCGCTTTGAGCATCTACCCTCGGTGGCCACCCACCGCATCCGCTCGGTGCTGTGTGCGCCGGTGGGGAGCAACCCGCCCCGGGGGGTGCTGTATGTGCAGGAGAGGAGGCGGAGCGGACCCTTTGGGGAAGAGGAACAACGGGTTGCTGAAGCGGCGGCGCGGCGCCTCTCTTCCCTGGCGGATCGGCTGGTGGAAAGGAGAACCGCCGCCTCCTCGGGGAGTTTTCGGGTGCTGCGCCCTCGCTCGGGCCTGGCCCTTCAGGATGTGGTGGGGTCGGGGCTGGCCCTGGCAAAGGTCCTGGAGTCGGTGGAGCTGGCCTGTCGCTTTGACTTCACCGTGCTGATCACCGGGGAACCGGGGACCGGCAAGACCCTGCTGGCCCGGGCGATCCACCGCAACGGCCGACGGAATGGGGGGCCCTTTGTGGAGGTCAACTGCGCCAACCTGGGAGAATCCCTGGCGGACAGCCTGTTGTTTGGCCATGAGAAAGGGGCGTTTACCGGGGCCACCGAGGCCCGGGATGGGAAGGTGCAGGCGGCGGAAGGGGGGACCCTGTTTCTGGATGAGGTGGGGGAATTGCCCCCTCCCGTGCAGGCCAGGCTCCTCACCTTCCTTCAGGATGGAATCTGCAGCCGGGTGGGAAGCACCCGCACCACTCAGTGCAACGTCAGGGTGATGGCCGCCACCAACCGGGACCTGGAGGGGGCCCTGGCTTCGGGGGGGGTGAGGCGGGACTTCTTTGATCGCCTGAACCTGCTTCGCATCACCGTTCCCACCCTGGCGGAGCGCAGCGAAGATATCCCCGCCCTTCTGGATCACCATCGGTTGAGGGCACTGCGAAAGCTGGGGATTCCCGAGCTTTCTCTTGCTCCAGAAGCAGTGGAGAGGGCGATGAGCTGGCCCTGGCCGGGGAACGTGCGGGAGTTGGTCAACCGGGTGGAGTTGGCCTTGGCCCGGGCCTTTGTGGAGGGGAAGGTCGAAGTAGCCACGAGGCATCTCTTTCCTGAGGACGCCACCGGAACAGGGGGGACGGAGGCGCTGGGAGTGGGTTCCTCCCTCGCCGAGATCATGGCCCTTCATGAGGCAAGGGTGGTGTCGGCGGCGCTGAGGGCCTCAGGAGGGAGCGTGGCAGCAGCATCGCGGCAACTGGGCATCGCTCGCTCCTATTGCTACACACTGGTGGCTCGGCACGGGTTGACCGCACTGGTGAAGGCGAGGAAGGGGAAGAAGGGAGAGGACGGTGGGGACGAGGCGGAAGAGGGGGTAGAATGAGTGCATCCTGGGCAGGGCTTCGGTCGAAAACAGGTTGGCCATCTGGGGTGAGTACAGGAAAATTCAAGGGTCAGCGTAACAGTGAGTCTTCACACAGGAGCAGAAATGCTTGATGACCTCTTTGATTCTACTCGTGATTTTCGGATCACCAGCGGATTGCGATCCAGCGCCGATAGAGCCAATCACCGGGTCAACTCCATTGATGACAAAATAATGGCGATGGAAAAGAAGATTGAGCTTCTTTCCTTGCTGGGTCAGGCGATGTTTGAAATCCTGCGCGACCGTGTGCAGGTTTCTGAACAGGAGATCATGGAAAAAATCGAAGAAATTGATCTGCGCGATGGCATCAAAGACGGAAAAATGGGCAACGGCCTGCTGAAATGCAATAAATGCAATCGAGGCTACAACACGAAACTCGATAAATGCCTGTACTGCGGGAACGTCAATGAAGGAAGTGGTGGAAAGCCCGTCGTGACCAGCTACAAGCCGAAGATTGATCCCTGAGCAGGCGCGGAATGGCATCTGACCTTGCCGTGGGACTTTGTGCTTCCAACCCTTGTGGCCAGGCTCGGTGCTCTCTGAGCCTCTGTGATTCGTTTCTGCTCGGAAACCGTCTCAGGAAGGATGAGTCATGATCCGTCACCAGATCGTTCTTCTGTCGGGAATCGTCGCCGGGATGGGATGTGACAAGCCCCTTCAGGAGGACGTTGTACCGGACGACGACACCAACGCCAGCGACGACGACACCACCGCCAGCGACGACGACACCACCGCCAGTGACGACGACACCACCGCCAGTGACGACGACACCAACGCCAGCGACGACGACACCTCTCCCCCTCTTCTCGACCTCCAGGCCTCCCTGGAGCATCGGGTGGGGCTCAACGGTGGGCGGGGAGGCGGGGTGGCCCGGGTGCAGAACAAAGAAGGAGTGGTGCTGTTTGAGGGAGTGAGCGGCAACGCCTGGGTCGACGGTCCAGCGATGGCGCCTGAGGACACCTTTGAGGTGGCCAGCATCACCAAGACCTTCACTGCGGCAGCGATCTTGCTTCAGGAGGAAGAGGGGTTGCTGGGCCTGGACGCACCCATTTCCACCTGGCTGGACTCGTCCTGGACGGAAGGGTTGCTGGTGATCTCCGGTCACGACCACGGGCCCGAGTTGACCCCCCGCCAGCTTCTTCAGCACCGCTCTGGATTGCCGGACTATTGGAGCGATCCTCCTTTTACCGGGGGACCCGGAGTCAACGCCTTTCTGGAGGCCTTCATGGCCGATTCCGAGCACCTCTGGAGTCCGGAAGAGCTGCTGGCCTACGTTCGGGGTCTCAATCCTATCGCCGCGCCGGATGTCCAATTCCACTACAGCGATTCGGGTTTCGTGCTGCTGGGAGTGCTGGCAGAGACCTTGGATGGGCAGCCCTTGCACGACATCTTCCGGACCCGCCTGCTGAACCCCCTCGGGCTGGACCACACCTGGCTGACCTGGCATGAAGAGCCGGCATCTGAAGCCGTTCTGGATCATCGCTACGAGGGCAGCCTGGATCTGCATGGCCGGGTTCATCAGAGCGCCGACTGGGCAGGGGGAGGGCTGGTGTCCAGCACCGGGGATCTGATTCGCTTCATGGAGGCCTTGGAGGGGGGAGAGGTCTTCGCCTATCCCTCCACACTGGCGGCCATGAAATCCTGGCTCCCCACCGGCTGGGAGGATGTCGGGTACGGGCTGGGGGTGTTTCAGGTGGATCTGGGGGAGCTTGGTGAGCTGTGGGGGCATGATGGATATGGCAATTCCTGGATGTACACCTGGCCAGACAGGGGAGTGACCCTGGTGGGCACCCTCAACCAGACCGACAACGACTGGTGGCCGTGGATGGAAGAGGCGATCCTCCAGATCGACGAAGCCGGTCTCTGATTTCATGACCTGAAAACTCACCCGGAGACTTCATGATGTATCAATGCTTTGATCTTGGTATCTCCAACAAGATTGCCCACTTGCGTTTCAATCGTCCCGACAGTCTGAACACCATGCAACCGGTGTTCTTTCGGGAACTCATCTCCATCCTGGAGCTCCTGCAGCGGGAGGTTCCCGCTCGTGCCCTGGTGATTTCTTCCACCGGAAAACACTTCACGGCGGGCATGGCCTTGGATGTCTTTGCTGGAAGCGGGCTCTCCCTGGAGGACGGAACTGCCGTAGGTCGTGCCAACATTGCCCTGATGCTCTTGGACGTTCATCGGTCCTTCAACCTCCTGGAGCAGCTTCGAATGCCGGTGATTGTCGCCATCCACGGCGGCTGCATAGGGGGAGGAGTGGACCTGATTTGTGCCTGTGACATTCGCCTGGCAACGGCGGACGCCTTCTTCTGCATTCAGGAGATCAACATCGGCATGACCGCCGATATGGGGACCCTGCAACGCCTCCCCAAGCTCATTCCCGAGGGCATCGTCCACGAACTGGCCTATACCGGACGCCGCCTTTCCGCTCCACGAGCCCTGGCGGTGGGCCTGGTCAACGAGACCTTTCCCACCCCGGAGTCCATGCTGGAAGCGGCAATGCAGATGGCGAAGGAGATCGCCCAAAAACCACC
>CAYRTW010000299.1:0-5856 GCA_964426935.1 uncultured Rickettsiales bacterium
CTCATCGACGGGCGGATGGTGGCGGTGGCCGCCTATGATTTCACGGTCATGGGAGGCTCCATCGGCGAGGTGGGGGAGGTGAAGGTCACCCGTCTGCGAGAGTTGGCCCTGAAGCAGCGCATCCCCGTGGTGTGGCTCATCGACTCCGCCGGGGCCCGCATCCACAAGGATTCGGGACTCCAGAATCAGGCCAGCCTCTTCGCCGGTACCGGTTATCTGTTTCGGGAGCAGGTCCACCTCTCTGGAGTGGTGCCCCAGGTGGCCGCCATGGTGGGTCCGGGAGCGGCGGGCACCGCCTACATCCCCGGTCTTGCGGACTTCGTGCCCATGGTCAAGGGAACCTCCTCCATGGCTCTGGGAGGGCCTCCCCTGGTGAAGGCGGCCGTGGGGGAGGACATCGACGAGGAGAGCCTGGGGGGGAGCGCCATACATACCCGCATCTCCGGCTGCGCCGACCTGGAGGTGCAGAGCGATGACGAGTGCCTGGCCGCCGTTCGCACCTACCTCTCCTATTTCCCCTCCCACTGCGGCGAGAAGCCTCCTTCCCAGCCTGGGCCCTCCGAACTGCAGGGGGGTCTCCTTCCCGACGGCATCCTGGACATCGTCCCCGACAACCCCAAGCGGGCCTATGACGTGAAGAAGGTGGTGGAAATGCTGGTGGACGGAGGTCAGCACTTTGAGATCAAGCCCGGGTTTGCCCGCAACCTGGTCACCACCCTGGCCCGCATCGGTGGGCACCCGGTGGGCATCCTCGCCAACAACCCCAAGTTCCTGGGGGGAGCGTTGGACGTAGACGCCGCCGACAAGGCTGCCCGCTTCGTGAATCTGTGCGACGCCTTTTCCATTCCCCTGGTCTTCCTCCAGGATGTGCCGGGGTTCATCGTGGGGTCCAAGGTGGAGCAGCAGGGAATCATCCGCCACGGAGCCAAGATGCTCCACGCCGTCGCCGACGCCACCGTCCCCAAACTCACCATCATCCTCCGCAAGGCCTACGGGGCGGGGTACTACGTGATGTGCGGCCGTGCCTATGAACCCGATGTCATCGTCGCCTGGCCGGGGGCAGAGATTTCGGTGATGGGGCCGGAGGGCATGGTGGCCATCTTTGCCCGCAAGATGCTGTCTACTGTTGAGGATCCCGCCCAGCGAGAGGTCTTCAAGCAGAGAATGGTGGACGAGCTGCGAAAGTCCATCGACCCCTACCTGGCGGCGGGATACGCCCTCATCGACGACGTGATCGACCCCCGGGAAACCCGGAAGGTCCTCCTCCATGGCTTGAAGCTCACCCGAAACAAGACGGTGGAGAGGCCATGGAGACGGCGGGGAGTGGTGCCGGTGTGAGGATCTCTACCCCGGTTTCTCCTAGTCTTCCGGTGAGGTGACCATGAAAATCGAAGCTGTGCGACTCCGCAACTTTCGGGCGTTTCAGGACCTGGATCTGAAGGATATTCCTCCTTTTGCGGTGTTCGTGGGGGCCCAATGGCTCGGGGAATTGGAGGAACCGTCCGCCAGGGATCTTCTTCGGGGAGTCCTCCCGCGACTGCTCCCATCTCATGTCTGTGTCCGATATATCGTGTTCGATGGACAGCAGGACCTGGAGAGGAGCAGCGCGTTGTGAGGATTTTTGGGGGGACCCGTGACGCAGCGATTCGGCGGTGCAGCAGCATTTCGTGTGACACTCGGAGAGGCAGAACGTTCTGGTTCGAATTGCCTGCTGGGATCTTGAGTCTTGGATTCTCGCTGACTGGAAAGCGATCTCTGAAGCGTTTGAAGATCCCCGTCTTGCACAGCAATACCTCAAGAAGAAATTTCGCGATCCCGGCCAATTGTTTGATCCAGTGACGGAATTGCGACGCCTTATTCCCGGCCACAAGAAAAGAGATGGGGCACGTCGGGTGGGTCCCTTTCTCATCCCAAAACGAAATAAATCTTCCAGCTTTCGTGCATTCTGCAAGGGAATTGAGGGCCTCCTGACGCGCCGGAGCTGACCCGACGGGTGCTCTATTCGGGGGATGGTTCCCCCCAAACCACCACCGCATGCCAATCCCAGTCGCTCACGTACAAAGCCCCACCCTCAACCAGCAGCAAGGAGACAGGATATCCCAAGGACAGGTCCTTCGGCTTCATGGACTTCTGGGGAAACTCCCCCCTCTCTCCATTTCCCAACACCACTTCCAGAACTCCCGCTGAGTCCACCGTCACCACCCGGTGGTGACCCGCATCGGCGATGTACACGGTGCCATCGGTCGCCACTGCCAACCCTTGAGGCAGTTCCAATTCTACATCCACGGCAGCCTCCCCGTCTTCGCCTCCGTCCCCCGCTTCTCCGGTACCGGCGAACCAGGTGGCCTCTCCAGTGCTTCGAGACCACTGGACCACGGCGTGACCGTAGGTGTCGGCAATGAGAAGGCGATTTTCGGTGACGTCCCAGGCCAGATCCCGGGGTTGATAGAGAGCCGCTTCCATTCCTGTCCTCGGAGAAAAAGGCCCGGGAGCCCCGGTGCCAACCACCGTGGTGATGATCCCGTCGGTTCCAATTCGCCGCACCCGATTGGCCAGGGCGTCGGCGATGTACAAGGCCCCCTCGTCGTCAAAGGCCAGGGCGGTGGGCTCTTCCATTTTAGCTAACACTGCTGACCCTCCATCTCCTCCTGTGGTGATTTCCCCTGTCCCGGCGATGACTTCCACCCTGCCCTCCTCCCCGATCCTCAGCACCCGCCCTTCGTGTTGAGCGGCGATGTACAGAAGACCGTCGGGGCCCCATTCAGCGTCCATGGGGTTTTCCAGGGGGGACTGAAGGGCGGTTTCCCCCTCCCTGGCATAGGCGTGGACTCCGCTTCCCGCCACGGTCTGGACGAGGCCATCTTCCCCCATCCTTCGGACCCGATAGTTGTTGGAATCCACCACCAGCAGGCCGCCTTCGGGGTGAACGAGGAGGCCGGTGGGAAAGTAGAAGAGGGTGTCCAGCCCGGAGAGGTCGTCTCCGTTCCAACCGGCGTCGCCGGTGCCCATGACGGCGCACACCCGGGAGGGAGGGCAGGGATGGAGGGGGTCGGAGCAGGCGAGAAGAAACAGTAGGAGAGGAAAAGACCCAGCCAGCGAGGAGGGGAAATGCACCACTCCGGTTCCCTGCCGTCGTCCGCCGGCCAAACGTCTCAACGAGTCATCATCAAGGCGCCAGCACCATCCGCACTTCGTTGTTGAGAGTGTCGGCGATATACAGGTTTCCGGCGGAGTCGGTTTCGATGCCCAGGGGGGTGAACAGGAGGGCTTCGGTGGCCGCCCCGCCGTTACCCTCATACCCGGAGGTGCCACATTGGCCCGCCACGCTGGTGATCATTCCGTCCTTCACCCTTCTCACGCAGTGGTTGTTGGAATCGGCGATGTACAGCGAACCATCGGGCCCCACTTCCACGTCGCGGGGGGCGTTGAGGGAGGCCATCAGGGGGTCACCACCGTCTCCGCCCGAGCCCATCTGGCCGTTGCCGGCGAAGGTGTTGATGACACCGGTGGCCAGATCCACCACCCGGACGCGATGGTTTCCGGTGTCGGCCACGTACATAAGGCCTGCATCCAGATCAAAGGAGATGCGGCTGCCGGGGGTGGCCGCCTGCCCCAGTTCGTTGAAGATCTGGGCGTCGGCAGCCGGTCCTCCGTCGCCGGAGTACCCGTAGATCCCGGTGCCCACCACATCGGTGATGGTGCCGTCGGCGTTGATACGGCGCACCATCTGGTTGGCCTGATCCGCGAAGTACAGCAGGCCATCGGGGCCGAACTCCAGGCCCACCGGCAGGTCCAGATCGGTCTCCAGAGCAGGGAGCCCCTCGCCGTTGTAGCTGCGCTTGCCGGTTCCCGCCACAAACGCGCAGGTGCCCGAGCTGAGATCCACCGAGATCACCCGGCTGTTGTGCCAGGCGGTGACGTACATGAGCCCATCGTCCCCAAAGGCGATGTTGGTGGGATGGTTCCAGGCGGCGGACTCGGCCGGTCCCGCCGGGCCGTCTCCCAGCATGCCGGTGCCGGTGACCACCCGCAGGGTCTCGCAGCCTCCCTCTTCGGCTGGCGGATCAAAGGTCACCACCCGATGGTTGTTCCAGTCCAGCACGTATACCATGCCATCGGGGCCCACGGTCATGTCCGCCACTTGATAGGTGGGGGCCTCGGTTCGACAAGCGCCTTCTTCCGCCAGGGCGGCGACGTTGGTGCCGAAATAAGCGCAGATATCCCCGGGCTCTTCGCAGGCGGGAATCCCTGAGGAGCACCCCTGGAGGGAGGCAACTCCCGTCAAGACTCCAAGGATTCCAGTAATGTGTACGTTCCGAATCATGGTGTCACCCTCCGCACGCGATGGTTCCAGGTGTCGGCGATCATCAGGGCGCCGTCCGCATCAAAGTCGATTCCGAAAGGCCGGTTCAGGGCCGATTGCAGGGCATCCACCTGCTCTTCGCCGGTTCCCGCCTGGCCGGTTCCTGCCACCGTCTCAATGGCGCCGGTGGTCAGGTCGATGGCCCGGACGGCGTGATTGTCGGTGTCGGCCACATAAAGGAAGCCATCGGGGCCGATTTCCAGGTCCCGAGGGCTGTTCAGGGTGGCGTCGATGGCTTGACCCCCATCCCCCGAGTAGCCGGCGGTGCCGGTGCCAGCGATGATTTCCACGGCGCTGGTGGAGGGGTCGAATCGGCAGATGCGGTGATTCCAGGTGTCGGCGATGTAGACCCAGCCGGTGTCATCGCTCTCTATCGCACCGCCCGGTTCGGGCTGGGGATTGGTGAGGGCATCCACCCAGGCGAATTGGGTACCGGCTGCGGTGCCATCGGAAGAGGAGCCCAGAATGTTCTGCTGGCCGGCCACGGTGTGGATGGTCCAATTAGTATCTACTTGGCGCACCACCAGATTCTTCTGGTCAAGGATGTAGAAGTTGCCCGAGGGGTCAAACGCCAGGGAATTGGGGAAGAAGAGAAGGGCGTCTTCGGCGGGGCCCTCATCGCCAGCAAACCCGGCATTGGCGCCGTTGCCATCATCGGGCCCGGTGTCGGCCACCACCACCAGGACCTTGCCGGTGGCGGGATCCCAGGTCCTCACCTTGTGATTGTGCCAGTTGGGCAGGTAGAGCATACCGGTGGCTTCATCCCACTCCACTTGGACGGGGTGGTTGAGGGCAACGGCGGTGCCATCGGCCCCCGGCTCTTCCCGGTCGGAAAGATCGGCGGGGCCATCTCCGGGGAGGTCGGTGCCGACGATGGAGGTGATATCCCCGTTCTCGTCCACCAGCCGGACGTGGTGATTGTTCCAATCGGTGATGGCGTACCGGGAGGTCCCCGGCTCCGGCGCCACGTCCATGGGCCAGTACAACCCGGCGGCGTAGGCCGGCCCCCCGTCCCCGCTGAAACTGGCCTGGCCCACCCCTGCGACGGTGCAGATGGTGCCTGATTCGGTGCATTCCACTTGAGACGGACCCCCCTCTCCCTCGCAGCCCGAGAGAAGGAGGACGGTTGCCGAGATGCCTCCTCCCCACCCTTTCATCCACATACCCATGGTCATTCCGCCTCCTCGCCGTCGCCCGCCCCGCCAGGAGTTCAGGGAACCGGCACGTTTCGATCTCCATAGTACCCCAAAAGGCCCCCGGTGAGAGAACCTCCGCTGATGGCGCCTCCGACGGCCCACTGGCCCCCTTCGTCATCCATCCATACCGAATGCAAGTCTCGATCCATGGGGAAGGGACTTTCCGAGTCTGCCACCCAATCCTCCCCTGACCACCGTTGCACGCTTCCCTGATTCCCTACTGCTACAAGGGTTTCGCTTTGGCCGAAGACTCCGTTGACCTGGGGCTGGAAGGGGGGAGAGTGGTCGCCCCAGGCG
>CAYRTW010000300.1:0-5820 GCA_964426935.1 uncultured Rickettsiales bacterium
ACTTGAGCATCTGGGAGCGCTCCGACGCGGAGTAGCGGTCTCGCATCGCCACCGCCCAGATGCGCCGGGCCACCCTCCCCAGCACCGTGTATTCGGGATCCAGCCCATTGGAAAAGAAGAAGCTCAGGTTGGGGGCGAAATCGTCAATTTTCATGCCCCGAGCGAGGTAATACTCCACATAAGTAAAGCCGTTGGCCAGGGTAAAGGCCAACTGGGTGACCGGATTGGCCCCCGCTTCGGCGATGTGGTAGCCAGAAATGGACACTGAGTAATAATTCCTCACCCCGCGCTCGATGAAGAACTCCTGGATGTCTCCCATCAGCTTGAGGCTGAATTCGGTGGAGAAGATGCAGGTGTTCTGGGCCTGATCCTCCGTGAGGATGTCCGCCTGCACCGTTCCCCTCACCGTCTGGAGGGTGGTGTTTTCCACCAACCGGGCCTCTTCGGGGTCTGGCTCCCTCCCCTTCTCCTGGCGGAATCTCTCCATCTGCTGGGCGATGGCGGTGCCAAAGAACATCGCCAGGAGGATGGGAGCGGGGCCGTTGATGGTCATGGACACCGAGGTGGCCGGCGCACACAAATCAAATCCCCCGTATAGGATTTTCATGTCGTCCAAGGTGCAGATGGACACTCCGGACTCCCCCACCTTGCCATAGATGTCGGGGCGTTCGTGGGGATTCTCCCCATACAGGGTCACCGAATCGAAGGCGGTGGACAGGCGCTTGGCGTCGTCGTTGCGGGACAGGTAATGGAAGCGCCGGTTGGTGCGCTCCGGTGGACCCTCTCCGGCGAACTGACGGCGGGGATCCTCCCCCTGGCGTCGGAAGGGGTAGAGGCCGGCGGTGAAGGGAAAGCGGCCGGGAAGATTCTCCAGGAGGAGGAAGCGGAGGATCTCCCCATCGTCTTCCCCTTGAGGAAGGGCCACCTTGGGAATGGACAGCCCCGCCAGGGAGGTCACCGACAGGGACACCTTCACCGCCCTGCCCCGGACGGGGTAGGACAGCTCGGTGCCCCGATAGGCAGCCCGGGTGGCCGGCCAGTCCTCCAGGAGAGCCCGGGAGCGGGGGTGGAGGCGGGATTCCCAAGAGGTCACCACCTCCCCCAGAGCGTCAGAAACCTGAGGTTTACCGGATACTTCCGCCTGGGCAACCCGAAGACCGGCCAGACAGCGGGCGATCTTCACCTGCTCCCGGGCGTGCTTCTTGTATTCCTGCACCGAGGTGGCGATGTCCCCCAGGTAGCGGCTGCGCGAGGCGGGAATCACCGCTCCCCTTGAGGGGGTCATCTTCTGGGATTTCCAGGAAGTGGAGGGAGTGAAGGAGGCCTTTCCCCTCTGCTTCAACCAGTCCAGGAGGCTGTAGTAGAGGGCGTTCACTCCAGGATCGTTGAAGCGGGAGGCCATGGTGCCGAACACGGGAAGGGCCTCATCTGCCTCCTTCCAAAGGTTCCGGTTTCGTCTCAATTGCTTGCGAACGTCCCGCAGGGCGTCCTCGCTGCCGGGGCGGTCGAATTTGTTGAGCACCACCAGATCGGCGATGTCCAGCATCTCGATCTTCTCCAACTGGGAGGCGGCCCCGTATTCAGGGGTCATCACATACACGCTGAGATCGGCCACCTCGGCGATGGCCGAATCTCCCTGGCCAATCCCCGAGGTTTCCACCAGGATCAGCTCGAATCCCACCGCCTGAAGCACCCTCAAGGCATCGGAAGTGGCCAGGGACAGCTCTCCCACCGCTCCCCGAGTCGCCAGGGATCGCAGATACACCCTCTCCGAGTGGACGGAGTTCATGCGGATCCGATCCCCCAGCAAGGCCCCGCCGGTTCGCCTCTTGGAAGGATCCACCGACAGGATGGCCAGACGCCCGGTGGGTTGATCCAGCAGGAAGCGACGCACCAGCTCATCGGTGAGAGAGGACTTTCCCGCTCCGCCGGTGCCGGTGATTCCCACCACAGGAGCCAACCGGGCGGGGGTGGACGCCGAAACCGCCTCCTCCCAGGCCCGGAAATCTGCCTCGGGAAGGTGGGATTTCCTCTCCGCCAGGGTGAGGAGGCGGCCGGTGGCCCGGGGGGAGAGGCCCTTCAAGGAGACTCCCGAGGTCAGGGGGCTTTCCTCTTCAGCGACCGGATCCCAGGTGGCCCGCTGGATCATGTCGGCGATGATCCCGGTCAGCCCCAGGCGCCGACCGTCCTCAGGGGAATAGAGCCGAGTCACACCCGCCTCTTCAAGGGCTTGAATTTCCTCAGGAACAATCACACCGCCACCGCCACCGAACACCCTGACCCTCCCCGCTCCCCTCTGACGAAGCAGGTCCACCACGTAGCGAAAATACTCGTTGTGCCCCCCCTGGTAGGAGCTGATGGCGATGGCGTGGGCGTCCTCCTCCACCGCCGCATCCACCACCTCCGCCGCCGAGCGGTTGTGCCCCAGATGAATGACCTCGCAGCCCCCTGCCTGGAGGAGGCGGCGGAAGATGTTGATGGAGGCGTCGTGGCCGTCGAAGAGGGAAGCGGCGGTCACAAAGCGCAGGGGAAAGCGGGAGGGCGAGGGGACGGTCATGGAAACCAGGGGGCTGAAAGGGTGGGTGAGGATACCATGGGGAGGGTTTCCGGAACCGAGGAGCCCACCGACTCCAGTCGGGGACTGGCATGACCCCATGACCGACATCGCCTGGCACACGCTCCCTGCAGATGAAACCGCAAGACTGCTGAACTCCGACCTGGACAGGGGGTTGGGTAGCGCGGTGGCCGCCGAGAGGCTGACCCGGGATGGCCTCAACGCCCTCGTCGAAGGGAAGGAGCGGTCGGCGGTGGCCATCCTGGTCTACCAGTTCCGCAGCCTCATCGTGGGGTTGCTCCTCGCTGCCGGCGGTGTCGCCCTGGCCTTGGGAGAGGTCGCCGAGGCGCTGGCCATCCTGGTGGTGATCCTCCTCAACGCCATCATTGGTTTTGCCACCGAGTGGAGGGCGGGCAAGGCCCTGGCGGGGCTACGCAAGCAAGCCGTCTTCCTCGCCCGGGTGCTGCGGGATGGAGTGGAGCATCCCATTCCTGCAGAAAATCTGGTGCTTGGGGACGTGGTGCTTCTCGCTGCCGGAGACCGGGTGCCTGCCGATGGTCGAGTGTTTCGACAGGCCAGCCTCCAGGTGGATGAGGCGATGCTGACCGGCGAGTCCTTGCCGGTGAACCGAACCACCGACCCGGTGATGCTTCCCGATGCCCCCCTCGCTGATCGGATTAACATGGTGCATCGAGGGACGGGAGTCACCGCCGGTCGAGGGGCGTTCATCGTCACGGCCACCGGGGTCGGCACCGAGTTGGGCAGGATCGGCGCCCTCCTGGTGGCCGCCGGGGATCGGGATACCCCGCTGGAAGCCAAACTCACCCAGCTCAGCCGAGCCCTTCTGGTCATCGTGCTGGGCCTGTGTGGGGTGATCACCCTTCTGGGCTGGCTTCGGGGGAACGAGCTGTTCAGCATGATTGAGGTCGGTATTTCCTTGGCCATTGCCGCCGTGCCTGAAGGTCTGCTGGCGGTGACCACCCTGATCCTGGCGGTGGGGACGCAGCGAATGGCCAGGATGAACGCCCTGATCCGCCGTCTTCCCGCCGTCGTGACCCTTGGTTCCACGACGGTGATCTGCACCGACAAGACGGGAACCCTGACTTGCAACGAGATGACGGTGGGCGCCTTCCAGGTCGCTGGCCGGTTGGTGGAGGTCACCGGCTCCGGATACGGGGCGGAAGGAGAATTCCGAGTCGAGGGCAAGAAGATCGACCCGGGGGACGCCAAGGCGGAAGGCCCACTTCACCTGGCTCTCCACATCGGCGCCCTCTGCAACGATGCCCAGGTGAACCGCTCGGGAGGCGAGGCGGTCGTTCTGGGAGATCCCACCGAAGCGGCCCTGGTTGTCGTGGCCGAGAAGGCCGGTTTCCACCGGAGGGCTCTGGAGCAGCGCTACCCTCGCATCCGAGAAATCCCCTTTCACAGCGACACCAGGCGCATGGTGACGGTGCATCGCACCCCGGAAGGCGGAACCATCGCGTATGCGAAGGGGTCCCCGGCGGCCATTCTGGCAGCGAGCGAGTTCATCCTCGACCACGGGGGGGTTCGTCCCCTGTCACCGCCGGAAAAGGAGGGGCTTCGAGAGATCAACAATGCCCTGGCTGCCTCGGCGCTGCGGGTCCTTGGTCTTTCCTATCGGGACCTGCCTGAGGAACATGGGGATGAGGATCTCATCCGGGGGCTGACCTTTGTGGGGCTGGTGGGCATGAACGATCCCCTGCGAGGCGAGGCCCGGGAGACCATTGCCACCTGTCGAAAAGCGGGAATCCGGGCGATCATGATCACCGGCGATCAGCAGATCACCGCCAGCGAAATTGCCCGCCAATTGGGGCTGGAGCTTGACCCTCGGGGAAGGCCACTGAGAACCATTCACGCCCGTGAGTTGGAGGGTCTGGATGAGGAGGGCTGGGGGAAAGTGGTCCTGGACGCGGCGGTCTTCGCCCGGGTGTCACCGGAGCACAAGCTGAGGATCGTCGATGCACTGCAGCGGCAGGGCCATGTGGTGGCGATGACCGGAGACGGGGTGAACGACGCCCCCGCCTTGCGAAAAGCGGACATCGGCATCGCCATGGGCATCCGTGGAACGGAAGTGGCCAAGGATTCCGCAGACATGGTCATCACCGACGATGATTTTTCCACCATCGTCGGCGCCATCGAGCAGGGACGGATCATCGTCCACAACATACTTCGCTTCATCCATTACCTCTTCTCCAGCAACCTGGGGGAGATCACGACGGTGTTCGCCGCCATCCTGATGGGTTGGCCCCTGCCCCTGGGGGTGTTGCAAATCCTCTGGCTCAATCTGGTGACCGATATCTTCCCGGCGATGGCCCTCGCCCTGGAGCCATCGACCCCCGGGGTGATGGAACATCCCCCCCGGAATCCCAAAGAGCCTCTGCTGACTCGAAGCTTCGGGTGGATGATCGCGTGGCAGGGCGCTCTGTTGGGTGGGAGTGCCCTTGCCGCTTTCGCAGTGGGAATGCGCTGGTATGGAGAGGAGGGCCCGGGGCTGAAGCATGCGGTGACCCTCGCCTTCATGACCCTGGCGATGGCCCAGGTGTTTCACGCCTTCAGCGTGCGATCCCGGACGGGCTCGGCCTTCACCTCCCAACTGTTCATCAACCCCTGGCTTTGGGGGGCGACCGGGGTCTGTGTGCTCCTGCAAATCGCCACCGTTCAGGTGTCGCTGTTGCAACGCCTCCTTCACACCGTGCCCCTGACCCCCGTCGACTGGGGGCTGGTGGGGGTGTGCTCTCTGGCTCCGGTGGCGGTGGTGGAGTGGGTCAAGGGAGTGCAGCGCTGGCGATCATCCTCTCGGTGACGGAGGTGGTCTTCGGACCCGCCATCGCTCTGGGCATCATACGAAATGCTGCTGCACGACCGGATCCCTGCCTGCACACCCTGTGTGATCCTCTTCCGTGAACCTTCGTGTACTTCGTGCTCTTCGTGGTGAAAAATCCCAGCCCTCATCCACACATCGCCACGAGATCATTCTCTTCCCCCAGTTCACAACCGACGAAGACAGGAAGCTTGGACGCCGTTCATCTGGCGGATGGGTATCTGGCCCGGAGAGTATCACACGAAATGCTGCTGCACGGCCGGATCGCGGCGTCGCGGGTCCCCCCAAAAATCCTCACCATGGTGCTGCGGCTTCGGCGCTGCGGTTGCTGCGTTTTTTGGGTCCCTCCGCTGTCTGTCCCTGCTGCGGCTTCGGCGCTGCGGCCGTTCGCTCGCTGCGCTACGCATTCTGTGTGATCCTCAGA
>CAYRTW010000301.1:0-5818 GCA_964426935.1 uncultured Rickettsiales bacterium
CATTAGTAATTCTAGCATGATAGCGAGAAATCGATGGTCGATTCAACACCCAGCTATTCCCCGAACCCCTCCCCACCAGCAGCTCCGGACCCAGCAGGCTCAGGGGAACGGTCAGACCCGGACGGGCTCCCGGCTCCCGAACCTCCCGCAACTCGATGCGAGCCGGGGAAGGAGGGACCCCCTTGGAGGAGGAGACGGAAGCTCGGGAAACCCGCAGGGAGGAGAGCAGATCCTGAAACTCCGGGGCCCTCTCCTGGCTGGCCCCTTCCTTGGCACCGAGGATGACATCGAGAAGATTCGGCGGAGCGGGGACCTCGTCCCGAAACTCGGGAGTGAGGGGGCCTGGGGCCGAGGGGGGCCTGGAGGGGGGGTCTGCATCCGGGAAGGGATAGGCAGGCACAGGAGCGGAGGGGACCGGGGCTGGCATCGTCCCCAAGAGGGATTCGAGGATCGAACGCGAACGGGGGGGGACGGGTTCCTCGGGAACCGGGTCTGGCGGCAGCCCCAGCGAGGAGGGGAAGAGAGCCCCCTCTCGGGCCGGGGAGGGAGGGGGAAGAGGAGCCGGCTGAGGGGCGACCGGAGGGGGAGCACCGGGAGAAGCGGGAAAGGCCGGGGCGGGTGGCGGAGAGTCCCCCCCTTCCTTCGCCTCCTGATCCTTGGGAGGGTCGACCCAGTTGGTGGAGACCTCGTCCCTCTCCGCCTCCTTCTGGCGGGTGTTCATCACCGCCGTTATCACCTGGGCCAGATCCACCGTTTGCCAGGGGAACTTCTTCACCTCGCCGAGGAAGGCCTCCGCCGATTCCAGCCTCTCGGCGGGTTCCCTGGCCAGCAGGGAGCGGGTCACCAGATCCTTCAAGCCCGCAGGGATCCCTCCTCCTTCAGGAACCGGTCGGACCTCATCATTCAACACCTTCACCGTGTACGCCAACGGGGAATCCTCAGAGCTCCCGTGGGGCAGACCTCCCCACAGCATCTCGTAGAGGAGGACCCCCAGGGAATACAGGTCCACCTTGGGATCCACCGGACCTCCCCGCACCTGCTCGGGGGCCATGTAGAAGGGGGTTCCTACCACCACCCCACTGCGGGTCTGGTCTCCGCCCCCCGGCTCGTCCCCTCGGTCCAGCCCTCCCCGAGGACCTCCTTCTTCTCCGGAGCCCACCTGGCGGGCGATGCCGAAGTCCAGCAGATACAACTTCCCCGAGGCATCCAGCAGCACGTTGGCCGGCTTCAAGTCCACCCGGCACACCCCCAGGCGGTGAACATGCCCCAGCACTGCGGCGATGCGGGTGGCCAGGGTCATGGCCAGATCGAAGTCGAGGTGTCCTCCCTGGTGGCGGAGCAGGTCGGCGAGGGTGGGGCCATTGATCAGGGCCATGACCAGATAGGGGCGACCATCTTCCGTGTCTCCCATATCAAAAAACTGAACGATATCATTACCTTGTATCCGCTTCAGGAGTTCTCCTTCTCGCCTCAACCTCCACGCTGCCACCGCGTTCCCCGCCAGGGCGGGATCCAGGGTCTTGACCGCCACCGCCTGCTGCCGGACCTCATCCCAGGCTCGGTAGACCGTGCCCATCCCTCCTCTCCCGGCGATCCCCAGGATCCGATACCTCCCGATGCGATCCGGTGTGCCGAGAGGCTTGGGGACCACCCCTTCTGCGCCGGGCCCCGGATCCCCCATCTCCGCCAGACGCCGGGGAGAGAGGCGATACCGAAGGGGTCGGGGGGCGGCCAGATCCCCGATGGCCACCGCGTCTACCGGCTCGGCCATCTGATCCAGGTATCCCTCGGTGCCCAGGAGGGAGAGCACCTGGGAAACCACCGAGCTGGCCACATCCTCCCCCGGAGCGATGCGAGCATCCAGGTGTCGTGATGCGGAGAGGGCATCGACGGCGGTGAACTCCCGGGGTCCCTGCCGGAGCACCCAATCCAGGAAATAGTGAAGCCCCAACCGTTTTCGATCCCGGGCCGCCCCGCGTAGGTCCCCGGTCTCCTCCCCCCAGAGACTTCCCTGGTGCGCCTCCAGGCGGTCCACCAGATTGGCGTGGAATCGAAAGCGGCGGATGTCGGAGCGGGAGAAGGCGAGGACGGGGGAGGATTCGTGCCACAGCACGTAGCTGTTGAATTCTCTCAGGATTCGCCGAGGAATCCCCCTCCCCAGGAACTGAAGGTGCTTGCAAAACCATCCCCTCAAGGCTCCCTGCCCTCGTCTCGTCCAGACATGGGGCTCCACCAGTCCGTTCACGATCTCCTCGGCGCCGCTCCACAGACAGGGCAGGTACTGATCGAAGCAGAACACGCTCTCCAGCACGCTGTCCCCCCGTCCCACGTCCTCCTGCCACCTCTCGTGGAGATCCCGACCGGCAATGAACACAAAGGAGATCCCCGAAGTGGTGAACAGGCTCTTCAGGGTCCCCAACACCTCATCCAGGCCGGTGGCGTGGGCCTCCGAGCCTCGGGGAGCCTCCAGCTTGTCTACCTCATCGAACACGAACACCACCTTGAGGCGGGTGTGAGGAGGAGGGGATGCGCGGGGGCTCCACCGCCACCATCCACGCGCCGTCTCTTCGAGGCACGCGGAAGACAGGGACTGGGAAATGTGGATGACATCCCTTTCGGCGGCCTTGTCGTCGTATCCGTGGAAGGCCACCTCCAAATTGTCCGAGCCCCCCTTCTTGCTGGAGAGGGAGGCATCCATGCTCCCCTGAATCACCCCCAGGGAAGCGCCGAACTTGGGGAGTCCCATGGATCTCTCCCAACTCTCTCCGGTCTTGCGAGTGATGTTGACTGAGGTCCGCCACCAGGCCAGGTCCAGCTTCTGGCGCAACTCTGGATTCAGCAAAGGGAAAATCCCCTCCTCCCGCAATTTCTCATGGACCCCCCGGACCACATGGTGCATCAACTCGCCAGGGCTCAACGCCCGGGCCAGGTTCAAGTGAACCGCCACCAGCCTCGCCCTGCCCAGGACCTCCTGGCGGTCCTTCAGGGTCTTGCCCAACTGGTGGAGGAGGTGGTTGACGAAGGAGGTCTTGCCCACGCCCCGATAGCCGGTGATGAGAAACGCCCCACCATTGGAAAACACCACCCGGTCCACCAGGGACTGCAACTCGGAGCGGCGTCCCACCAGGGGGGCCCCCTCAGGAACCGGCCCGTGGGAAAAGCGAAACTCTGAGGAGAGGGGAAGGAGGGCCTCGTGGGAGGCCGTCGACGAAGGTACGAAGGAGGGAAGGGAGTGGGGAGGAGGAATCGCCACGGGTCGGCGCTGAAACAAGGCCCGCAAGCGCCTCAGCAAGGAAGGGGGCTGGAGAGAGGGGGGCCCGACCATGCCAGGGGGAGGCTCCAGATAGACGGTGACGCTTCCCCCTGGATGGGGGAGGGGAGGGGGGCCGGGGTATCCCCGGGGAGGAAACGGGGGAGGAAGGGGCGGTGGGCTGGGGGGCAGAGCGCTCACGGGGGAAGGGTAACATGGGGAGAGAGGGAGGGAGTCCCCACCAGGGCGGGATGAGGTCTGCGGCGAATGGCGGATCGAGGGGTTCAGCCCGGCGAATCAGGGGCGGCGGATTCAAGTTCGGGCCACGTTCCTTGGCTTCATGAAGGGAGCGGCTCCGTCAACCCTCTCCCCTCCCATACCACGTCAACGCCTCTCTCACCCCCACTTCCATCCCCTCCGGCTCCCTCCCCAAAAGCCAGGCCAGCCTCTCTTCCCTCCACGCTCGAAATTTCCCCAACTGAGGCAGGGTATAGGGATCGACCCATTGTCCCGCCCGAGGCCAGGCGGCAACCAGGGTCTGAGAGGCTCTGGCAGCCGCTCGCAGGACGGACGCCGGCACGGTAATCACTGGACCACGACGGCCTGAAACATCCAAAATCACTTGGGAAATCTCTGAATACAGGAGGGGCCACGCCCCCAGGATGTATCGGGCGCTGGCCTCCCCCCGTACCAGGGCTCCCAGGTGCCCTCGGGCGCAGTCCCGGCCGGTGATGAAGGTATTTCCACCCGGGGGTACCAGGGGAATCGGTGAGCGCATGGTTTTTTGTATCAACGCCCCGGAGGTGACATGAACGTCCCGGGCTCCCAGGACGAAACAGGGGTGGACCACCACCGTTTCCATGCGTCCGTGACGACCGGCCTCCAAAGCAATGCCTTCCCCCTCCTTCTTGCTCAGGTAATAGGTGCGCAACGGGCCACGAAAATCTGCCGCCCCTGGTTCGGGGTCGTCTCCCACCCTCCCGGGCCTCTCCTTCGGCCCGTAGGCACAGGTGATCCCCGACGAGGTGTGGATGAGCCGCCTTACCCCGGCGCTGGAAGCTGCCCTGCATACGTTCCGGGTCCCCTCTCGATGCAGCCTGTTCATTCGGTCTTCCCCTCCTGACCCCGGGTCGTAGACTCCCGCGACGTGAAACACCGCCTCACACCCCTCCATCGCCTCGGGCAGGGAATCGAGATCCAGCACATCCCCCACGAACTCCTGACAGGGGATCCCCCGTAGCGCCTCCCGGGAGCTGGTCTTTCGCACCAATACCCGCACCTCGTGGCCGGCCAGGGCGGCCTCTTCCGCCACGTTGGCTCCCACTCCTCCCGAGGCACCGGTCACCAGCACGCGCATGGGGTGGAGTCTACTACGGTCGGGTCCTTTTCCGGGGAAGGGCGCGGGGAGCGGGGAGCCCCTCCCTATGCTAGATTGCTTCATCCGGGCCGGGCGAAGTCACCCGCCGGCCTTGGGGAGCCAGCCCATGGGTATCACCCCGCGTCGCGGGCGCCACCGCCGCAAGCCCAAGACGCTCCTCGTGAAGTATCACGAGAACATGAACCAGCAGCCCATGTCCCCCCGGGCCAACGACCGGTTGGGGGTCTATCCGCCGTTGGGGATCGCCACGGTGGGGGCGTGGCTGCGCCAGCATGGCTGGCCGGTAGAGCTCCTCGACGTTCACGTCCTGAACATCCACCCCCACCAGATCGGCGATTGGATCGCCCGCTCCGACCCTGACATCGTGGGGGTCACCGTCAAGACCATGGGCCTCGCCTGTGCCCTTCAGGTGGCCCGAGAGTCCAAACGAGTCCTCCCCCATGTGCCGGTGGTGTTCGGGGGCCCCCATTGCAGCCTCTACGCCCCGGAGACCATGGTCCACGAGTGCGTGGACGCCTGCGTGGTGGGAGACGGCGAAGAGCCCATGTTGGATCTGGTGGAGCGCTTCGCCGAGGGCCGCAGTTGGGAGGACGCCCCGGGGGTGGTGCTCCGGGTGGACGGGCAGGTCAAGGTGAATCCGCCTCCTCCTCCCCTCCAGGATCTGGACAAACTCCCCTTCGCCGCCCTGGATCTCCTCCCCGTCCCCCGCTACCACTCCATGACGGTGGCCCACCCCTTCACCACCCTCATCTCCAGCCGGGGCTGCCCCTACCAGTGCGGATTCTGTTCCCAGGTCTACACCGGGAGGTACCGGTGGCGCTCCGTCACCAACGTGGTGGACGAGATCGAGGATCACCTGCATCGCTTCGCCGCCAAGGAAGTGATGATGTTTGACGAGACCTTCACCCTCAATCGCCGCCGCTGCATCGCCATCTGCCGGGACATCGAGGATCGGGGGCTCCGGTTCAACTTCAACGTGCGGACCCGAGTGGACTGCCTGGATCAGGAGGTCTTGCTGGCCTTGAAGGCCGCGGGTTGCAAGACCCTTCACCTGGGGGTGGAGTCGGGAAGCCAGCGCATCCTGGACCGCATGGTCAAGGAGGTCACCCGGGAGCAGATCGAGGATGGCTTCCAAAGGGCGGCCTCCCTGGGATTCGAGACCCGGGCCTACTTCATGGTGGGATATCTGG